>JBCCBC010000227.1:0-2942 GCA_039814435.1 Pseudomonadota bacterium
TCGCCTTTGACGATGGGGAGTGTGTCGACGCCGATTTGCACGCCGAGGATGGCAAGCTGTTCCATCGCAGCGGGGCGGTTCACGTCGAGCGAGGCCATGAGCACGCGCTTGCCCTCGCGGTCCTTGAGCCGCTTGGCGAGTTTCGCGGTTGTCGTCGTCTTACCGCCACCCTGAAGGCCGACCATCAGGATCGGGGCGGGTGGGTTGTCGACCTTGAGATACCCCGGTTCGCCTTCGCCGGTGAGTGTATCGACCAGCGCATCGTGCACGATCTTGACGACTTGTTGGCCCGGCGTGACGGATTTGGTGACCGCTTGACCGGTTGCCTCATCCTGAACGCGTTTGACGAAATCGCGGGCAACGGGCAGCGACACGTCGGCCTCAAGCAGGGCAACGCGCACCTCACGTAGGGCAGTTTTCACGTCGTCTTCGGACAGCGCGCCCTGTTTCGTCAGCCGGTCAAAAACGCCAGAGAGACGTTCGGATAGATTTTCAAACATGTCTCGGTGTCCTTTCAACCGGTTTCTGTTTGCCCCGAACATAAGCACGGAACGCGGATCGGCCAAACGACAAGCGCCCCCACGGGCGAAACTCGCTGGTGGGGGGCGATCCCGGCATAGGCCAAGGGACCGGAGTTGTGATCACTCCGGAATTGCGCGGGGTTTAGGAGGTGCAGAGTGTTGAGTCAAGTTGCATGTGGTTCGTGCATGATCCGCGATTGCTGACCCAGTGTGCCCAATTTCTGGTTGCGTATCCCGGTGCCCCGATTGCACGGTGTACTGGAATGCTTGGAATGCGCGGAGCGCGAAAAATGTCGCTGAATTATGTGATGATCGGGTCGAACGATGTGGCCCAAGCGCGTGCGTTTTATGACGCGGTGATGCCTGCCATCGGTGGGGCGCCCATTGCAGAGTATCTGCCCCATGCCGTGTGCTATGAATTGCGCGGCGGGGGGCGGCTGTGGCTTGCGGTGCCGTATAATGAGGAAAGTGCCGCGCCCGGTAATGGCAATATGGTTGGGTTAAAATGTGACTCTGCGCACGAGGTGGAATTGGCGTATGAAACCAGCCTTGCCCATGGCGGGACGGATGCGGGCGCGCCGGGGCCGCGTCCGCAATATGGGCCAAAGTTCTTTGGGGCCTATGTGCGCGACATCGACGGAAACAAGCTGAGCTTTGTGCATTTCTGACGGGCGGTGGTTCAGCCGTTCCAAAGCTCGGTTTCCGGATAAAACTGTGACCACGCAAACCAAAAGGCCTGGTGGCTGCCCAGATCAGAACCGTCCGCGTCGACGGCGCGAATGCCACCCGCGTCCATGACGAGGCGGACGTTTTCAACGGCGATGTCTTTGCCCGCGCGCAGGGTCAGCACGGCGGGCGCGCGTTGGAATGCGACGGGTTTTCCCGATGCGGTGAGGACACCAATGACATCTTCATGCACGGGCAGTCGGGGATCGACATCGCCCACGGGAAAGATCGGGCCGTTGGCATCGCGGGTGTTGCGGAAATCGGGCTTGCGACCCAGAGCGAGATATTCCGCCAGGACGGTTGTGCCCGGATGTGCCTTTTTCCATGTGCCCCAATCCGTTGTGACCACGGTGGCCTGATCCAGCGTGATGCCTTTGTCGGCCAACGGACCTGTCAGAGCCTTGCCCAGGAATGTGTCGAACACCGACCAGCTGGTCAGATCATACATGACCTTGTTGGACCGGCTGAGCAGACCCGAGGTGCGCAGGATTGGACGTTCGATGCCTTCTGGCAGGCCATCGGTGAAAAACGCCTGCGCGGCCCCACAAAGCGTGCAATAGGGGATGCCCAGATCGCGACCGCCGAGCGTATCATTCACCATTTCACGCACTTCCATGATCTGACGGGGATAGGCGCGGTATTCGCCGTTCACCTCAATCCCGAAGACGATGTCTTCATCCGCCAGCCAATCAGCGTCTTCGGCGCCTGTCACGGCGGGGTTGTCGGCAGCGGGGATGCAATTGCATGCCTCGTCCGTCGTGTCATATGCGCGGTCGTCGATCAGCACGCCGCCCCAAGACACGAGCCGCCAGTCTACATCGCCTTCGACAAAGATCTTCTCCCAGCCGGGGATGATGCCGTTAAAGATTTGGGCTTTGATGGCGAGGTAGTCCGGCGGTGCGGGGATATCCCACGCGATAAGATGATCCGTGACAAACCCCCACCGGCTGAGATTTGGCACCTCTTTACCAAGGAGGGGACCGGCGGCGTTGCCCAAGATCGTCTGTAGTTGCGGTTCGGGCACAAAGCGCATCAGGTCTGCGATGATCCAGACAATGCGCGCATCGCCGGAGGTTTCAATCACATCCAAAGCAGCAAATTGGTCATTGCCCCATGTTTGTTGCGTAACGCTGTCAACGAAAGCGACCTTGATGGCCTCTTGCACCTCGGCGCTGAGCGGGCCTGTTGGAAGTACCGGGGGCTGACCGAATTCTTCGACCACGTAATCCGGCAGACCCTGCACGGATTGAGCATATGCGTGCTGCGCCAAGTTGGTGGCCAGAAAAAGTGCAAAAACGACGGGACAGATCCATCGCGTCAGGTGGGAAGTCATGATTGGCCCTTTTTCGTCTTTTGCGGCAATGCGCGTCGCGCAAACTGTGCCGTGTCAGGTGAGTTCAGGCCAATCACTATTTTATCAGGGTTGGTGACCACCTTCATCGGGCAACCAACCGAGGGACGTTACAGCGCTTCGATTTGTGCCATTGCCTCATCAATGGCTTCGTCCCCGCGCGGGACGACCCGTTCGGCCACAATCATCTCGATATCTGTGATGCCCAAAAAGCCCAGAACCTGTTTCATGTATCCAGTAGCAAAATCTGCCTGGGACCCGATCGGGACACCGCCGGAGGCCACGGCAAGAATGGCTTTCTTTCCTTGCAGCAAGCCCACCGGGCCATCAGGTGAGTAGTTAAA
>JBCCBC010000008.1:0-26124 GCA_039814435.1 Pseudomonadota bacterium
CATCGCAAAGGCTGAGGTGGACCTGTCACGCTTTCGTGCCGCCCCAAATGCTTGTTTAAGCCACCTTTCGTTCGAATGCGACAGGGCTTTTCCATCCCAGTGCTGAGTGCAGTTGGCGTGGATTGTAGAAGCCGTTGATGTATTCGAAGATGGCCATCTCTGCCTTCCGCCGGGTTTCTCATGACCGTCGCCAGATCAGCACAGCTTTAATGGTTTTGAAGAACGTCCGGACTGCTGCATTGTCGTAACAATTGCCTTTGCCGCTCATTGACACCTCGAAGGCATTCTGACGCAGGATTTTCTGGTAGTCGTGGGAACAATATTGCGACCCGCGATCCGTGTGATGAATGCAGCCTTTAGGCGGTTGTTGGAACGCTATGGCCACATTCAACGCTCGGATTACCAAGTCTCGCTTCATGCGGTGGCTTACAGCCCAACCAATGACACGGCGTGAGTGCAGGTCCAAGATTACAGCCAGATACAGCCAGCCCTCCCGGGTCCAAACGTAGCTGATATTGAACCGCCCCTTGTTTGCCGGAGACCCAGAAGTAAAGATACTTGGTTATGGAAAAGAACAAATGTGGAAACAGATACTCACCTGAGCTGCGCGAACGTGCAGTACAGATGGTGTTCGAGCATCAGGGCAAATTTGAGAGCCAGTCTGCTGCGATCAAATCGATTGCGCCGAAAATCAGCTGTGGGCCTGATACGCTTCGGGCGTGGGTTCGGCGTGTTGAGACAGACAGCGGTCGACGTGATGGGGTGACGACCGGCGAACGTGACCGGATCAAAGCGTTGGAACGTGAGAACCGCCAGCTTCGGCAAGCCAATGAGATCCAGAAAAAGGCATCAGCATATTTTGCTCAGGCGGAGCTCGACCGCCCATTTCGGAAATGATCGCGTTTACCAAACAACATCGAGCGGTGTGGGGCGGCGAGCCGATCTGCCGTGTTCTGCAGATTGCTCCTTCCACTTTTTATGCGCATCTGGCCGTTGAGCGTGACCCGGGTCTGGCGTCGGATCGGGCCAAGCGCGACGCTGAACTGCGCCCAGAGATGAAGCGTGTTTGGGAAGATAACCTGTCGGACTATGGAGCGCGCAAGCTTTGGCATGCGATGAAACGAGAGAAGTTTGATATCGCCCGCTGCACCCCCTCTCGTGCATGTACACATGCACTGCCGGGCAGTGGTTGAACGGCTCATGCGTGACATTGGGATCGAAGGCGTTAGGCACGGCAAGAAGGGCAAAACGACTTGGCCAGACAAGGCTTTGCCGTGCCCAATGGACCGAGTGAACAGGCAGTTCTGCGCGACCATGCCCAACCAACTCTGGGTGTCGGACTTCACCTATGTCTCAACCTGGCAGGGGTTTGTCTATGTGGCGTTTGTGATCGATACGTTCGCCAACAAGATTGTCGGCTGGCGCGCCTCGAGATCGCAGCAAACACAGTTCGTTTTGGATGCGCTTGAGCAAGCGCTTTATGAAAGACGGCCCGCAGATAGCCGTATCCATCACAGCGACCGGGGTAGCCAATATCTGTCGATCAAATACACAGAACGGTTGGTGGACGCGGGCCTTAAACCGAGTGTAGGAACCGTTGGCGAAAGCCACGACAACGCGCTGGCCGAGACGATTTTAGCTTGTTCAAGGCCGAAGTCATCCACAGATTGGGACCATGGAAATCCGCCGACGCTGTCTAGTGGGAAACCTTGAAATGGATCGATTGGTTCAACAACCGTCGCCTGCTCGAACCCATTGGATACATCACGCCAACTGAAGCTGAGGAGGCCTTTTATGCAAACATGAACACACTCGATAACGTCACTTGAGAAGAACTAAACAGTCTCCGGGAAAACTGGGGCGGTTCAGACACCACGTCTGTGTCTCGATATGCCGTGATCCATTTGTTCAGCGTTGACATACCAACGCCAAGATCACCAGCCAGCTGTTTACGCGTCAGCCCGCTCATCAGCGCGATACGCACCGCATCTTGCCGGAATTTGTCCGTGCGATTCAGTCTCATAGTAAATCTCCTTTGCTGCAGTAAATGCTATCAAAGGAGCGGCACGAAACCGTGACAGGTGCAGAACTCGTTCTTGGCTATTGCCGGTGATACACTATTTTTCACCACTTTTCGGGCGTCTTCCATAGCCTGCGCGCTTA
Organism: Pseudomonadota bacterium; assembly: GCA_039814435.1. Lineage (GTDB taxonomy): Bacteria > Pseudomonadota > Alphaproteobacteria > Rhodobacterales > Rhodobacteraceae > Tateyamaria. The sequence goes on from JBCCBC010000008.1 coordinate 2,164, forward strand.
GTGGAAAGCCCCAAGCGGGTCTGGCAATGGAGAACACCGCACCGAGATGGGAAAGGTAGTTGGAGACTGTTTGAGGCTGAACACCGCTGTTGAGCTTTTCTCGCGCGAATTCGACGATATCGGCGCTGGTTATCGCCTCACAGTGTTGGTCCGCGATATCAAACGTCTTGATGCTCTTCAGAACCTGGGTCTTGGTCCGGCCGATCTGCTTGTTGCTTTCGCCTACATACCTGTCGATGGCATCGGCCAAAGTCGGTGTCTTCTTGCTTTTTGGTTGAGATTTGAGCGCATCAAGGGCACCGGGCCGTGCCAGGCTTTCTTCGCGGTTTTCAATCCACGCCGCAGCGGTTGATCTGCGCTCGAATGTCTGACTTTCGCGAAGTAAAACTTTACCTTGCCGCATCACTGAGATTTGTGCGAGCCAAGCTATGGTGCCACTCTTGCAGCGAGGCTTTATGATGGTGCCCATGATTTACAACATGTGTCGTAAGTATAGCAGATAATGGGCCTAAGTGGCAAGATATCGAACATAGACGAACCTGAATATTCGGAGCTTAGTATTGGAAAAGGCGGTAAAATCCCAGATTGGCATAAGTGGCAGATTATCCGTGGCTCCGATGATGGATTGGACGGATCGGCATTGCCGCTATCTGCACCGTCAATTCAGCCGCAATGCGCTGCTTTATACCGAAATGGTGACAGCGCCTGCACTTGTGCGCGGCGGGGCGCTGCACTTGCTGGATCATGACGCCAGCGAGCACCCTGTTGCGCTGCAACTTGGCGGCTCGGATCCGGTTGAGTTGGCCCAGGCCGCCCGTTTGGGGGCAGGTGTGGGGTATGACGAGATTAATCTGAACTGTGGCTGTCCGTCGGATCGGGTGCAGTCGGGCACGTTTGGTGCCGTATTGATGCGCGATCCCGCCCTCGTCGCGGAGTGCGTAACAGCGATGCGGGCGGCTGTCGATGTGCCTGTGACCGTCAAATGCCGCATTGGCGTAGACGAGCAGGACCCCGAAGAGGTGCTGCCCGAATTCCTGTCCCGCATCGTGGCTGCGGGGTGCGAGCGCGTCACCATTCACGCGCGCAAGGCCTGGCTCAAGGGCCTGAGCCCAAAGGAAAACCGGGATATCCCGCCCCTTGAGTACGATCTGGTGATGCGGATGAAGGGGCTGTTTCCGAATTTGCATATCTCGATCAACGGGGGTGTCGCGACGCTTGATGAAGTGGAGGCGTTGCTGGATGCGGGTCTGGATGGTGTGATGGTAGGCCGCGCGGCCTATCACCAGCCTACGGATATCCTGTCAGAGGCGGATTGCCGCATTTTCGGGGGTACCGAAACCACCAGCGCCGAGGATGTGGTCACCGCCATGCTCCCCTATATAGAAGCACATCTGAGCGGCGGCGGACGATTGCATCAGATCAGCCGTCACATGCTGGGCCTTTTTGCTGGGCGCCCCGGCGCGCGCGGCTGGCGGCGCAGTTTGAGCGAGGGGGCCACACGCGAGGGCGCAGGCCCTGAGCTGGTTCTCGCCGCATTGTCCCATGTCACGGCGCTGGCCCACACGGCCAAAGCGGTGTAGCACGCCCGCACCCTAGCGAAAGTGCTGTTTGATGCCTGATCTGTCCCTGTTATTGCAAATGCTGCTTGTGCTGGCCGTGATCGGCGCCTTTGCAGGCGTGCTGGCCGGTTTGCTGGGTGTGGGTGGTGGCATTGTTCTCGTGCCTGCGTTTTTCTACGCCTTTCAGACCCTTGGCTATGACGGTCCCGACCTGATGCAGATGTGTCTGGCGACGTCACTGGCCACCATTATCGTGACTTCGGTCCGCTCTGTGATGAGCCACCACAAGAAAGGCGCGGTGGACTGGGATGTGCTGCGCACCTGGGCACCCGGCATCGTGGTGGGCGCGGTCTTGGGCATGCTTGTGGTGGCGCAGCTGCAATCCACGACTTTGCAGGCGATCTTTGGGGTGCTGGCACTTACTGTCGGTCTGTACATGGGGTTTGGCCGCGCCACGTGGCGTCTGGGGCACGCGATGCCGACAGGGGCAGGGCGTGCGGCATTGTCACCGGGCATGGGTTTTTTATCGGTGTTGATGGGGATCGGTGGCGGAAGCTTTGGTGTGCCATTGATGACCTTGTTCAACATGCCAATTCACCGCGCTGTGGCCACGGCTGCGGGATTTGGTGTGCTGATTGCGGTCCCGGCCGTGGCCGGGTTTTTGCTGGTCAGTATGAGCGGCCCTGTGCCCCCTATGACGATTGGGGCGGTCAATCTGGTCGCCTTTGCGGTCATTATCGCGATGACGCTGATCACGGCGCCTTGGGGTGTCAAGCTGGCCCACGCGATGGACCCTGGCCCTTTGAAACGGGTGTTTGCCGTGTTCTTGGTGCTGGTGGCGGTGAATATGCTGCGCAAGGCACTTTTGGGATGATGGAGCGGGACGGCTTTGCCGTCTTTGACGGTGATCCGCGTGTGGTGGTCTGGGCGCACGCCGCGCGCCGCGTGGCAGAGCGTATCGCAGCCGACGCAGCGGCGCGCCGCGCCAATTTACGCCACGGCGAGACATGGTTTGTCGGCGTTGATGCGTTGCCCAATGATGCCAGCGGAGCGATTGATGGGGTTGCTCTGCAGGGTCCGTGGCAGGATCATGTGCCGGATCTGGCCCAGCACAGTGCGCAGTTGTCGATCATTTATCCGGGCTATCCGCAACGGGATCCGGATCAGAGTGTGGCCAATCACAACTACCGGGTCCGGCGCTGTGCGGCGCATGTGGATGGTCTGCTGCCAGAAGGCGCGCGGAGGCGCAGATATGCGCGCGAGTTCCACGCCTATATCCTTGGGATCCCGCTGAACCCTCTGGCGGCGGCACCAACCGTTGTGTGGCCAGGCAGTCACCGGATCATTGGGGCGGCTTTGCGCGCTGCAATTGGTGCACGTGGAATAGGTGATGTGGACCTGACTGTGGCCTATCATGCAGCGCGGCGGGACGTATTTGACCGCATCGCGCCGGTCCAGATACATGCCGCACCGGGTCAGAGCTTTCTAATCCATCGCTTTGCGTTGCATGGTACAGCGCCCTGGCAAGGGCCGGTGGGGCCAGGCCGCATGATCGCGTTTTTCAGGCCGGAGTATCACGATCCAGCGGAGTGGTTAGCGGCGTAGCGTTCTCCGGGGCGGAGAACGGCTGGAAATCCACACGATTTCCGGAAAGTGTACCCGTTTTCCGTGTCGGAAAACAGCCGGAGACTGCGTCAGTCTCCGATCACCGTTTGAGACGTGCGGCGCGCCCACCGCGCCGCCCCGTGGGTGCTGCGTTGCGGGTCGGCAACTCTTCCATGACCGCGCGGCGCGCTTCGGCACTCATCCGGCTCCATGCCCCGATCTCATCGATCGAGCGGGCGCAGCCTGTACAAAGCCGTGTCTCAGGGTGGATCACGCAGATCTGTACACAGGGGCTTTCGATCTCGTTTCGGGTCCAGACCAGGTTTTGGGGAACGTCGCTCATACTTGCCTCTTGATCACTGCCAGCCGGTCCAGCAGCCCTTGCAAGATATACCCCGCCGCAACGTGATCAATGACTTCTGCGCGACGTTTGCGTGTCGTATCCGCCTCGAGCAGCGCCTTTTCTGCGGCCACAGTGCTGAGCCGTTCGTCCCAAAACGTGATCGGCCCATCCCACAGTTTTTCAAAGTTGCGCGCAAAGGCGCGAGTAGACTGGCAGCGCGGCCCTTCAGAGCCGTCCATGTTGCGCGGCAATCCAAGGACGACCCCGCCCACCGACCGCTCTGTGATCAGGGTCTGCAAGCGCGCAGCGTCCAGCCCGAATTTCTTGCGCCGCACGGTTTCAAGCGGTGTGGCCACGGACCAGAACGTGTCGGACACGGCCACCCCTATGGTCTTGTCCCCCAAATCCAGCCCCATAAGCGCGCGCATCGGGGGCAGGGCCGCAAGAAACGTGTCGGCATCATCCGTGATCATTGCAGGCCAATCCGGTCTGCCGCCCGGTTCAGGGCGTCCATCGCACTGGGGTCGGATCCAAACACGTCTTGTGCGTTGGCAAAGATGGCTGCCGCCTGGTCCAATTGGCCAAGAACCCCCAAAGCCGAGATCAGCTGTGCCCAATCCTCGACCGGTCCGCCATCTGTGGCCAGCCGGTCGCTGAGCCCGGTCACCATGCCTTGGATCATGTCCATCCGTTCGGTCGGGCTCATCTCGCCCGCCGCTTCGATATCTGCGGTTGATGGTCCGCGCCCGGTGCCTGTAGCGGGGCGCGCATAGTTGACACCTGCGCGCATTGCCATCTCATCAATCTGAGCTTCAATAGGTACAATCCATGGTGCGTCTGCCGGTCCTTCGCGCAGCAGTTGATCCCACACCCGCAGCGCCGTATCAGGCCGCCCGGTTTGCGACATCATCACCCCGTAGTAGTAACGCGCCGGTCCGTCAGCCGGGTCCAGCGCAAGGGTGCGTTCCAGCATCTGTTCAGCTTGCGGAGAGACATACCCCCCCGCCGCAAGGATCAGCAAATCGGCGTACTCCGAGAAATCCTGAGCCCCTGCCTCACCCCCCTTGGCCTCAAGCGCCTGAGCCTTGGCGGCGTGGGCATTTGCGAAATTGCCAAGGCGCGCTTCGGACTGGCTGAGCAATTCCCAGCCCTGAACATCGTCAGGGCGTGCCGCGACAGCCTCGCGCAGGCGCTGGACCAGCGCGATAAAATCCGGGTCCTCGCCTTGGGTCCCTTGCCGTGCGGGCAACCCGGCCTCGGCGGCGGCCTGGTCGGGGCGCTGCGTACGCAGGATTTGCGCGGCTTCAATCCGATCTTTGAGCGCCAGATCGCCATATCCCGGTGCGCCCAGTTGCAAGTACATCCCGTAGGCCCCGGCAATCACCACAGCCGCCGTCACCCCGGCAAGAACGGCCCCGCCGGTTTCGCCACTGCGTTGTTCGTGTTTTTGCAATGCGGCATCTGCAGCCAGAATGCGCCGCGACACTTCGGTCCGGGCGCGCTCTGCGTCTGCTTGAGAAACCACACCCCGGGCCAGATCACGCTCGACCTCTTTGAGCTGGTCGCGGTACACGTCCAGATCATAGGCCGCAGGCGGGCGGTCCGCGTCGGCATTGCGCACCAATGCGCGCGCCAGAGCGGTGATCACAAGGACCGTCAGAACAGCCGTGATGAGCCAGAATAGCATAGTGGGTCAATGTCCTCCTGCAGTGCCATGTAACCGCTTGGCCCACGTAGCAAAAGGGACAAACCAGCGCGGAGCGCCCGCGCGTAGGTCAGCATATTGTGAGCGCGCATTGTCGCGCGTGCCCCAGGTGTCGCAAAACTGACAAAAAGTGCCGCCCGGGCGGACCTTTTTCATTGCCCTCTCGGCCATTAATCCCACGTAGTCCACCTGATCGATTCCAGTGCCGGAGGCGCGCGCCCATGAAACGTTATTCCGCCTTTGCGATTGCGCGCGAGGCTGTACGGTACCACACCGGATGGGAACGCGCGTGGCGTGCGCCCGAGCCCAAGCCAAAATACGACGTTATCATTGTCGGGGCAGGCGGGCATGGGTTGGCCACCGCCTATCACCTGGGCAAGAATTTTGGCATCACCAATGTGGCGATCCTTGAAAAGGGGTGGCTGGGCGGTGGCAATACCGGGCGCAACACCACAATCATCCGCTCAAACTATTTGCAGGACCCGTCGGCGGCGATCTATGAAAAGTCCCGCTCGCTCTATGAGACAATGAGCCAGGATCTGAACTACAACGTGATGTTTAGTCCGCGCGGCGTGATGATGCTGGCGCAGACCCAGCACGAGATCCGGGGCTATCAGCGCACCGCCCACGCCAACGCGCTGCAAGGCGTGTCGACTGAATTTATTGGCCCCGAAAAAGTCAAAGAGCTGTGCCCCATCATCGATATCAACGGCCCGCGCTATCCGGTACTGGGGGCGCTGTGGCAGCCCCGTGGTGGCACGGCGCGCCATGACGCCGTCGCTTGGGGGTATGCGCGGGCGTGCTCGGATATGGGTATGGATGTGATCCAGCAGTGCGAAGTCACCGCTGTGCGCCGCGAAAACGGCAAGGTCGTGGGCGTGGACACCTCGAAAGGGTCAATTGACTGCGACAAGCTGGGCGTGGTTGTGGCGGGGCATTCCGGGCACCTGGCCGAAATGGCGGGATTCCGGTTGCCGATCGAATCCGTCGCGTTGCAGGCTCTGGTCTCGGAACCGATCAAGCCGTGCATGGATGTCGTTGTGATGGCCAACACGGTGCATGGCTACATGAGCCAGTCGGACAAGGGCGAGATGGTGATTGGCGGCGGCACGGATGGGTACAATAACTATACCCAGCGAGGGTCGTTCCACCATATCGAGGAAACCGTGCGTGCGCTGATCGAGACGTTTCCAATGATTTCCCGCCTCAAGATGCTGCGCCAGTGGGGCGGAATCGTGGATGTGACGGGGGATCGTTCGCCAATCCTGTCCAAAACGCCGGTTGAGGGCATGTTCATCAATTGCGGCTGGGGCACTGGTGGGTTCAAGGCGATCCCCGGCTCGGGCTGGGCCATGGCCGAACTCATGGCCAAAGGACGCTCGCCCCTGACGGATGAATTCTCGCTCGACCGGTTCCGGGCGGGCAAGTTCATCGACGAGTCGGTGGCGGCAGGGGTGGCGCACTGATGGCTTACCAAGCTGACAAAAAAGCAATTTTTGTTTTGTCCCATCCAATCGTAAGTGGCTTGATTATCATAATCATTGGGGTTTTGGGCGGCGTATACGCAGCGCAACTCTTTGGGCCGAACATGTTCGAAAGGTTTGGTTCGCTGACGGTAGCACTCGGTGTTTTAATTTTTGGTTGTGTGGTCACGGAGTTGCAGGTGCGCGGGCAATCTTCGTTGATAACGGCTGACAATGGTCTGCCACCATCGCCTTTTACGCCCCCCGAAGTTCGTCTGGCGCTGTTCGTTCAAACGCTCGTTGTTTGCATTGGAACTATCCAATGGGGTTTCGGGTCGCTGGCGATCGACGGGATTATCCCATCATGACATTATTCAATCGTCTTTTTGCCTTCACCAGCGGCAGACCCAAAGGCAATCAGGTTGCTGACGTCAACTTCGCGCCCGCCACGGGCCGCTTTGCGTTTGGCAGCCGCCCGTTGTTCGAGAGCAAACATAACCAACGCCCCCACAATGATTGCCCCAAAGACCAGAACGGCCCCCATTTCCTTGCTCATGGCTCTCTCCTGTCAACTTGCGCTGACATTGCCACACGGGGCGGGCTTAGGTCACGCAATTTCGCCAAACCGGCGGGACGCGGCCAGTTGGGCATGGCAAAACTGGCGACGCGCAGCCCGTTTTTGCGCCCCTTTGGCCGTGACGTTGTGCGCGGCGTCCGGAGCGGTCAGATGGGTCTCCACACAAAGGAGGCACCATCATGTCAGACTATCCAAACCCGAACCTTCATCGCGGTGACGGCGTCTCGGGGCGCGGCCTGCTTATCGCATTTGCGGTTATCGTGGGCTTTATCGCGCTGCTTGCGCTCTTGGGCTCTATCGGTGGCGGCGGCGAAGACGGCGCGGTCAGCCAGGATCTTATCGCCCCTGCGACAGACGATCTGCCGGCTCCGGTCGCAACCGAATAACACCACTCACACTGCTTACACCGCATCAGGCGGGCGCTTCACAGCGCCCGCCTTTGGCGTGTTGCCCCCATCGTTTCGAGGTTGCCCATGTTGATCCTGACCTGTCCCTGTTGTGGGCAAACCGGTGAAGAAACCGAATTTCACGCCGGAGGAGAGGCGCATCTGACCCGGTTTGGACCGGGGTCAACGGACGATGATTTTGAAAGCTACATGTTCATGCGCGAAAACCCCAAGGGGGTGCATTTTGAACGCTGGCGTCATGTCTATGGGTGCGGCAAGTGGTTTCACGTGGCGCGCTGCACCATGACGCTTGAGGTGTTTGGCACCTATCCAGCCCAAACGCTGGAACCCCCCAAGGCGCTATGTGACGCAATCTCGGCCAAGCGGCCTGGCTGGTCCTGGAGAACGCTGTCTTGATCCTTCTCTGTTTCTATAAAATTCCTGCCGGAGGTGCCGACGCCTCTGCCCAAGCTGAGGGTCACGCATGAGCACACGACTGGCAACCAAAGGGCGGCTGTTGAACACGGACAAGCCGCTGCGCTTCAGCTTTAACAGCACACCCCTCAAAGGGTACGAAGGCGATACACTGGCGTCGGCTCTGCTTGCCAACGATCAGATGCTCGTGGGGCGCTCGTTCAAATACCACCGCCCGCGTGGGGTCGTTGCAGCCGGGCCCGAAGAGCCCAATGCGCTGGTCAATCTGGGCGTTGAGGGCAAGTTCGAACCCAACCAACGCGCCACTACGACTGAGCTGTTTGAAGGGCTGCTTGCGACGAGCCAGAACCACTGGCCCAGCCTGGAATTCGATGTGGGTGCCATCAATGCCAAGCTGTCGCGCTTCATGCCGGCGGGCTTGTACTACAAGATGTTCATCCATCCGCGCCCGCTTTGGAAACATGTGTACGAGCCGTTCATCCGCCAGGCCGCGGGCCTGGGCCAAGCGCCCAAAGGGCGTGACTGGGACACTTATGAACACCTCTATGCAGTTTGCGATGTGCTGGTCATCGGTGGCGGCATTGCCGGGTTGCAGGCGGCGCGCGCGGCGGCACGCACCGGTGCGCAGGTCCTTGTATTGGAGCAGACGGCCCATTGGGGCGGGCGTGCGCCGGTCGATGGTGGAACGGTTGATGGCAAGCCTGTGGATAAGGTCGTGGAGGAAATAGTGTCAGACTTGTCTGCCATTCCAAACGTGACGATGCGCACGCGCACCATGGGGGCGGGGGTCTATGATCACGGATATGTCCTGGGCTATGAGCGCCTGACCGATCACGCACCGGACGCAGATGGTCCGCGTCACCGCCTTTGGCGCATTCGCGCAGGGCACGTGATCACGGCGACAGGGGCGATCGAGCGCCCGCTTTCTTTTGCCGGAAACGACGTTCCTGGCGTCATGCTGGCTGCGTCTGTGCGCGATTACGCGGTCAATTATGGCGTCAGCGTTGGCGATCGCACGGTTGTTGTGACCAACAACGACGATGCCTATCGCACCGCAATAGCCCTTAAAACAGCGGGTTTGGATGTGCCTGCGGTGCTGGATGCGCGTGTTTTGCCGGTCGACAGCCCCCTTATGGCCCAAGCCAAAGCGGCCGGGATCCGCGTGATGATGGGTCACGGTGTGGCCAAGGTGCTGGGCACCAAGCGGGTCACTGGTGTCGCGGTCTGTGCGCAAGCCGGAGAGGGCGCTGTTCTGGAAGAAATCGCGTGCGACGCGGTTGCGATGTCTGGAGGGTGGTCGCCGGTTGTCCACCTGTGGTCCCATTGCGGTGGCAAGCTGCTGTGGGACAACGATTTTGCCATGTTCCGCCCGGATGTGGATAAGGCACCGACAGGTGCTGACGGCACCGCCTTTGTTAGTCCCGCAGGAGCGGCCAACGGCCACTTTGGCCTGGTCGAGATCATGGGCGATGCCCATGCCAAAGGTGGGGCCGCGGCCAAAGCTTCTGGCTTTGACAGCAAAGCGGGCGCCGCCCCTGACGCCGAAAGTGTGGAAGAAGCGCCGATGGCACCTGTGTGGCTTATGCCGCAAGGGGCCGGCCCCGCGTTGCGGGGCAAGGCATGGCTGGATTATCAGAACGATGTCAAAGTATCTGATGTGCAGCTGGCAGCCCAAGAGGGGTTTGAAAGCGTAGAACACGCCAAGCGGTACACGACCCTGGGCATGGCCACAGATCAGGGCAAGCTGAGCAACATCAACGGGCTGGCCATCCTGTCGGATGCCCTGAACCAGCCAATCCCGCAGACCGGCACAACCACATTCCGCCCCCCCTATACTCCCATTTCCATGGGGGCCATTGGCGGTGAGGCGCGTGGCGACGTGTTCCAGCCGATCCGCCGCACCCCGATGCACGATTGGCATGATGCGAACGGGGCCGACTGGGAGCCTGTGGGGCAGTGGCGGCGTCCATACGCCTATGTCCGCTCGGGCGAAACAGTCCACGACGCCGTCATGCGCGAGACGCGCAATGTACGCGAAAACCTTGGCCTGCTGGACGCCTCGACCCTGGGCAAGATCATCGTCAAGGGGCCGGATGCGGGCCGTTTCCTGGATATGCTCTACACCAACATGATGAGCACGCTGAAGCCAGGCAAATGCCGCTATGGGCTGATGTGCGGCGAAAACGGATTCCTGATCGATGACGGCGTTGTCGCCCGCATCGATGAACACACGTTCCTGTGTCACACCACAACTGGCGGGGCCGAGCATATTCACGCCCATATGGAAGAGTGGCTGCAAACCGAATGGTGGGATTGGAACGTTTACGTAGCCAACGTGACCGAACAATTCGCACAAGTCGCGGTCGTCGGGCCCAATGCCCGCCGCGCGCTTGAGGCGTTGGGTGGCATGGATGTCTCCAAGGATGCGCTTGGGTTCATGGAATGGGCGGACGGGACCCTGGGCGACTTTGATGTGCGTGTCTATCGCATCTCGTTCTCGGGCGAGTTGAGCTATGAAATTGCCGTCAAAGCCAGCCAGGGCCGCGCGTTTTGGGAGGCGTTGATGGTGGTTGGTGCCGATCTGGGTGTGATGCCCTACGGGACCGAGGCGCTGCACATCCTGCGTGCCGAAAAAGGGTTCATCATGATTGGTGATGAAACCGACGGCACGGTAATCCCGCAGGACCTGGGCTTGCACTGGGCGCTCTCCAAGAAAAAGGACGACTATCTGGGCAAACGCGCGCATTTGCGCAGCCACATGGCCGATCCGGATCGTTGGAAGCTGGTTGGCCTAGAAACCGTTGACGGTGCTGTTTTGCCAGATGGGGCCTATGCCGTGGCCAGCGGCACCAACGCCAACGGACAGCGCAATATGCAAGGTCGCGTCACCTCAAGCTACCACTCGCCTAATCTGGGCCGAGGCATCGCGATGGGGCTGGTCCTGCACGGTCCCGACCGCATGGGCGAGGTGCTGGAGTTTCCCGGAACGGACGGCACCACCTATCAGGCCAAGATCGTAAGCCCAGTGTTTTATGACCCGGACGGGGAGAAGCAGAATGTCTGAACCTGTGACCGCATTGAACGGCGCGACGTTTTCGGACGGCATTGCGCACATCGCCGAAGCCCCAGTACAGGGCATGATCACCCTGCGCGGGGATCTGTCCGCATCTGCCCTGCAAAAGGCCCTGAAATCGATCACAAGCGCCACTATGCCCGGACCCGGAGAGGCGACGGGCGAGGGCGCACGCGGGCTGTGCTGGATGTCGCCGGACGAAATTCTGGTGCTCTGCCCTTACGCCGATGTGGCAGACACGCTCGCGACGCTGAACCGGAAACTGTCCAAGCTACATATGCTTGCAGTTGATGTATCGGATGCACGCGCTGTGTTTCATCTGTCGGGCGCGCAGGCCCGTGAGGTGATGGCAAAACTGGCCCCAATCGATGTGAGCCCGTGCAATTGTCGCCCCGGTATGTTCAGACGCACCCGTATGTCCCAAGTGGCGGCGGCGATCTGGCTGACGGACGAAGACAGGTTCCAGATCATATGTTTTCGCAGTCAGGCCCAGTACCTGTTCGACCTGCTGTGCGTTGCGGCGCAAAAAGGCAGTGCGCCGGCTGTCTTTTGACAATCATCTGGCTTTAAAACACATTGGCTCTTTCAACCTGAGGGCGATTAGATGCATATTGGCGTCATAGTCGGCCTTGAAAGGGTTTTTAACGATGAGATTGAATTCGATTGTTGCTGCATTGAGTATCACTGCCGTGAGTGCCCCCGCCGCACTTGCGGATACCACAACCTATGATTGCAGCATGTCGTCCCTCGAAGGCCGCGGCTTTATCAGGGACCGGATTATATTTTCTATCGACCTTGAGAAAAACAAGGCGGCTGTTGTCGATGATCTGGTGATGGCCACCTATGATGCACCGATCCCTGCGGCGCTGAGCCAATTGGGGAACGGGCATTATCGGCTGAAATGGGATGTCAAAAACCTGAAGTCCGGGGCACAGTCATTTAACCTATCCTATACACTACAGTATCGCCCCGAAACCAACGCGTTCAACATTCGCGCGCTGGTGCGCGGCTATGACAATCGCCCGTTTGGGTCGGGCACGTGCAAGATATCAACTGAGAAGTCGCTGTTTGGATAGGCACTGCGCACTTCAGATTTTGTGCCCGCCCGCCTTGATCTTGCGGCACAGTGCACAATCTGTCAGTCACAGAGCTGAAATTCGAACCCAAGGGGGCCCACATGGCTTTTTCACTTCCCGATCTTCCTTATGCCCACGACGCACTTGCCGCTCACGGCATGTCTGCCGAGACGCTGGAGTTTCACCATGACTTGCACCACAACGCCTACGTCACAAACGGCAACAAGGCGATTGAGGGCACTGAGTGGGCTGACAAGTCCCTCGAAGAGATCATCGTGGGCACCTATGATGCATCCGCCGTCGCGCAGAACGGCATTTTCAACAACATCAGCCAGCTTTGGAACCACAACCAGTTTTGGGAAATGATGGGGCCCGGTGCCAGCGCAATGCCGGGCGATTTGGAAAAAGCTATCGTCGAGAGCTTTGGTTCAGTTGATACGTTCATGTCCGAGTTCAAAGCAGCCGGCGCTGGCCAGTTCGGGTCCGGCTGGGCGTGGCTGGTCAAGGACGCGGATGGTGGTTTGAAAGTCACCAAGACTGAAAATGGCGTGAACCCGCTGTGCTTTGGTCAGACAGCGCTGCTGGGTTGTGATGTATGGGAGCATTCCTACTACATCGACTTCCGCAACAAGCGCCCAGACTACCTGTCGAACTTCCTCGACAACCTGGTGAACTGGGAAAACGTCGCATCCCGCATGTGATCTGGTGGCGCGCTTTGGCGCGACTCCTTAGGTTTTGCGCCCCGCCTCTGGTCTCAGCAGGCGGGGCGTTGTCGTTTTGGGGTGGGCCCTTGTGGTAAAACCGTCACAATTCGCAGCGGGGCCCCGGCTGTGTAGGTGCGGCGGGCGATTTGATTGTTTTGGCTGAGTGTGGGCGCGTGCACCGGGTCAGGCGAGGGCGTGCGTGTTTCGCTGAGCGACGCGTATGCTCAAGCCGCGCTGTAAACAATGCGCCGGTGTATGGTGCCATACGTTTTTGTTCGCAGGCACGACAGCACTTGTGTGGCTATGTCAGTCTGGAGCGGGCACGATCAAGGCGAGACGTTCCAGCGTTTCCTGCGACGTTTGGGTGACGGTCACAAAATCGAGCAAGCTGGATTCGGCAAACCCGTTGTCGACCACCTGACGGAGTAGGGCCAACAGAGGGTTCCAGTAACCTTCTGTATTCACGAGAAAAATAGGTTTATCGTGCAAGCCCAGTTGGCGCCACGTGACCACTTCGAACAGCTCATCCAGGGAACCCGCGCCGCCGGGCAGCACGACAACTGCGTTGCAATTCATGAACATGACCTTTTTGCGCTCGTGCATGGTTTCGGTCACCACATAGCGGGTCAGGTCGGTTTTCCCGACTTCCCAATCGACCAGATGCTGGGGAATGACACCAAAGGTTTCGCCCCCTGCATCCTGGGCCGCACGTGCCACGGCCCCCATCAGCCCGACATCACCCGCCCCGTAAACCAGCCGCCAGCGCCGTTCAGCAAGGCCCGCCCCAAGGGCTGCGGCCTCGCTCATGAAAGACGGATGCTTGCCCCGGCGGGCCCCGCAATAGACACAGATTGACGGTTTTGGCATGAAATTCTCCGAGGGTGGGCGCAGGAAAGTGATTGTTTGAATGCGGCAGTGTTTTGACCGTTGTTATGACGCCTGATATGCAAGCGCAACGAAACCAAGCGAACCTTGGTGTGGGAAAGGCAAAGAATGTCCAAATTGGCTGCATTGGCTGGGTCAAATGGGGGGATGATTGCGTCAGTTGCGGTTGTCGCCGCTGTGGCAGTTTCTGCCGGTGTGTATATCACGTCGCAGAACGCGGGGACGGAGCCGCCCGTGCCAGTTGTTGAGGCCGCCCAAGTCCCCGAGGCCGCTCCTGCGCCAGCCCCCGAAGTTGTCGCCGCGCCAGCACCTGATGTTGCTGCCCCTCAGCCCCCGTCGATTGATGAGGTGCGCCTTGAGCCGGATGGGTTGACGATTATTGCGGGCCGCGCTGCACCAGGCAGCGAAGTGTCGGTGCTGCTGGACGGGGCCAAGAATACGTCCGTCACCACGGATCAAGGGGGGGCCTTTGCCGCCATCACGATCCTGCCTGACAGCGCCAAGGCCCGCGTGCTGACCGTTGTGGCCCGTGTGGGCGCGGATGAGATCGCATCGGTGGATGAGGTGATCCTCGCGCCTCAAACCAAGCCTGTGGTTGCGGCTGAAGCGCCTGAAGCTGTGGCAGAACCCGAAAGTGAGCCCGAAGCTGAGGTTGTGGCTGAGGTGCCAGCTACAGAATCTACCCCTGAAGAGGTTGCCCAAGCTGAGGTTGAACCTGCGCTTGTTGAAGAAGACGTTGCAGCGGTTGATGAACCCCCCGTGGCGGAGGCTGAACCTGAGGCGACCGCGCCAGAGGCAGTCGCCCCGGCTGAAGAGGCGGCCCCAATAGATGCCTTGGTTGCGCAAGCCGAAGAGGCACCAGCTCCCGCAGTAGAAGAGGCCGCGCCAGTGATCGCCGACGCACCTGCGGCTGAAAGTGCGGAGCCGGCCTCTGATGACGTTGCCGCGTTGCCTGATGTGGCTTCGGAGGTTGAGGCGGTTGCGCCTGTGGCCGAAGAGCCCGCACCGGTTGTGGCCGAAGTGGAGACAGAAGCGCCTGCGGAGCCAACCCCTGAACCGCAAGTGACGGTCTTGCGCTCCACCGCGGACGGGGTTGAGGTGTTGAACACGACACCTCCTGAGGCCCTCGAAAACATCGAGATCGACACGATCAGTTATAGTGAAACCGGCGATGTGCAATTGGCCGGGCGTGCCCAAGGTGAAGCGGAAGTTGTCCGAGTTTACGTCAATAACCGCCCCATTGCAGATCTGGATGTGGACGAGACGGGCAAATGGCGCGGTGATCTGCCCCAGATCGACACGGGCGTTTACACCTTGCGTGTGGATGAGTTGAACAAGGCGGGTGATGTCACCAGCCGGGTCGAAACGCCGTTCCGCCGCGAAGATCCCGAAGTGTTGGCACAGATTGATGACCCGGAGTCCCCGGCCAATCAAATCACCGTACAGACCGGCAACACCCTGTGGGGCATTGCGCGCGACCGCTACGGCGAGGGGCGTTTGTTTGTCGAAGTGTTTGAGGCCAACCGGGACCGCATCCGCAATGCGGATCTGATTTTCCCCGGTCAGGTGTTTGCACTGCCTGAGTAACGTGCGCCAGGCCCTTACGTTGCTCATGGGTTGCTCTGGCAACTTGGGGCGCGGCGGACTATGTAGACGCGTCTGAACCACAGGACGTTTTTCATGCCCGCAGATACGACCTCATCGCCAGCTTCGGCTGGACCGGTGCGCCCCCAACCTGAGCCTGGTGCCAACACAGCCCAGGCCGAGCGGCGATCCGGCTGGCGCACCATTCGCAAGGTTGCCCCGTTTTTGTGGCCTGACGACAAGCCGTGGGTGAAAAAGCGCGTGGTGCTGGCGATGCTGGCGCTGATCCTGTCCAAACTGATATCGGTATACACCCCGATCATTTATCGAGACGCGGTTGACGTGCTGGCAGGCGATGGAGTGTCGCCCCTGGCCTTGGGGGCCATTGGTCTTACGGTTGCGTATGGTGTGGCCCGGTTGTTCAATGTTGGCTTTCAGCAGTTGCGCGATGCGATCTTTGCCAAAGTGGCGCAGCGTGCGTTGCGTATGCTGGCGCTTGAGACGTTTGAGCATATTCACCGCCTGTCCATGCGCTATCACATCACCCGCAAGACCGGGGGCCTAAGCCGCATTATCGAACGCGGCGTCAAAGGTGTGGAATTCCTGCTGCGTTTTTTGCTGTTTTCCATTGGCCCGCTGGTGCTTGAACTGTTGATGATCGGTGTTGTGCTGACGGTGTTGTTTGACGCCTGGTATCTTCTGATCGTGGCTGTCACGATTGCCTTGTATGTTTGGTTCACATTTGCTGTGACCGAGTGGCGCGTGAAGCTGCGCAAGGTCATGAATGACCAGGACACAGATGCCAATCAGAAGGCTATCGACAGTTTGCTCAATTTTGAGACGGTCAAGTACTTTGGGGCCGAGCGGCGCGAAGCGGGCCGGTATGACAGCGCGATGGAGCGGTATGAGGCCGCTGCCCTCAAAACTTCCTATTCACTGGCGTTTTTGAATTTTGGTCAGTCGGTGATTATCACGGGCGGCTTGGTCGGTGTGATGGTTTTGGCGGCTGTTGGCGTACAAAATGGAACGCTGACCGTGGGCGATTTCGTGTTGGTCAACGCATACATGATCCAGATTACCATGCCCCTCAATTTCCTTGGTACCGTTTACCGCGAAATCCGGCAGGCGCTGGTCGATATGGGCGAGATGTTTGATCTATTGGAGCAGCCCGCCGAAGTTGTCGACGCCCCGGATGCGCAGCCGCTGAAGGTGACGGGCGGTCGGGTTGAGCTGGACGATGTGCATTTCGGCTATGACCCGGCGCGCGCGATCCTGAAGGGGGTGTCAATCGTGGCCGAACCAGGTCAGATGGTTGCCATCGTCGGGTCCACGGGGTCGGGCAAGTCGACCATTGGGCGCTTGTTGTTCCGGTTTTACGATGTGGGCGCGGGGGCCTTGCGCATTGACGGGCAGGACGTGCGCGATGTGACCCAGGAGAGCCTGCACGCCGCTATTGGCGTGGTCCCGCAGGATACCGTGCTGTTCAATGACACCATCCGATACAACATTGCCTATGGTCGCGACGATGCGAGTGAGGCGGATGTGGTGGCGGCAGCCAAGGCGGCTCAGATCCACGACTTTGTTGAGGCCTTGCCAGAGGGGTATGAAACGGCTGTGGGCGAACGCGGCTTGAAGCTATCGGGCGGCGAGAAGCAGCGCGTGGGCATTGCCCGCACCTTGTTGAAAAACCCGCCAATTCTGTTGCTGGATGAGGCCACCAGTGCGCTGGACACCGAGACCGAGCAGGACATCAAGGAGGCGTTGAATGCAGCCGGGCAGGGCCGTACGGTGCTGACAATCGCCCACCGTTTGAGCACCATTGCCGAGGCTGACCGCATCGTCGTGCTGGAACAGGGCGTGATTGTCGAAACAGGCACCCATGATGAATTGCTGGCCACCGAAGGGCGCTATGCCCAGTTGTGGGCCCGCCAGCAAGCAGAGGATGTGTGACGGGGTCGGACGCTGTTTGCCTGACGGCAAAGACGCCCCGCCCACCGTCCCACAAGCCCTGTGAACGAAAAAAGGCCGGGGTGATGTGCCCGGCCCTTTGATCGTTTTTGCGCCCTTTACTCGGCGGCTTTGAGCGGCGCGTTGGGGAAGGGCAACTCGCTTTGCCTTGTGTCGGATGCTGGTTCGTCGTCAAAGTCCCAGACCAGTTCGCGCGCTTGCATCCGCCCGGTTTGCCGTGACAGCGACCAGTCACGTGCCGCACTGCTGGCCCGACCCAAAGAGAGTTTCGCCAGCAGCTGGCTGAACCACATCGCGTAGGTGACCACCCAGACCCGCATCGCCAGCATGGACGGTGTCACCATCAACGTCAGCACGGTTGCAATCCCCAGTCCGAACACAACGGCTGTGGCCAGTTGTTTCCACCAGAGTGCTGTTGGGCTGTCCACCGTGTAGCCGCCATCGCCAAAGTCGAGGCTAAGCCCGAACATCATCGGCGCAAGCCCCGCCATTGTCGTGATTGTTGTCAGCAGCACCGGGCGAATCCGGTCTTGTGCTGTGCGAATGATCGCCTCGATCCGGGGCATATAGCGTTCATATTCCTGATATGTATCAATCAGAACGATGTTGTTATTCACCACGATCCCGGCCAAGGCCACAATCCCCGTGCCGGTCATGATGATCGAGAATGTCTGATCCATGATCAGCATCCCCCAAAGCACCCCTGTCGTCGACAGCACAACCGCCAGCAGCACGAGGATGGCGTTGTAAAAGCTGTTGAACTGCGCCAGCAGGATAATGAACATCAAGAAAAGTGCGCCGGCAAAGGCTTGCGCAAGGAACGCGCCGGATTCGGCCTGATCCTCCTGATCGCCCGTCCATTCATGTTCCAACCCGATCGCGAAAGGATCGGTATCGAGCCACTGTGTCAGCACCGCGATCCGTTCGTTGGGATTGACTGGGACCAGCTTTGCCGTTCCGTCCTGCACCGCATCTGCAAGCTCGACGGTCACGCCGGCGGGCAGCATTTCGAACACCCGGTAGCGCGTGTCATCAAGCGAGACGATGTTGCCCGCAGCGTCCGGGATCAGGAAGGCGAGCGTTGTGTCTGCGTCGCCTGCATCGGGTGCGGTCTCAGTCGGCACCACCTTGACCAGCCCGTCGACCACGTCTGCCTTGACATCAAAGTATCGGTTTTGATCGACCCGGTTGATCTGGGCCAACTCTGCCACCGGTGTGCGGGTGATGAAGTTGGCCAGCGGGACAAGACCGTCAGCGGTGCGCACCTTGAGCGTGTCGAGGGTCGACAGCACTCGATCTTCTTCGGGCAAGCGGACGCGGATCTCGATTTCCTCATCCGAGGTGTCGACGCGCATGGTGTCAAGCAACAGACCGCGTGTGACGAGTTGCACCATCGCCCCGACGGTCGCGACGTCTGCGCCGTAGCGCCCGGCCTTTTGCACGTCGACGTCGATTTGCCAGTCGATACCGGGCAGGGGGCGGGTGTCTTCGATCCGCACGAGGCCCGGGGTCGCGTCAAACTGGGCGCGTGCGGTGGCGGTCGCCCCCAGCAGGTCCTCCCAATTGTCGCCGCTGATGCGCAGGTGCACTGGCTTGGCTGAAGCAGGCCCTTGGGCCAGTGGCAGGACTTCGGTGCGGATGCCTGGGATTTCCGACAGCTGTGCAGTGAGTTCATCCAGAACCGTGTCCCCGTCAAAAGCGGATGCTTTGACGTCGCGGATCACGTCGTAGTTGATGAAGGGCAGGGTGAACCAGACTTCGGTCGCGTCTGGCCGTTCTTCCCATGGGATTGTTTCAAGCTGCACCTGGCCAATAGCATCCTTGGGCGCGCCTGCGCCCCCGGTGTTGGCGTTCAGCCCGCCTGCGCCCGCAAAGGCAAAAGCGCTGCGGATACCGGGATGTGCGTTGATCACGGTTTCGACTTCGCGCAGCAGCGTGTCTTTTTCCTCGAGCCCCATGTTGCCGCGTGCAAGCACATAGACGATGGCCTGTTCGGGTTCGGTGGCCACAAAGAATTCCACGCCCCGGTTGTTGTTGGTGAAGTAGATCAGCGTGGTGCCGACAAAGACAAAGACCGCCCCGACCATGACGAGCGGCATGACGGGATTGCCCGCGATGGCCTGGATGACGTAGCCGAATGTGGAGCGTTGGTAGCCGGCGTGTACCGACCGTTCGCGTCGGCCAAACACCTTGCGCCCGGCCCACATCCCGGCCCAGCCAAAACGCAAGACCATGCCAGAGACACTCAGGACCAAGACGACTGCGCCGGCGATCGCAAAACCGGCGATTGCAACCCCGCCCAGGACCAGCCCAAAGACGCGCAGGAAAGTTGGAAACACGGAGTTCCAGACGTCTTGCTGATCCATGACAGCAAAGGCTGCGGCAATGTTGCCTTGCAGGATCGGTATACCAGCGAGGCCCGCCAGCATGAGAACGGCGAGAGGGAACAGCGCGAGGTGTGCCAAAAAGGGCAGCGACGCGATGCGTGCGTTTTGCCCGGCCAGCCAATCGATCAGGCGCCCAAGAACGCCGCCCATGACAGGCAGGTAGATCAGCGCCACGATCAGTGATGCCGAGAGGACAAAGATAAGGGTGACGGGCAGCATGCCCATGAATTCACCCGGAACGCCGGGCCAGAAGAGCATCGGCAAAAAGGCGCACAGCGTTGTGGCGGTCGACGACACAACAGGCCAGAACATCCGCGTTGCCGCCTCAACGTATGATCGCATCGGGCCGACGCCAGCCTGTTGGCGTTTGTCGGCATATTCAACAACCACAATAGCCCCGTCCACAAGCATCCCCACGGACAGGATCAACCCGAACATCACGATGTTCGAGACAGAAATCCCCATGATCGCGAGGAGCACGAAACACAGCAGGAACGAGGTCGGGATCGCAAAGCCCACCAGGAACGAGGCGCGCGGTCCCAGAAATGCGAGCGAGACCATCATCACCAGGGCAATGGCCGTCAGAACGGACCCCTCAAGCTGCCCAACCATCGACGCGACCTCGCGGCTCATGTCATTGGATGTACCTACATCGACCGCTGCAATCAGGCCGTCGGGCCATTCGCTGGCCTTTTCTGCAACCAATTCTTTGACCTCGGTGGCAGTGTCGATCAGGTTGAAGCCTTTGCGCTTGACCACTTGCAGTGCAACTGTGCCGTCACCGTTGAAGCGGGCGGTCGAGACGCGGTCTTCGAATGTCAGGTTGATTTGGGCGAGGTCGCCCAAGGTGACGACGCGGTCGCCGTTGGTTTTGACGGGCAGGGCGTAGATGTCGCTGACTTCGTCGAAAGAGGAGGGTATTTTGACCGCAAAGGCCCCTTGATCGGTTTCGATCTCACCAGCCGCAATCAGTTGATTGTTGTTCTGCACAACAGTGATCAGTTCGCCCGCTGTCACGTTGTAAGCTTCAAGCCGCAGGGGGTCGATGATCACTTCGACCATTTCGTCCCGGCTGCCGACGATGCTCGCCTCGAGCACGGCATCGAGGGCTTCGATATCGTCCTGCAAGTCCTTGGCCACGCGGGTGATTGTGCGTTCGGGCACGGGGCCTGTCAGGTTGACGATGACGATCGGAAATTCGGAAAAGTTGAATTCGTCCAGTGTGTATTGTTCGAACCCGTCGGGAAAGTCAGCCTCGGCCCCGTCCATGGCATCGCGCACGTCAGCCATGACTTGGGTCTTGTCCCAGCCAAACTCGAACTCCAGCACCACATTTGCGTAGCCTTCAGCGGCGGTCGAGGTCATGCGGTCCAGACCGTCAAGATCCGCCAGCTCGGTTTCCATCGGTTGGACCAGCAGCGTTTCACTGTCTGCCGCCGAGATGCCCGGGAAGGGCACGGACAAGACAAGTGTTGGGATTTCAATGTCTGGTTCGCCCTCTTTGGGCAGGCCGATATACGTGAATGACCCGACCACAAGGGACAGGACGATAAAGGCCAGAACCATGCGGGCGCGCGAGGCGGCCCAGTCAACAATACCCGTCATTGCGTTTGCTCCTGAAAGGTGGGCGCGACTTGGACGCCTGCGGTCACGAATTCCTGGCCCACCACGATCACATTGATCTCGTCAGGCAGATCAGTCAGCCAGATGCCTTTGTTCGTATCGCGTACAACGGTGACGCCCGCAAAGGCCACGACCCCTGCGTCATCGATTGTGCGCAGGCCCAGCAATCCTTCTTCGTTCAGCGTGAGGGCCGAGGGGGGGAGCAAGTGCGCCTTGGCTCCGGCTGCTGAAATCGCGATTTCCGCCGTTTGCCCGTCGCGTATTGCAAAATCAGCGTTTGGCACTTCGATTTCAACGCGGAAAGTGCGGGTCGTGGGGTCCGCCGAACGGCTGAGGAATTGCACAGCGCCAGTGACTTCCTGACCCCCTGCGGCGAGCCGCGCACCGGCCATGGCACCAACCGTGACGCGGTTCACTTCGGTTTCGGGCACAAAGGCGACCAGTTTGATCGGGTTCAGCTGGATGACCGTGGCGCAGAGCGATCCCGCCTGCAAAAGAGAGCCGAGTTCGGCAGTGTCACTTTCAAGCGCACCCGCAAAGGGCGCGAGAATGTCGAGCCGCTCCATCTCTTTTTCAGCGGAGGCGAGGGCAGCTGCGGCGCTTTGGATCCGTGCATCTGCGGATTGCAGCCCGGCCTTGGCTCCGCTGACGCTGGCGCGGGCCGCTTCATAGGAGGCTTGGGCGGAGGCGACTTCGGCCTCGCTGTTTTTCACACGTGTTTCGGCGGCAAATCCGCCTTCGCTCAAGCGGCGGGCGGCGTTTTGGTTGACCAGAGCCTCGTCAATACGGGCTTGGGCTTCGACGACGCGGGCCTCGGCCTCGGGCACGCGGCTTTCGGCTTCGGTCTTGCTCGCGATGGCTTCGGCGAGCTGCGCACGGGCTTCGGTCAGGGCAGAATCACGGGTGCCGGGATCCAGCTGGCACAGTAACTGCCCTTGTTCGACAAAGTTCCCCTTGCGCAATGGCGGTGACAGCACGGTCGACGTTGTTTCGGCCCGCACATCCACTTGCCGCGTCGCTTCGGTCTGGCCGCGCAGGATAACAGCACTGTCGATTTCGCGCGCGACGGAGCGGCGCACCACAACTTTGATCAAACCGTCCGTATCCGGTTCAACCTCTTCTGCCGCCTCTTCGGTGTCGCCTGCACCCTCGGCCGTTTCTTCTGCGCTGGGCGGGGCCATCTGGGCATTGATAAAGGCCATCGTGCGCTCACGCTCGATCACCCAAAGATACAAACCAACAGCCACGAGTATGGCCAATATAAACGACACGAACCGCATGCGCGTATTTCTCCGATAGTATGCCGACGTCAATTTCGGGCGATGTATCGCACCGATATAGGAACGCATACGACTAAACTAACCAGTTCAGATTACTTTTTTTGAGACGGAACCGCAATATAGCCCAATTGACGCAGCCGCAGGTGTGGCCAGTGGCACTTGGCTTGGGCTGCGGGGCAGGATAAGAGAGGCGCAAAGATCGGATCAGGCGGAGCCAATTCGCCAGCACTTGAGGGGAAAACGAGCGTGAGTGACACCGACAGCTTTATCGAAGAGGTCACCGACGAGGTGCGCCGGGATCGGTTGTTTGGCTACTTGAAACGCTATGGCTGGATTGCGGCATTGGTGATTGTCGCCATCGTCGGCGGGGCTGGGTATTCCGAATACCTTCGTGCACAGGACGCCGCCCGCGCCGAAGCCTTGGGCGATGCAATGTTGGCGGCTCTGGCTGAAAACGAGGACGAGGCCCGCGCCGCAGCGTTGGCAGATGTATCGGCCCAGACGCCCGAAGGTGCGGCGGTGCTTGCGTTCATGACGGCCGGGACCCAAGCCGACGCTGGGGAAAGCGTGCAGGCCGTGCAGACCCTGGACACGGTCATTTCAAACGGCGATGTGCCGTTGATCTACCGCCAGATCGCTACTTTCAAGTCACTGATGTTGCAGACCGAAACGGCGGATGATGCAACGCTGCGTGCCGGGTTCGAAACACTGGCAGTACCCGGGGTGCCCCTGCGGCTGCTGGCCGAAGAACAACTGGCCCTGTTGGACATCCAAGGCGGCGATATTGATGGCGCAAATGCGCGGTTCCAGATGATCCTGGACGATGCCGAAGGGACCGCAGGCTTGCAACGACGCGCCCTACAGGCAATGGTGGCGCTGGGCGGAGAACCGCAGGCCACAGAGACTGCAGATGAGTAACAAGGGCGGGACGATGAGCGGCATAGGCACCCACGCGGCGCAGATCGCGCGCGCATGTAATTTCCCCGGCAAGACCGCGCTATGTGCGAGCCTTGTGGCGTTTACCTTTGTCACGGCCTGCGCCGAACGCGAAGTCATCTTGCCCGGCAAACGCGAGGCGGTGACCTCGATCCTGACCAGCACCGCCGCAGATGATGCCGCTGCCGAAGAGGTGGTGAACGCCACTCAATCCATCAACCTGCCCGCTCAGGTCGCCAATGCCGAAGCGGCGCAAAGCTTTGGCTCGCCAGAGTTTCGCACGGACCATCCGCGCCTTGGCACTGCGCTGACCCCAGCGTTTGCCGTGAACATCGGGGCAGGGGACAGCCGCAAGCACCGCATCGTCGCCGA
>JBCCBC010000164.1:0-6794 GCA_039814435.1 Pseudomonadota bacterium
ACATCACACCGGGCAACACCCGGTCCGAGGCCCTTGCAGCCAAACTTGGCGCAACCGTCGATCCAAGTGCGGTCCTCCCCATCGGCGAAACAGCGCAGGAAACAGCCGTGTACCGGCACCGGAGGGTCACATGATTACCCTTTCCGGCACCCTTACTCTGCACACAGAGCGGCTGACGCTGCGCGCACCGCACCCCCGCGACGTCGACGCCTTTATCGCGTTTTACGCGACGGAGCGGGCACAATTCACCGGCGGTCCCATGACGGAACGCCAAGCGTGGAACTTCTTTGGTACCGAAATCGGTCACTGGGTGATGAACGGGTTCGGCATGTTCGTGGTGACGCACAAAGGCGACGATGCGCCCCTAGGCATCGTCGGGCACTGGTATCCAAAAACCTGGCCGGAAAAGGAAGTCGGCTGGGTGCTCTTTGACGCCAAGCACGAAGGCAAGGGCATCGCCTTCGAGGCGGCGCGGGTCTGTATCGACCACGCCTGGACGGCCCTGAAGTGGGACACCATCGTCAGCTACATCGCCCATGGCAACGACGCGTCTGTGGCTCTGGCCAAACGGCTGGGTGCGATGCTGGATGTGGATGCGGCGCAACCCAAACCCGACAGCCCAGGGTATGTCTATCGCCATCACCGGGGGGCCGCATGACCCATCCCGTTATCCCCGTCATCGACACCGCGCGGCTGATGCTGCGCGGCCCTCAGCCCGAGGATTACCCGAACTTCAAGGCGACCTTCGCCTCCTACCGCTCACGCTTTATGGGCGGGCCGCTGAACCCCTATGAGGCCTGGATGCTTTATGCCGCCGAGATCGGGCATTGGGAAATCCGCGGGTTTGGCATGTGGATGATCCACGACAAGGTGACGGATGAAACCTATGGTATGGCTGGGGGCTGGCAGCCCGCAGGCTGGCCCGAACGGGAGATCGCCTGGATCATCTGGCCCGACAAGGCAGGCAAGGGATATGCACTCGAGGCGACGCATGCAGTGCGCAAACACTACTATGCGAACGGTTGGGACGGGGCGGTCAGCTATATCGACCCCAAGAACCTTGACAGCATCCGGCTGGCCGAACGGTTGGGCGCAACCAAAGACGCAGGCGCGGCCACCATCGACGGCTCTGACGCGGTCTATCGCCACCCCGCTCCGGGCGCACTGGTGGACAGCCAGCTTGCGCACGGGATCGAAATGGAAATTGGCCACTACGCCGATCCGATGTTCAAACCGAAAGGATGGGCGCTTGATTAACAAAACCTTGCTCGACCCACAGGGTGGGGGTGCACGATGGGTGCGCGGGGGGTGCACCCATCGTGCCACTCTGTTACAGGCCAATTTTGCCCGGACAGGAGCCCCAAAATGAGCGACCCAGTGGCCCGCGCCGCCGAAGTGCTGGCAGAGCACCGCAGCAGCATTGACCGTCTCGATGCGATCCTCGTCTACACGCTGTGCGAGCGTTTTAAACACACCCAGGCCGTGGGGAAACTCAAGGCCGAACACGACCTTCCACCGTCCGATCCAACGCGCGAAACCGCGCAGATCGCACGCCTAGAAGATTTGGCAAACCGGGCCGATCTGGACCCGGAATTCGCCAAGAAGTTCCTGAACTTCATCATCGCTGAAGTCATTCAGCACCACCAGAAACACCAATCGTAGGGTGGGCAATCTGCCCACCACCCAACTGAAAATAAAAGGAAATACATCATGGCTATGAAAATTCGCCTCGCCCGTGGCGGCTCCAAAAAGCGCCCCTTCTATCGCATCGTTGCGGCCGACAGCCGTATGCCCCGCGACGGCCGCTACATCGAAAAGCTGGGCACATATAACCCGCTCCTGCCCAAAGACAGCGAAGAGCGCGTGAAAATGGATATGGAGCGTGTGCAATACTGGCTCGGTGAGGGCGCACAGCCCACAGACCGGATCGCGCGCATGCTCGAAGCGGCAGGTGTATTGCCCAAGAAAGACCGCGCCAACATGAAAAAAGGCGCACCCGGCAAGAAAGCACAGGAACGCGCGGAAGAGAAAGCCGCCAAAGCCGCAGCAGCAGCCGAAGCCGCCGCCGCTCCTGCCGAAGAAGAAGCCCCCGCAGAGGAAGCAGCAGCCGAGTAAGCCGCCCGTTTCGTTGTGAAAATTGCGCCCGCCCGGCATCAAGCCGTGGCGGGCGTTTTTTTGTTATCGGGCCGCAAACCCCGCGTACAAACGCAACCACGCTCTGGACAAACACCCCGATGGTGGCCCAAATGCACGGGTCTTGTCTGTCCATTGAAAGGTGCTCATGTTTGGCCTGATCCGCACTGCAGTTCTGCTCCTGATTGCCTTTGTTGCGGGCCTGTTCTTTGAACGCAGCCAGGCGGCAGATGTCTGTGATGCCAGCGGGGGCACCATGCGCGACGGAGTGTGCTGGAATGAGTAGCGAACGGATTTGTGTGGGGGCCATCAGCGGCGCTTACGGCGTGCAGGGCGAGGTGCGGATCAAGTCGTTTTGCGCCCAACCTGACGACATCGAAACCTATAGCCCGCTCTGGTCCGAAGACGGCACACGCAGCTTCGCGCTTGCCTTGATCCGCCCAATGAAAAACGGATTTGTCGCGCGTATTGCTGATGTCGGCACCAAGGAACAGGCGGACGCGCTCAAGGGCGTGCAGCTTTTTGCGGGGCGGGATCAGTTGCCCAATCTGCCAGACGATGAATACTACTATACTGACCTTGTCGGGCTCGAGGTGTTTGACACCGGCGGCACGTCTCTGGGGCGCGTTAAATCCGTACAGAACCACGGGGCAAGCGACCTGCTTGAGGTGCACGCCCAAGGGACCACCGCTACCGTTTTGCTGCCCTTTACCCAAGCGGCGGTGCCCACTGTCGACCTCGCTTCGGGACGCATTGTCGCCGACCCGCCCGAGGGGGTGTTCTAGGCGATGGCGACGCGGCTGGTTGTCCATGCGGGCTTTCACAAGACCGGCACGACCACCATCCAGAACACGCTTGCCGCGCATGCGGGCGATCTTAAGGCACATCTGAATCTGCACCTGCGGCCTGATGTGGCTGGCTTGTGCGAAGCCGCGCGGGCCTATTCCGTCAGCCGCTCAAAACTGGATCTCGGCCTGGTCGCCTATGAGGCCGCAGTGCTGGCCGAACCCTGGGAACATGACACCATTTTGTTGTCGTCCGAGGATCTGAGCGGGCATATGCCGGGCCGTCATGGGCTGACGGACTATGCCGCTGCGGCCCCGATTGCGAAAACCATGGCACAGGCCTGGCGCGCTGCGCACCCCGACTGCGTCATCACATTTGTCTACACAACGCGAGCCCCCGAGCCCTGGCTTGCCAGTTGCTATGTGCAACATCTCAGGGCCACGCGGATACAGCTTGAGCTTGCGGAATATGTGGAAACATATGCTTCATCCGCGCGGTTTAGCACAGTTCTTGATGCGGTGCGCGGTGCGCTGCCGTCGGCGCAGGTGGTTGAAGTTCCGATGGAAAGCCACGCCGCCAACCTTGCCGCTGCTGTGCTGGATCCGTGCAACCTGCCCGCTTCTGTGCTGGATCGCATCACAGCCGCCCCGCCGGCCAACACCGCCCCCAACCCGGACAAGATCGACCAGATGCTGGCCCTCAACCGCTCGGACATGTCAGATGGCGACTGGCGCGCCGCGCGCAACAAGCCGCACAAACAGGCCCGGTGATGCCGCGCAAAATCGTCCTGCACGCAGGGTTTCACAAAACCGGCACCTCCACGATCCAGCAATGCCTGCGCGCCAACCGCAAGGCCCTGATGCCCGCCCTCGCCATCCGGCTCAAAGGGCAGATGCAGGACCTTATGCACGCGACCCGTGGCTATTCCACCTGGCGCGATCCGTTGACGCTGGCCAAGGTTGCGCGGCGGTTTGATGCATTGCTCGCCGACCTGCCCGAGATGTCCAAACGAACCTTGGTGCTGTCGGGCGAAGAGTTGTCAGGCCACATGCCCGGGCGCGGGTCTTTGGCCGATTACAGCGCCGCTGTTGATCTGGCGCAGCTTTATTCGGATGTGATCAAGGCGCGCTTTCCGGGCGTGCCGGTCGCCTTTCTCTACTCAACACGCAGCGCCGCATCCTGGTTGGAAAGCGCGTATTGGGAGCACGTGAAATCTGCGTCCATGACCCTTGGTTTTGACGAATTTGCGGACGCATATGGACACGGCGCGAACCTGCCGGCGATTGCTGCCCAGGTGAACGCCGCTGTTGGGCACCCTGTCCAGACAGCCACGTTTGAGGACGGCGGTGATCCGGTAACTGCCCTGTTGGACCTGTGCGATGTGCCTACGCCACTGCGCAGTCACCTGTCTCAGGTCGCAGCTTCCAACACGCGCCTGCCCCGCGATGTCCTGCTTGAACTTCTGGCCGCAAACCGCGCATACCCAGACCGCGCCCAACGCAAAGCCGCCAAACAGGATATCCTCACAAGGATGCAAACCTCATGAGCACGCCCCCGAAGTCCCATGGTCGCAAAGCCATTCGACCAACGCTCACGCCCACGTCCCTGATGGACGAGGCCCCAGATCTGGTCGGTGTATGGCAGGCCCGGATTGTCACGCTATTCCCCGAGACGTTTCCAGGCGTCCTGTCGGCATCGCTGACGGGCAAGGCCCTGCAGGACGGCAAATGGCAACTGCACACGCACGACCTGCGCACCCACGGGGTCGGCAAACACCGCAATGTCGATGACACACCCGCCGGTGGTGGGGCGGGCATGGTCTTGCGCGCCGACGTGGTCAGCGCCGCCTTGGCCGAGGCGCAAGGGCACGCACGCGGGCGCTGGCCCATCCTCTACATGTCCCCGCGGGGACAACGCTTTGATCAGGCAATGGCGCAAGACCTGGCGCGTTGTGACGGTGTGACGGTGCTATGCGGGCGTTTCGAAGGGGTAGACGAGCGCGTGCTGGAACATTGGGGCGTGACCGAGGTGTCCCTCGGCGATTTTGTAATGACCGGCGGAGAGATTGCAGCCCAGGCCATGCTGGATGCCACCGTCCGCCTGCTGCCCGGCGTGCTGGGCAACGCCGAAAGCGCGGTTGAGGAAAGCCACTCGAACGGGCTTCTCGAACACCCGCAATACACCAGACCCGCCACATGGGAAGGGCGCGACATCCCCGAAGTGCTTAAGTCTGGCAATCACGGCAAGATCGCCGCGTGGCGGCAACAGATGTCCGAAGAGCTGACGCAGGCGCGCAGACCCGATCTGTGGGCTAAACGCACACCCGACCGCTAAAGACCTCACGCAACCCTAACTCGTGTTTCCGATCAGGCATCAAACGCGCGACTTTGGCCCACCTGAACCCGGCGTCGCACTTTTTTAGGTATAGGCCGATGAGTTGACACAAATTCGGACACCTTTGTAAACTCGAAAGCAAGATAGACACAGCACTGCACCTGGGAAGGTTCGGACATGCTGTATTTGATGGCCATGCTTAGCCTGGCCTCTGGAGCTTTATTTATTGGTTCAACAGAGGATGACAACATCGTTGGCACTGATCTGGGCGACCGCATTGCAGGTGGAGAAAGCAACGGTCTGATCAAGGGCCAGAGGGGCGATGACACACTGATCGGCAACGATGGTGACGATGGCAACGATACCTTGTCCGCAGGCATTGGCCACGATCTGTTGCGTGGCGGTCAGGGCAATACCAATGCCTATGGCGGCGAGGGCACCGACTTGGTGTACGGCGAAGACGGCAATGACGTACTGGTTGCCGCAGAAGTTGGGCGTCCAATAGAGGGCATTCCGGACGCAACGCGCGACATCGTTCGAGGTGAGGCCAGTAGCGATACACTTGTTTTGTCAGATACGGATCGCGGATCTGGCGCTGACGGCAACGACCTGTTCGTTCTTGCCCACTCACTCAACAACGCCAAGGCCGTAACCGCAGAAGACGACACGCGCTATGACACTGCCATTTCAATCGAGGATTTCTACATTGAGCGGGATCAGCTTGCCGTATTGAACACGGACGCCGGCGGCCCGGATATCGAATTGCGCGTGTTCGGCTACAAAACTGGTGGCTGGGAAACCAACAACGCATTCGAGATTTTTGTAAACGGCGAGATCACCGCATATGTGCGCCGCGCAGCAGACTACGCCGCTTTGAACCCGGGCTACCCAACCGGCTTTGTCGAATTCTACAATACCGCACAATGGAATGCGCTCGTGGCAGAGAACGCAGACAACATCTTTTTCGATGACAGTCCGCGCAGCAGTTTTCACCTCTTCGACAACTCTCGCATCAACGTCTCGGACACTGTTGTTATGAGTGGCACGGACTACGACAGTCTGGTTGCCTGAGCCCCACCTCACTCTTGACCGTCGTAGGGCCGCCGCATATACGGACGTCGTTCGATCTGGTGTGGCCAGATTCGGGCGGCTTTGCCTATGGTGCCTTCTTCGGCACATGACATTTAGGCCAAGCGCAAAAAGGAAATGACGACCTGACCTCTGGCGGGCACTGCGGTGGACCCGGTGAAGACCAAGAGCTCTGAGGGCGCGCACAAACCTTCGTGGAAAAAACCACGAGCATCATAGGAGTTACGTCAATGGACGTGATCGCACAGATCGAGGCGGAGCAAATTGCCGCCCTCGGGGCAGACATCCCCGATTTCAAAGCCGGAGACACGATCCGCGTCGGCTTTAAAGTGACCGAAGGGACGCGCACCCGGGTCCAGAATTACGAAGGCGTCTGCATCGCACGCAACAACGGCCACGGCATTGCCGGTTCGTTCACCGTACGCAAGATTTCTTTTGGTGAGGGCGTGGAA
>JBCCBC010000004.1:0-27988 GCA_039814435.1 Pseudomonadota bacterium
GGGGCCTTTGCGATTGCCCGGGATCTGGCGGAAAAGGTGATTGCGGCGAAGAAGAAAAAGGCCAAGGCCTGAGGGGTGATTTGGGGTGATTTGCAAAACTGAAAGCGGGTAAGAACATAGTTTTTGTTTTTTGAAATGTATTCCAATTGCTTGAAATAACTAAAATCTATGAGTTCCCGCCTATACGCCGTGGTATTTTCGGATGTCTGCAAAACAAAAGCGATTCTTTCATGGAACACGATCTCGAAGACTGCGAAGTCGACATCAAGGTGGTTGGCATGCATGCCCGTATTAAAAGTCAGCGCAGCGTAATTTGCGTTTGCACGGCAGCAATCTTTTGTCCTGCGCTATCCCTCGTTGCCGCATCGATCATATTCAGCCTGTGGTCGCTTTAAACCTCGGCCTGTTCGGCCTTGCGCATCGCCTGCATCAGCACAAACGCGACAATGCAGGCGATCAGCACAACGGCCACCAATGGCATCGGTGTCCCGTCAAAGAGCAGCCCCGTTGGGGACGCCAGCGCGGCCCCAAGCACAGTCGACACGGCCCCGATCACTGACGCCGCCATGCCCGCGATATGCCCCATCGGCTCCATCGCGATGGCGTTGAGGTTGGCCACGGTCAGCCCGCCCTGAAACATCACCCCCCATTGCCAAAAGATGTAAAAGGCAAACAGCCCCGGCATATCTGTCAGCATCCAGACCACGAATGTGCTGGAGACGATCAGTTGTGCCGCCAAGGCCCAGGTCACCAGACGGCGCATCCCGAACCGCCCCACAATCGCGGCGTTCAGCAGGCTCGACACCCCCGAGGCCAGCGCAATGCCACCAAACCAAAGTGGAAAGGTTTCGTTGCGGTCAAACGCGACTTCAAAAATCGGCTGAACCATTGTGAGGATCGAAAACAGGATCATCAGCATGAGCGTCTGCACCCAGATCGACAGCCGCACCGTGGGGTTTGCAAACATCTGCCGCACCGCGTCCATCACCAGCGGCAGCCGGAGCGGGCGGCGTTGCGCGGGTGGCAGTGTTTCGGTGACCCGCGTGGCGAACCACACCAGCAACAGCAGCCCGAACAGCAGGAAGGCCGGGAAAATCGCGCGCCAGCCAAATGCGTCGGTGATCACCGCCCCGATCAGCGGCGCAATTGCGGGCACCAGCAGGAAAACCATCATGGTCAGTGACATGATACTGGCCATCGTCCGGCCGCTGTAGAGGTCGCGGATAATCGCGGCAGACACCACCCGTGGCCCCGCCGCCCCGAGCCCTTGCAGCACGCGCGCCGCCAGCATCAGTTCCAGCGTCGGCGCCACCCAACTGAGCACCGCGCCAAGCGCATAGACCGCAAGCCCGATATAGACCACAGGCTTGCGCCCGATTGCGTCCGAGATGGGCCCGGTGACAAATGTGCCCGCCCCCATCCCGATTACGAAAAAGGTCATGATCAGAGCGGCTTGGGCCACCCCTTGGGGGGCAATGTCATCGGCGATTGCCGGCAATGCGGGCAGCATGGCATCGATGGAAAACGCAATGATCGCAAACATCATCGCCATCAGGGCAATGAATTCCGTCTTGCTGAGTATTTGCCCATCTGGTCGTGACACGTGTGGGAGGACCCTTTGAAAAGGCAGACGCCATTTCGCGTCACCTTGGCCGCATCATTCGAGAAACACAACGACCTCAGGTTGAATTTTTTCCTGTCTGGTCAAAAAGTGATAATGGCGCGAGATCACGCTGCGCTTGAGCTTAATTCCGCGATCACTTTTGCCCACAATTCGGGCGGTTGTGCGCCGGGGACAGCGTGCTGTCCGGCGACAATAAATGTCGGCACCGAGTTTACCCCCATCTGCCGGCTGTGCGCATCGCGTTTCGAGATATCGTCGCGGTCGGAGTCGGTGTTGAGCAGGCGGCGCACGACGGCGGCGTCCATTTCGATCCCGTCTGCGATATCGGCCAGCACGTCGTGATCCCCGATGTCGCGGGTTTCGACAAAATACGCTTTGAACAGGGCGGAAACAGCCGCCGTCTGCTTGCCCTCGATGCCGGCCCAGTGGATCAGCCGGTGTGCATCAAGCGTGTTGGGGGTGCGTTTCATCCCTTCAAAGTCGATCTTGAGCCCGGCTTTTTCGGCGTGTTCCACCACGGGTGCATAGGCGCGCACGGCCCCCTCTTTGCCGCCGAATTTGCCCTCAAGATAGGCGCGCCGCCCCATCCCGCCTGCGGGCATGTCGGGGTTCAGCTGAAAGGGGTGCCATTCGATCACGAACGGGTGGTCGGGGTGTGCGGCCAGTGCGCGGTCCAGATGCGCCTTGCCGATATAGCACCACGGGCAGATCGGATCGGACATGATGTCGAGTTTGACGGGATCGGGCATATCAGGGCGCTTTCGTGTTTGGTGCGGCCGAGTTCGGCCAGAACAGGTGCAGGCGACGGCGTTGCAGTTTGCCATTTGCGCCACTGGGCAATTCGGGCACGTGAACATAGGCGCGCGGTTGTTTGTAGCGCGCCAGCCTGGTGCCCACATAGGCGTGCAGCGCGTCTTCGTCCAGAGGGTGGGGCCCGGTATAGAAGGCGGCAATGATGAAGGTGCCCGGTTTGACCTCGATCTGTGTGGCCCCGACGGCTGTGATCCCGGGCGCGCAGGACAGAGCCGCCTCGACCTCGAGCGGGGAGACCCGGTAGCCGCCTGCGTTCATCATGTCGTCGTTGCGGCCCAGATAGGTGATCGCCCCGTCTGCGGCCATGCAGCCCACGTCGCCGGTCATGAACCAGTCGCCTTGAAACCTGGACGCTGTTTCGTCCGGTTGGTTGAGGTAGCCTTGCATCAGCCCCGGATCACTGCGGTGCACCGCGATCACGCCCGGGGCGCCGCGCGCCACGGCGCCGCCGTCCTGATCTCGGATCGAGACGCGTCGCCCTGGCTGGGGATAGCCGAGTGTGTCTGGGCTGGTGGGTCGTGCGGGACTGGCCGAGATAAAGGTGGAGCATTCCGACAGGCCATATGCCTCGTAGAGCGGGGTGCCGGTGGCATCGCCCCAGCGTGCATGCAGGGCCGGGGGCAGCTTTTCCCCTGCGCTGAGGCCGTGGCGCAGATGCGGTAGCCTGGGCAGCACACTGCGCGTCAACATCTGCCGGTAAACCCCTGGAGATGCTGCAAAGATCGTCGCTGCACTGTCTGCCATAAGCCCCCCCAGATCCGCAGGGCTGGTCCCGGGTTCCGGGATCAGCGCGGTTGCCCCGACGGACCACGGATCCATCAGCCCGGTGCCCATCGTATAGGTCCAGTTAAACGCCCCGGCGTGCATCACCACATCCGATTGAGTCAGCCCGTACCACCCCGCATGCATCATCTGGCGTGCCCAGATGGCGCGGTGCGCGTGTGCTACTGCGCGGGGAGTTCCAGAGGTGCCGGAGGTGTAGACGATGTAGCCCAGCCGCTCTGGATCGCCCATATGCCAGTGCGCGGGGTCAAAGGCCCGCATCGCGCGCAGCGTGGCCACCCCGATTTCGGGCGCGCCGGGCACGCATGTGACGCTGGGGTCGCGCAGGATCACGCGGGGCTGCAATTCGGCCATGATCTGGGACACCTCGACCGCCGTCAGCGCCGCAGAGGTCGGGATCGGCACCAGCCCCACGGCAAGCGCGCCGAGATAGGCAATTGGGAAATCAACGGTATTGCCCAGCCGCATCAGCACCAGATCGCCCGGCACGCACCCGGCCTTGAGAAATCCCGCACCCGTTCCCAACACGGCGCGTTTCAACGCGGCATAAGTCATCCTGTCCTGGCCACGCGCCGACACGACGGCCAGCGCCACCTTGTCATGCAGCGCATCCGCATGCGCCAGCACGTGCGCCGCCATATTGAACGGCTCGGGGCAGGGCGGCGGTGGCGCGCTGTCAAAAATGCTTTGCATGTCAGATCGCTATGCTGGCCTGCGCGACGTTGCAAGCCTGCTGTGGGAGGGGTAGAGATAAGATTATGCAAGGAAAAGACCCAAAAACCCTCATCCAGATCGCGCGCGCCACCGGCAACGAAGAGGTTGGCGAACCGCTGGATCTGGGCGCGCGTGTGCGCGAGTTGCGCAAGGCGCGTGACTGGACGCTGGAACAGGCCGCGGGGCAGGCGGGCCTTGCCCGTTCGACCCTGTCCAAGATCGAGAACGGCCAGATGTCACCGACCTACGAGGCCCTGAAAAAGCTGGCTGTGGGGTTGGAGATTTCGGTGCCCCAGCTGTTCACCCCCCCTGAAAAGGGTCAGATCAACGGGCGTATCGCATTCACCCGCTCTGGCGAGGGCAACGCACAGGCCACTGTCACCTATGAGCATGAGCTGCTGGCTGAGACCCTGACCAAAAAGCAGATGCTGCCCTACCGCGCGCGTGTGCGGGCCCGGACCATGGACGAATTCGACGGTTGGGTGCGCCATGACGGCGAAGAGTTTCTGTATGTGCTGACGGGTGTGATCCGCCTGTACACCGAGTTTTACGAACCTGTCGAGATGCGGCGCGGTGACAGCGCCTATTACGACGCAACCATGGGCCACAACGTGGTGTCGGTCAGTGACGAGGATGCGCTGATCCTGTGGGTCACGTCGCTCGCGTGAAATCAGGCGGTGTGCAGCGCCGCTGACTGGCGCATCAGATAGCTGTCAAAGGCGTCTTGCGCTTCTTTCAATGACATATCGTGCGTCGCTGCCAGGTAGCTTTCGAACCGGTCTTGATCAGCCTTGAGAAACGGCATTGCACTTGGTTCGAGGTGCGGAAATTCATTGCACAGCGCGCGATAGCTTGCTGCCCAATCGCGGGTCAAGTCGTTCCAGGTCATCAATACCCCCGTCAGGTTTTGGTCCGCTCCCCCCAGGCTATGAGGGTCTTCCCCAGCATCGCGGCTCCCAACTCGCAATGCCGTCCAGCACGCTGTTAATCTTATTACAATTTCGTGACAGATCAACCGTACTTCGGAAAAAGCTTGGCAAGTGCAACATGTCCGATGCCAACGGCCAGCACCTGCATTGCAATGAAAACAAGGACATGACCCGGATAAATCCCGGCAAACGTGTCTGAAAACCCCCGTGCGATTGTTACGGCGGGATTTGCGAAACTGGTGGAGGATGTGAACCAGTAAGCCCCTGTAATGTATACCGCAACCAGTGTTGGCACCGCTTCGCCCCGTGCGCGCAGCCCACCGAAGATTACAAAAAGCAGCCCCAGCGTTGCCAGCAGTTCGGACCACCACTGCGCCGGTCCGGTCCTGTGCAGCGTCTCGGACGTTTGCAGGATCGGCAGCTCGAACATCGCGTGTGTCGCCCAAACCCCGAGGAGTGCGCCCGCGATCTGCACGACCGTATAAGCGGCGCCGGCACGTGCGCTGATGTCGCCGCGCAGGTAAAATGCCAGCGTCACTGCGGGGTTGAAATGCGCCCCCGATATGGGCCCGAGCACCGTGATGATCACATAAAGCATGCACCCCGTCGCAATCGCGTTGGCCAAGAGCGCAATCGCCGTGTTCCCACTGGCGAGCGTTTCCCCCATGATCCCGGACCCGACCACCGCAATCAGCAGCATGGCCGTGCCGAGCCCTTCGGCGATCAGTTTGCGCTGCATTGTGGTCTTACTGCCCTTGATACCACCAGAATTGCGGCATCCAGTCGGCACCGTCCCCGTAGATCGGGATTACATCGGGATGTTTCATTTCGACGATATGCGCGATCCGCCCCGTCGTGAACTGCCAGAATGGCACCACGTAGCGCCCTGCCGTCAGCAGCCGATCAAGTGCCCGCGTGGCGGCAATCGAATCCTCGCGCGTGGTGGCCGTCAGCATCGTGCCGATCATTGCGTCAATGGCCGGGTCGCGCGCGCCCATCAGGTTTGGCGCGCCGTCCTGGTCTGCCGCATCTGACCCCCAGTAAAAATACTGCTCGTTTCCGGGGCTCAGCGACAGAGCGCGCCGGTGGTAGGTCATGTCAAAGTCGAACGCGCCTGTGCGGGCCGTAAATTGCGCCCCGTCCACCAATTCGATGTCGACTGTAATCCCCATCTGCGTCAGCGCCTGCGTGTAGAGGTCCGCGATTGCGCGGTCTTCGGTGCGTTGCTGGTCCAGCAGGATGGTAAAGCTGAGCGGTGTGCCGTCTGCATTGCTGAGTTTGCCGTTTTGCGTGGTCCACCCGGCCTCTTCCATCAGTTTCAACGCGCGGCGCAGGCCCGCACGGTTGCGCAGGGTGCCGTCGCTTTGCGGCAGGGCGTATCCTTCCATCACGCCGGGCAGGAGTTGACCGTTGAAGGGTGCCAACAGCTCGGCCACGCGCCCCTTTGCCGGGCCAGCCTGCATCCCCAGAGGTGAGTTGGAAAAGTAGGAGGTGATGCGCGGTTGTGCACCGCCGGTGAGCGTGTCGTTGATGTATTCGAAGTTAAAGGCGGTGATCAGCGCCTCGCGGACCCGCCAGTCGTCAAAGGGCGCGCGGCGGGTGTTCATCACAAAGCCCGTGATGCCAGAGGGCTTTTGATGCTCGATCTCGGTCTTTATCACAGCGCCGCTTTGCGCGCGGGGAAAGTCGTAGTTGCTGGCCCAGGTCTCGGCGTTGAATTCGCGGATGGCGGACACGTCGCCCGCCTTGAACGCCTCGAACACCACATCGCCGTCACCGTAGAAGTCGATGGTGATTTCGTCAAAGTTGAACGTGCCGCGCATAAAGTTGAGGTCTTTACCCCAGTAATCGGGGTTGCGGGTCAGTACCACGTTGCGCGCGGCCTCGTAGTCGCTGATCACGTATGGGCCTGACCCAAGGGGGATGTCCGCAATCCCGGCGGCAGCGAAATCAGTCCCCTCCCACTGCGCCTTTTGCAGGATGGGGCGCATGCCAGCCAATAGGGCCAGTTCGCGGTTGTCGGTGTTGAAGGTGAACTTGACCGACGCCGGGCCGGTCTGTTCCAGGGTTTCGATCTGGGTCCACAGGCTGCGGTAGCGCCCGTGCCCCTGGGTGCCGAGGGTTTCGTAGGAC
Organism: Pseudomonadota bacterium; assembly: GCA_039814435.1. GTDB lineage: Bacteria > Pseudomonadota > Alphaproteobacteria > Rhodobacterales > Rhodobacteraceae > Tateyamaria. The sequence goes on from JBCCBC010000004.1 coordinate 6,997, forward strand.
CAGATCACGTCGTCCACAGTGACCGGGCTGCCATCAGAGAATCGCGCCTCGGGCCGCAATGTGAATTCGACCCACGAGCGGTCTGCGGGTGTTTCAATTGATTCGGCGAGCACGCCATAGAGCGCGAAAGGCTCGCCCCGATTGCGGCCCATCAGGCTTTCATGCGTTAAGAAACGCAGCTGCCAGGGCACGTTGCCTTTTTGGATGTAGGGATTGAGCGAATCAAAGCTGCCGGTATTGGCCAGCGTAATGGACCCGCCCTTGGGTGCGTCGGGATTCGCGTGTGGAAGTGACACAAAATCCTGTGGTAGCTGAGGTGCCCCGTACATAGCTATGCCATGTTGTGGCTCTGCTTGTGCCATGGAGGCGGCGGCAACGACCCCACAAAGAATCGCTGCGACCTTGATCTTTTTTGCCGCTCCAAATTGGAAAAAATCCCGTGCCATTTCGTAAACAATCCTCAATTGCCCTTGTTTTGTTAACAATAGCGGGGCGCGGACCTTTACGCATTATCAAACTTTTAGCTTGGACTCTTCGCGCCGCTTTGCGTATAACAAGGGCACTGCTCGATAGGTTTCTTGCCTGTATGAAACCTGCCTCAATAACTTAACGCCAGCTTCGTGCTGGCGTTTTTTTTTGACCTTTCCCCCTTATGAAAATGCCCGGTTCCTGCGCACCATGCCCCTGTAATCAGTGGAGTAGGGTGCGTGGTAGATATTGTGCAAGGTGACGGGGTGCAGGGTGACGGGATCGTCACATATGTGTTCGCGATCGAAGGGAACACGGGGCTGACGTTGGATTTGTCGTTTTTCGGGACAGATCTGGTGGTCACAGAGGATGGCGGCTTTGCGTCGGGGATCGCGACAGGCTATGCGCTGGCGGTCAATTGGTCATCCGAGGCCGAGGCGGCCGGAGCCGTGGACCGCGACGTTGTCATCGCCACGCTCGACCCGTTTGATGTCAGCACGATTGGCGCAACCGAGGCCGATGTGACCCTTGCCTATGTTGCCACGGTGATCGGCTATGCGCAGGCGCTGCAGGCTGTGGGTGGCACGTTTGACGACTTTGGTGGGTTTTTCATCGAGACAAGCGGCGCGCCGACCCTGCGCACCACCCATGACAATGATTACTTGAGTTTTGTGGGGACCGGTACGGACGTGCGCCTGGGCGCGGGCAACGATGTGGCGATTGCGAATGAAGGCAGTTCCGCCGTGACGCTGCGCATGGGCGCGGGTGATGACCGCGCGAACGGCAGTGCGACGGGTGATCTGCTGATGGGTGGGCGCGGCGATGACGTGCTGAACGGATTTGACGGGGCGGACACCGTGCGTGGTGGCAGCGGTGCAGACCAGCTGTTTGGTGGTGCTGGCGATGACAGTCTGAGCGGCGATGCGGGCGATGATGTGATTGTGGGCGGAGCCGGGGCCGATGTGATGTCGGGCGGCGCAGGCAATGACGTGTTGCGCGCCGATGCGGGCGAGGACCGATTGACTGGCGGTGCGGGTGTGGATGCGTTTGCGTTTGTTTTGGCCCCGACGGATCCCCGGGAAGCTGATGCCGGGCGTGATGTGATCCTTGATTTTCAGCTGGGTGAGGATGTTCTGTGGATTGGCCCGTCAGACAACGCCACGTATGACGCGGCGCTGGCGTTTGCCCTATTTGGCGCACATGCAGAACAGCGTGGTGCCCATGTGGTGGTGCGCGACGGTGAGTTTCGCATGGTCATCCGCAACGTCGATCTGGACGATTTCAGCGCAGCTGATTTTGTCGATGGTCCGAGCGGCGGAATTTTCGGCTGGGCGGATCAACTGGCGTAACGGACGCCGATCTGATCGCTTTGACGGGCCTGGTTACCTGGGCGGCGTTGTCGGATCCTTGCCGTTGGGATAAACCAGTCCGGCGGAAATGACGAGTTTGGCCGCGTCCTCAACGCTCATGTCCAGTTCAATCACGTCTTCGGCTGGGAAAAACAGCAAGAACCCGGATGTTGGATTGGGTGTGGTGGGCACAAAGATGCTGAGCAGGGTGCCGGTATTGCCCGCCCGGTCGCTGACCTCGCCCCGCGCTGTGATCGAGATAAATCCGATCGCCCAGATGCCTTTGCGCGGGTATTCGATCAGACAGGCTTTTTCAAAGGAGCGTTCGGACTGTGCAAACACCGTTTCGGAGATCTGTTTGATCCCCGAATAGATCGAGCGCACGACGGGTGTGCGTTCCACCAGGCTTTCGGCATAGCGGATCAGCGACCGGCCGATAAAGCCCTTGGCCACCCAGCCGATGAACATGGTGAAGAGCAGAAAGACGATGACCCCGACGCCGCGCACGTTGACGTTGATCCAGTCGGGGTTGGGGATCAGCGCCCCGTTTTCTTCAACGATGCGCGGGTTGTTCAGCCAGTAGTTGACGATTGAGTCCGGTTGCCAGGCGTTGGGCACAAGAGGCCACACAAAGCCGTCGATCCAGCCGATGACCGTCCAGATCAGCCAGATCGTCAGCCCCACAGGCGCGATCACCACCAGTCCTGTCAGGAATGACGCCCGCAGCCGGGCCAGCAGACCGGGACGGCGGGGTGTTTCTGGGTCGAATGGGGTGTTCATAAGGGTCCGCGCGCTGGTCTGACGTTTAGTTAGGCCAAGCCTTGGGGGCTTACAATGCTTTGTGCCTGCTTCTTAGGATTCGAGCCCGGGTTTGCCCAAATGCGTGGCTATTTCTGCGGCCAGCCGGGCATTGTTGCGCACCAGCGCAATGTTGGCGTCCAGCGAGCGTCCGTGCGTCAACTCAAAGATCCGTTGCAGCAGGTAGGGCGTGACCCCTTTGCCGGTGATGGCATGTGTGTCTGCATCCCGCGTGGCTTGCGCGATGATGGGGCCCAGCGTGTCGCGCGCGATTTCGTTTTCAACCGGGATCGGGTTGGCGACCAGTTGCCCCCCCGGTATCCCCATGGCCGCGCGCTGTGCGTGTGCTGCGGCGATATGGGCTGCGGTGTCCATCCGCAGCGGGGCCTTGATCCCGGCGCTGCGTGACCAGAAGGCGGGCATGTCGTCTTGCCCATAGGCGATCACGGGCACCCCTTGGGTTTCCAGCACTTCGAGGGTTTTGGGGATATCGAGGATCGCCTTGGCCCCGGCCGCCACCACGGTGACGGGCGTTTGCGCCAGTTCCAGCAGGTCGGCCGAGATATCAAACGACCCTTCGGCCCCTTTGTGCACGCCGCCGATCCCGCCTGTGGCAAAGACCTCGATTCCGGCCATGCGCGCGGCGATCATCGTGGCGGCGACTGTGGTTGCCCCCGTGCCCCCGGTCGCGATGCAGGCCGCCATGTCGGCGCGGCTGAGCTTGGCCACGTTGCGCGCCTGCGCCAGGGTTTCAAGCTGGGCGTCCGTCAGCCCCACATGCAGGTTGCCGTCCATAACGGCCATTGTGGCCGGTTCTGCCCCGCCTGCGCGCACGTCCGCCTCGACCTGCCGCGCCACGTCGAGGTTTTGCGGATAGGGCATCCCGTGGGTGATGATCGTGCTTTCAAGTGCCACAACCGGTGTGCCGTTAGCACGTGCTGAGGCCACGGCGGGGGACGGGGTAAAAAGGGTCATTCTGGTGTCTTTCCTGAAACGTAAATCGCGGCAGCCTCGAGCGCATCTGACAGTGCGCTTGTGCGGTCTGCCCCGCGCAATTCGGCGGCGATGTGGGCGGCCATGAACGTATCGCCCGCCCCGGTCACCCGTGTCACCAGCACTTGGGGTGGCGTCTGGCTGATCAGCCCATCATGGGTGCCTTCGCTCGCCTCGCCGCCGCCATCGGTCACAAGCACGCGCTTGGCCCCGCGCGCGATCAACCCTTGGGCGGCGTCTTGGGAGGTGTCGAAATGGCGTTGGCAGAGCAGCCCGGCCTCTTCGAGGTTCACATAGAGCGTGCCCCGGCTTTGGTTCAGGAAGGGGGCCAGCCGCTCGGCCTTGCCCGGGGAGGCGGGGGCGACACGCAGGTCTGCACTGGCGAGCACCGGGCTGGTGGCGATTTCGTTGAGCAGATCGAGCGTCAGGTTGCCATCAAGGGCGGCGAGCCCGTCATAGGGCGCGTCTGGCGTGGCCAGCGTGCCGTCGGTCAGTGGCCGCAGGATCTTGGCCCCCGCACTTTCCAGACTGTGCGCATCCGCGATTGCGGCGATCAGCCCGTTGGCCCCCTCAACCGCCATGTATCGGTCGGTCGGCAGATCGTCGGAGCGGTAGACCGTGTCGGTCACCATGCCCCGCGCCGCACAGGCCGCGATCAACTCGTCCCCTTCGGCGTCGCGCCCGATGGCCGTCAGCAGCGCGGGCGTGAGGCCAAAGCGGGCGAGCGTCATGGCAATGTTCATGGCCACACCGCCGGGCAGCCGTGTGATCCGCCCCGGCACGTCCGAGCCTTGGCGCATGGACAGAGAGGCGCGCCCGATCACGTCCCACAGGACGGACCCGATGCACAGAATGTCAGGTGTTTTGCTCATATCTGCCTTGTGACGCTGCGACGTCCAAGAGGCAAGGCTTTGACAGGCTTAGGGCGCAGGCACGCCGAATGTCAGCGCGGCCCAAAACGTGTCCCACACGGCGTCTTCGTCGTTTTGGATCGGTTCGATGACGACGGCGTCAAACAGGTATGTGTGCCCGGGCCGAACGGGGATGGCGGCGATCCCTTTGGCGTCGGTGCGGTGCAGTGTGATGGTGACCTCGCCCTCCGCCGGTTTGTCGAACACTTCAACCTGCGCGTCGGCGCGTGGTGCCCCGAGATAGAGGAGTTGCACCCGCATCGTCCCGTCAAAGCCGGGATCATAGGGGTTGGTCAGGGCGACAAATTCTGTTTTCAGACCCAGAGCGCGGTCCGCACCGGCGCTGTCCCCGACGCCAATCAATGCTTTGGCGTGCCGGGTGTAGCGTTCCTTGAACGGCGGGTCGGGAAAGCCGTTGGCCGCATGGCGGGCGGCCATGTCCGGGAAGTCCTTGTGATCGGCGAATTTCTGAAACTTGGCCCATTCTTTGTAATTCACGAAAGAGGGGGTCGTTTCATGCACAACCACGACCAGTCCGTCGCCTGGCGCCGCAGCATCGAGTGCCGGGCGGTCGCCCATCCGCCCCTCCACCGGGGCAACTGACGCGCCAAGTGCCACGTCAAAGCGCGCGATAGAGCGATCAAAGAACGACAGGGACGTGCCGGCAAATTCCTGCCCATTTTTCAGATCGGCAATGATATTTGCGCCTGTGGGCACTTGATAATCATGCGCGTCGATCCAGAATTCGTGGGCGGTTGCGTTGGTCGCGCAAATGGCGCACCAAAGCGCCGCGAACAAACGCGGGAACGGACGGGGCAGGGCCATGCAAAACACCTTTATCTCACTCGGGTTGAAGCTGCGGCTTTGGGCTGTGATGTCAACCCTTTGGGCGGTTTTGGGGGCCGGTATGGCCACCGCTCACGAGAATGTGCCCGCCATTGGCGACCTGAGCGTTGCGGGGGATCGTGTCACGGTTGAGATTCGGATCAACATCGAAGCCCAGCTGTCGGGCATCGATCTGGATGCCTTTGCGGATACGGATGATGCCGAAAACGCTGGCGATTATGACGATTTGCGCGCCCTGTCCCGTGATGCGGTGGCCGCGCAAACCGGCGCGTTGGTCGAGACGTTGAATGCCGCCCCCTTGATCCGTGCTGACGGAACCGCCGTGCCCCTGACGCTGCAAAGCGTTGTTGTCCCCGACGTCCCGGATCAAGAACTGCCGCGCATTTCTGATGTGGTGTTGTCGGGTGATCTGCCTGCAGGAGCCACATCTGTTGAGGTCAGCTGGCCCACAGGGGCTGGCGATCTGGTGTTGCGCCAGCAAGGGGTCGAGGCACCGTTTACCGGCCTGATTTCGGGCGGCGATGCCAGTGGCCCGATTGATCTGTCTGGCGGGGATGCGGCAACCGGCTGGGGGACGTTCGCCGCCTATATCCCGGTGGGGTTTGATCACATTCTGCCCAAGGGGCTGGATCACATCCTGTTTGTGCTGGGTCTGTTTTTCCTGTCCACCAAGTTGGGCCCGCTTTTGTGGCAGGTCAGCGCCTTTACGCTGGCCCACACGGTGACGCTGGCGCTGGGTGCTTTGGGTCTGGTCACCGTGCCCGGTTCGATTGTCGAGCCGCTGATTGCCGCCTCGATTGTATATGTGGCGATCGAGAATATCTTTGCGCGCGGTTTGAACAGGTGGCGGCCGGTTGTCGTGTTTGGCTTTGGCCTGCTGCACGGGCTTGGTTTTGCGTCGGTGCTGGGGGACTTTGGTCTGCCCGAGGCGCAATTCATCCCCGCCTTGATCGGGTTCAACGTTGGGGTCGAGGTTGGCCAGCTGGCCGTGATTGCGATGGCCGCGATGGCCTTGTGGTTGGGTTGCGAGGCCGCCGAGCAAGCCAAGTTTCCCGGCGTGGAGGAGATGGTGGCCGAGTACCCTGTGATGTTCCGCGCCTGGTCCGTGACCGGATCGCTGATCATTGCGGGCATTGCGATCTACTGGGTGATTGAGCGCACGCTACTTTAGGGCCGCTGTCAATGTGCTCAGCGCCCCGGCTGGGTCGTCCTGCGTCCAGATCTCGTCTCCGATCCCGAAAAAGTCGGTGACGGGGGCGAGCCGCGCGATGTGCTCTGCAGTCAGCCCACCTTCGGCGACGCAAGGAACTTCGATCATTTCTGACCACCAGGCAAAGAGGTCATCTTCGGGTGTGCTTTCGCCCGGCAGTCCGGAAATGGGGCCAAACGAGATGTAATCTGCGCCCGCTTCGCCCGCCGACATGCCCGCGTGCCGCGATGTGCCGCAATTGCTGCCCACAATGGCGTCTGGCCCAAGCAGTTTGCGCGCATCGCGCACGGATTTGGCGGCGTCCATCAGGTGCACCCCGTCAAGGCCCAGACGTTCGGCGAGCCCCACGTGATCGGTGATCACAATGGCCACGTCGCGGGCGTGTGCCACCACCCGGCAGGCATCTGCGGCGCGCGCCAATGTGTCTTCGTCCCGGGTGGCGAGTGACAGTCGGATGCAGGCTACCGCGTGCGCGTCAAGCACCTGTCCAAGCGTGTCGGGAAAGGTCGACAGTTCGATCACCGGCGGCGACAGCAGGTAGAGTTGTGGCTGTTCGGCCTGTGGATCGGGATCTGTCATTTTGGGCTGTCCTTGTTCTTTCAGCGTGCTCTAGCGGATTGGCGCGGGAAAGAAAACTTTTATGCCTCCGGCGGGCATATTTGTCAGAACAATGAAGGGGCTGTTGTTGGGCCGTGGGTTGGGGTAGGAGCCGCGCATGACACAGAGGCCCCTATGACACCAACATTTGTGCTGACACGGCCCCAGATGGGCGAGAACATTGGGGCTGCTGCCCGCGCGATGCTGAATTTTGGTGTGGACCGGATGCGTATTGTGGATCCGCGCGATGGGTGGCCGAACCCTGCGGCTGTGGCGCTGGCCAGTGGGGCGGGCCGCGTGCTGGATGCGGCCACCGTGCACGCGGATCTGTCGGCTGCGTTGGCCGATTGTAATTACGTTTATGCCACGACGGCCCGGGCCCGCGATTTGACAAAGGATGTGCTGAGCCCCGAAGCGGCGATGGCGGATGCGGCGGCGCGGATGGCGGGGGGCGGTCATGTGGCGGTGATGTTTGGCCCCGAACGCTCGGGTCTTGAGAATGAGGACATTGCGCAGGCCAATGCGTTGATCTCTGTCCCGGTCAATCCCGAGTTTCCGTCACTCAACCTGGCCCAGTGCGTGTTGCTGGTGGGCTATGAGTGGATGCGCGCGCGGGGGGACGTTGTGCACCACGCTGCCGAATTGGCGGGGGGGCAGTGGGCGACCCAGGACGAGGTCGAGCACCTGTCGCGCCATTTCGAGGAGCGGCTGGAGGAGGCGGGCTTTTTCTTTCCTGCGCACAAGGCGGCCGCGATGCGCCTGAACCTGCGCAACATGTGGAGCCGGATGCCATTGACCCGCGCGGATGTGCAGACCCTGCATGGCATGCTGCGTCAGATGGTCCGTTGGGCAACGCGGCGCTGACGCTGGACGTCCGGGGCGCGCAGACCTAGGTTGCGCATCGACACGAACACGAGGCAGTCATGGCAAAAAACCGCAGCATCTTTGAAGAGGTCGGCACCAACGAAAAGCAGGTGGCGACTGCAGGTGTGATCGATGCAGGCCGGGGTGGCGCGCGCGGCGCGATCCGGGTGTGGCTGTGGATGTTGTTCGCGCTGGTCGTGATCATGATTGCGGTCGGCGGGCTGACCCGGTTGACCGACAGCGGCTTGTCCATCACCGAATGGCGCCCCTTTACCGGGGCCTTGCCCCCGTTGAGTGCGGCCGATTGGGACAGTGAGTTTGCCAAATATCAAGCAATTGACGAGTTCCGGCTGCAGAACGCATGGATGGAGTTGGCTGACTTCAAGATCATATACTGGTGGGAGTGGGGCCATCGCCAGCTGGGCCGGGTGATTGGCGTGGTCTGGGCCATCGGGTTCGCGTGGTTTCTGCTGCGCCGTCAGATCCCCACCGGTTGGACCCCCAAGTTGTTGGGCCTTGGCGTTCTTGGCGGCGCGCAGGGCGCTATCGGGTGGTGGATGGTCTCAAGTGGTGTGACCAGCGGCGAGGGCATGGTGGATGTGGCGAGCTACCGGCTTGCTACGCATCTGGGCCTGGCCTTTGTCATCCTTGGGTTCATTGCCTGGTACATCTACCACATGGGCCGCTCGGAACGGGATTTGATGCAGGCCCGCCGCGACAAGGAAGCCAAGCTGTTTGGTCTGTCCACGGGCCTGATGCACTTTGCCTTTCTCCAGATCCTGCTGGGCGCTTTGGTTGCGGGGATTGATGCCGGGCGCAGTTACACTGACTGGCCCTTGATGGGGGGGCAGGTCTTTCCGGCGTCGGCCTTTTTGCTGGAGCCATGGTGGCGCAATCTGTTTGAAAGCCCAGGCTTTGTGCAGTTTGTCCACCGGGTGTCGGGATATCTGCTGCTTGCCTTTGCCGTCGTGGTTTGGCTGCGCGGGCGCGCCTCGCCCCATGCCACCACGCGATTTGCCTTTAACGCGGTGATGGCGGCGATGGCGCTGCAGATCGTTCTGGGCATTGTCACCGTGGTTTACGGCGCACCCTGGCAGGTTGCGATCCTGCACCAGTTCCTGGCTGTGATCCTGTGGGCGTTGATCCTGCGGGCGCGGTTCCTGGCGGCCTATCCGCTTGCCACATCCCTGAGAGGACAGACTTGATATGACCGCTTATGACGCGTTGATGGCGCACACCCACACCACCCAAGCCCTGGGCCAGGTGGCTGGACGCCTGGGCTGGGATCAGGAAACCATCATGCCGCGCGGGGCGGCCCCGCAGCGCGCCGAAGAGATGGCGGCCATGGAAAGTGTACTGCACGCGCGCCGCACCGACCCGCAGGTGGGGGATTGGTTGAGCCAGATCGATACAAGCGCGCTGGGCCAGGTGGCGGCCGCCAACGTGCGCGAGATCAAGCGGAGTTTCGAGCGTGCCTCGAAAGTGCCGGCAGACCTTGCCGCGACCTTGGCGCGGGTGACCTCGAGCGCGCAGGGCACATGGGCCGAAGCGCGCAGTGCGGATGATTTCGCAGCCTTTGCGCCGGTCCTGGCCGAAGTGATCACGCTGAAGCGCGAAGAGGGGGCAGCATTGGCGGCAGGCGGCGACATCTATGATGCGATGCTGGCCGATTACGAGCCGGGCACGACCGCCGCTGATCTTGAGGCGATGTTTGGTGCGTTGCGCCCCGGGCTGACAGAGTTGCGGGCTGCCATTCTGGAGCGCCCCGCGCCGACGCCTGTGTCGGGCACCTTTGACGAGGCGGCACAACTGGCGCTGAGCACAACGCTCGCCAAAACCTTTGGCTATGACATGGGGCATGGGCGTATCGACAAGGCGGTGCATCCGTTTTCGTCCGGTTCGGGCCTTGATGTGCGCATTACGACCCGCACCAATCCGGCCGATCCGTTCAATTGCTTTTACTCCACCATCCACGAGGTCGGTCACGCCTGTTACGAGCAGAATGTCGACGCCGCCTACCACCTGACCCCGCTGGGCAGTGGTGTGTCCATGGGTGTGCATGAAAGCCAAAGCCGGATCTATGAGAACCAGATCGGGCGCAGCCGCGCCTTTACCGGTTGGCTGTTTGGGCAGATGCGTGACGCGTTTGGTGATTTCGGGATCGACGGCGAGGATGCGTTTTACGCAGCCGTCAACCGCGTGTCAGACGGCTATATCCGCACCGAAGCGGACGAGGTGCAATATAACCTGCACGTTCTGCTGCGCTTTGATCTGGAGCGGGCGCTGATGACGGGGGATTTGCAAGTCGGTGACCTTGAAGCGGCCTGGAACGACCGGTTCGAGGCCGACTTTGGCTACCGGGTCGACAAAGCGTCGAACGGGGTATTGCAGGACGTGCATTGGCCAGTGGGTCTGTTTGGGTATTTCCCGACATATAGCTTGGGCAATGTGTATGCGGGCTGTTTGAATGAGGCGTTGCGGGCGGCGGTGCCCGACCTTGATGCGCAGCTGGCCAAGGGTGACACAAACGCCGCGACAGGGTGGTTGCGCGACAACCTGCAGACCCATGGCGGGCTATATGCCCCGCGAGAGGTGATCGCCAAAGCCAGCGGTGTCGAGCCCGGACCGGCCCCGTTGTTGAGCTATCTCAAGGCCAAATTCAGCGACATTTACGATCTGTAACCGGCGTCATTCCCGCGACATTGCGCGGGTTTTTCCCCCTGTTCAGTGACGGACGTCTCCGCTTAGCTCTTTCTCGTAGTTTGTAACGAGTGGAGAGTGATATGAGAAAGACGATTCAGAGTGCCGTTGTCTGTGCTGTTACGGGGCTGCCAGTGGCGGCCCAGGACACCACGCAGCAATCGGTCGTCGGTGCATCGGGCAATCCGATCTATAGTGTGCAGGTGGTGGGCCAGAATGGTGTGACCTACAATTGCTTGCCCGACCTGCAGCGGATCGAGTCCCAATTGGTGCGACGGTGCCAGCGTCTGAACGCAGCAGGTGGCACCAGCAACGGTTTGCTGGGGGGATCGCTTTCGACGGGTCTTGCAGCCGGGGCGGTGGCCTTTGTCTTGGTTGCTGTGGCCGCCGGCAGCGACGGATCGACGGCGACGACAACCAACTGACGCTTCTGCGTTTGAGCTGGCCGCGACAGTTGCGTGTTGCGGCCAGTTCACCTTGCGTCTGTCAGCTTGCGCTGTCGTCGTCTTCCTCGCCCTGATCCGCGATCCATGCGACGCTGACGACCTCTTCGTTTTTGCCGGTGTCAAAAACCTTGACCCCGCCGGCGCTGCGCGAGCGGAAGCTGATGCCTTCGACGGGGACGCGGATCGATTGCCCTTTTGAGGTGGCCAGCATGATCTGATCGTCCAGCTCAACCGGGAAAGAGGCCACGATCTGGCCGCCGCGCATGGCCTTGTCCATCGCGGTGACCCCCATGCCGCCGCGTCCCCGCACGGGGTAGTCGTGGCTTGAGGACAGCTTGCCCGCACCTTTGGCCGTGATCGTCAGGATCAGGTTTTCGGCCGCCGACATTTCAGCGTAGCGAGTTTGGTCAATGGTCGCGTTCGCATCTGTTTCTTCTTCATCCGATACATCAACATCGTCCGCCAAACCCGCGACAGCCCTGCGCATTTTCAGGTATGCCGCACGTTCATCGCTGGTTGCCTCGAAATGGCGGATGATCGACATCGACACGACCCTGTCGCTGCCCGACAGCTTTACGCCCCGCACCCCAACGGACGCACGCGAGTTGAACACCCGCACATCCGTGGCCGGGAAGCGGATCGCGCGGCCCGAGTTGGTGACCAGCATGACGTCGTCATCGTTGGAGGCGATGCGCGCGTTGATCAGTGTGGTCTCAGCGTGCTCATCCTCGAACTTCATCGCGATCTTGCCGTTGCGCATCACGTTGGTGAAATCCGACAGCTTGTTGCGCCGCACGGTGCCGGCAGAGGTGGCAAAGACAACCTGCAGGTCATCCCAGTCCTTTTCATCGCGGTCCACCGGCATGATGGCTGCGATACTGACCCCTTGCGGGATTGGCAGAATATTGATGATCGCCTTGCCCTTGGATGTGCGCCCGCCTTGGGGCAAGCGCCAGGTCTTGAGCTTGTAGACCATGCCATCGGTCGTAAAGAACAGCAGTTGTGTGTGCGTGTTGGCCACAAAGAGGGTGGTGATCACGTCCTCTTCCTTGGTCGCCATACCGCTTACACCTTTGCCGCCACGCTTTTGGCTGCGGAAATCGGCGAGCGGTGTGCGTTTGATGTAGCCGCCCGAGGTCACGGTCACGACCATGTCCTCGCGCTCGATCAGGTCCTCGTCTTCCATGTCGCCGGACCAGTCGACGATTTCGGTGCGGCGGGGCACGGCGAACAGCGCGCGCGTCTCGGTCAGTTCGGCCGCGATGATTCCCATGATCCGCTCGCGAGAGCCGAGAATTTCGAGGTATTCCTTGATCTTACCTGCCAGTTCCTCAAGCTCGTCGGTCACTTCCTTGACCCCGATCTGGGTCAGGCGCTGCAGGCGCAATTCGAGGATCGCGCGGGCTTGGGTTTCGGACAGGTTATAGGTGCCGTCGTCGTTGGCGGTGTGGGTCGGATCATCGATCAGCGCGATGTAGGGCAGGATGTCGGTCGCGGGCCAGCGCCGTTCCATCAGCTTTGCGCGCGCTTCGGCGGCGTCAGCCGATTGGCGGATGGTGGCGACGATTTCGTCGATATTCGTCACCGCCACGGCCAGACCACACAGGATGTGGGACCGCTCGCGGGCTTTGCGCAGCTCAAATGCGGTGCGCCGTGCAACAACTTCTTCGCGGAAGTCTATGAAACTGGTGAGAAAACGGCGCAGCGTGAGTTGTTCGGGGCGACCACCATTGAGCGCCAGCATGTTGCAGCCGAAATAGACCTGCATGGGCGTGAAGCGGAACAGTTGGTTCAAGACCACCTCGGCCGTCGCGTCGCGTTTCAACTCGACCACCACACGCACACCGTTGCGGTCGGATTCGTCCTGCACGTGGGCGATGCCTTCGATCTTTTTGTCGCGTGCGGCCTCGGCGATGCGTTCGATCATCGTCGCCTTGTTCACCTGATAGGGGATCTCGTCGATGACAATGGCAAAGCGGTCTTTGCGGATCTCTTCGACGCGGGTTTTGGAGCGGACAATGACACTGCCGCGCCCTTCAAGGTACGCTTTGCGCGCGCCGGCCCGCCCAAGCATGATGCCACCGGTGGGGAAATCTGGCCCGGGCACGTAGTCAATCAGCTGTTCAGACGACAAATCGGGGTCTTCGATCAGGGCAAGGCAGGCATCCACCACTTCGCCCAAGTTGTGCGGCGGGATATTGGTGGCCATGCCGACGGCAATGCCGCCCGCGCCATTGACCAGCATGTTGGGAAAGCGCGCGGGCAGCACGGTCGGTTCGCGATCCTTGCCGTCGTAGTTGTCTTGAAAATCGACTGTGTCCTTGTCGATGTCAGCAAGGATGAACGAGGCGGGCTTGTCCATCCGCACTTCGGTATAGCGCATCGCGGCGGGGTTATCGCCGTCCATGGAGCCAAAGTTGCCCTGACCATCGAGCAGGGGCAGCGACATGGAAAAATCCTGTGCCATGCGCACCAATGCGTCGTAGATCGCCGAGTCGCCATGGGGGTGGTATTTACCCATCACATCCCCGACCGGGCGGGCGGACTTGCGATAGGATTTGTCATGCGTGTTGCCGGTTTCGTGCATCGCGTAAAGGATGCGCCGGTGCACAGGTTTTAGGCCATCGCGCAGATCGGGAATGGCGCGCGAAACGATGACCGACATGGCGTAATCCAGATAGGATGTGCGCATCTCATGCTCGATCGAGACGGACGGACCGTCATAGCTTGGCCGTTCTGGGGCCATTTCATCATCGTTTTCAGGGGGTTGTGGCGTGTCGTTCACGTGTGTCTGCCCGTTCTCTGCCTGGGTCTATATATTGCGTTCTAGTCTATCAGAAACAGCAGATAAGGTGCAATGCCTGAGACTGTGGGCCGTTAGCAGCCAAGGGTCTGTGCTGCTAGTTGGCTGTTTTTATTGATTATTAATCTGTGGCGCGCTGAGATGGGGCAGGAGCAGCAAAAGAGGTGCCAAAATGGTGCGCAGTGAGACTGAATTGATGCTGAAGGGCTATGGTTTGACAACGGCGGAGGTGTTTTATCACATGCCGGACTATCGCCACGTTCTGAATTCGTTTGTCTGGCAGGATTACGATCTGGCCCCGGACCATCCCCGCCTGTTCGAGTTCATCGATTTCTGGAAGGCAGAAATTGAGGGTGCGATGCATTCGGTGCGTTTTACGCATCGCAAAATGCTGTCGTCAGGCGAATGGCGGCATGTGACGGGTGAATTCACGGTGCATTAGCCACCGCATGTGTCAGGCCGAACAGCTTGCCCCGCCCAGAACGCAAAACTTGGCGCAATGCGGGTGGTTCAGCGATACGTCGCGTTCGGCGTGTTCGAGCGTTGCGCCCATTTCGAACTGCGCGTCATAGGGCAGGAGGGTGCAGGCCAGGACCGCCGGCGTGTCCGCCCCTTTCCGTTTCACAACCATGCGGGAGGACGCGCACATCACTGCATCGGGGTGCTTGTTCAGGATGGACCAACATTCGGTCGTGATTTCAGGCACTTCGACGCGCGCGTCCATTTCGGGAAACAGCACGGTCTCGCCCGGGTTATAGGCGTCAATTGCCCAGCCATGCTTGGCAAACAGCGCGGCATAGCCATCGCGCGCTTCCGCCTCGCTTTCGGCCATTTCGATCCTTCCCGCGACGGCCATACGCGCCCCAACCGAAGCGAGCCAGGCCATCCCTGCCATCGTCTTTTCAAAGGTGCCGACCCCGCGTTCGCCGTCATGGACCGATGCCGCGTGGTGATCGAGGCTGACGCGCAGGCTCAGTTTGGACCCATATGTTTGGATCAATTCGACAAGCCCGTCCTTGACCTTGGGGCGCATCATTGGGGCCATCGCGTTGGTCAGCACAAGCACGTCGTAGCCACGCACCAGCGCCCGCCCGAGCATGTCGAGGAAAGCCGGGTTCATGAACGGTTCACCGCCCGTAAACGCGATTTCGCGTACGTTCCAGTCGCGCTCCTCTAGCTGGTCGAGGTACTCTGACACCTCGTTGGCCGTCAAATAAACCAGCGCGTCGTTGGTCGGCGAACTTTCGATATAGCAGTTGGTGCAGGCGATGTTGCACAGCGTGCCTGTGTTGAACCACAATGTTTCGGGGTGAGTCAGCGCCACTTTGGCCCGCGCCTCGCCTTTGGCTGTCACATCAGGGTCTTGGAACTTGCCTAGGTTGGCGAGGTCTTTCATAGAATGGTCCGTTCGCAATTTATTCGGATTTTGCAGTCTCCAGACGTAAAGCCGCAAGGGGCAAGTGAAAAGCGGCAGTATCACGGCCTGACAGCTTTGTGATAGGCATATGGTCGCGGGGGAACAGTCGGCGCATTCCCGCGTTGAGTATCTGATTGAATATGCTAGTGTTTGCGCAAACACTTTAAGGAGCCAAGCCATGGTGTCGCGTGTCATTCCGGTGGATCCGTTTGATCTGGTCATCTTTGGTGGGACGGGCGATCTGGCGCGTCGCAAGATCTTGCCGGGGTTGTTCCGCCGCTATTGTGCGGGTCAGATGCCGGGCGAGGCCCGGATTATTGGCGCCGCCCGCGGTGAGATGGATGCGGCCGGGTACAAATCCTTTGTTGCTGAGGCCATTCGTGAATTCGGAGGTGGCCGCGCCTGCGAAGACGGCACCCTTGACGGATTTCTGGACCGTCTGGATTACGTGCCCATTGATGCGCGCGGCGAAAACGGGTGGGCCGACCTTGCCGGTTTGATGCGCAGCGGCGTAGTGCGCGCCTTTTACTTTTCGGTCGCCCCCAGTCTGTTTGGCGATCTGGCCGAGCGGCTGAACCAGCACGGCCTGACTGACAGCGAAAGCCGGGTTGTTGTCGAAAAACCCTTTGGTCGCGATCTGGATACGGCGCGTGCGCTCAACCGTGATCTGGCTGCCTATTTCGACGAAAGCCAGATTTACCGGATTGATCACTATCTGGGCAAGGAGACCGTGCAAAACCTGATGGCGGTGCGCTTTGGCAATATGCTGTTTGAGCCGCTGTGGAATGCACAATACGTCGATCATATCCAGATCACGGTTGCGGAAACTGTCGGTGTTGGGGGCAGGGGCGAGTATTACGACAAGTCTGGTGCCATGCGCGATATGGTGCAGAACCACCTGATGCAGCTGTTGTGCCTGATCGCGATGGAGCCGCCCAGCAAGTTTGACCCCGATGCGGTGCGCGATGAAAAGCTGAAAGTCATCCGCGCCCTTGATCCCGTCGAGCCGCACCACATTGTGCGCGGTCAGTATGATGCGGTGGGTGAGGACCCAAGCTACCGCGAAGGGGTGGGCGACCCGCGTTCACGCACCGAAAGTTACATTGCGATGAAGGTGGGTGTGTCAAACTGGCGGTGGGCCGGTACTCCATTTTATCTGCGCACCGGAAAGCGCCTCAAGGCCCGCAGCAGCGAGATTACCGTGGTGTTCAAAGAGCTTCACCACTCGATCTTTGGCGATGGCGGGGATCACCGCAATGTATTGTCCATTCGTCTGCAACCCAATGAGGGGATCGAGTTGGGCGTGACCATCAAGGAGCCGGGACCCGGTGGTATGCGCCTGATCAATGTGCCGCTTGATATGTCCTTTGCCGTCGCTTTGGGCGAGGACGGAGAAGATCCGCCCGACGCCTATGAGCGTCTGATCATGGACGTGATCCGGGGCAACCAGACCCTGTTCATGCGCGGTGATGAGGTCGAGGCCGCCTGGGCCTGGACAGACCCCATCATTGACGGGTGGGAGTCGCGCGGCGACGTGCCCAAGCTTTATGACAGTGGCAGCGAAGGGCCGGTCGACGCGGTTCAGTTGCTTGCCCGTGACACGCGCGTCTGGCGCAAGGTGGCCCCATGAACATAGTCGAGTATGCAGATCGCGAAATGCTGGCCATGGGTCTGGCAGACGTATTGGCGAGCGAGTTGAAGAACTGTTTGCTGATCCACCCTTGGGCGTCCTTTGTGGTGCCGGGGGGGACAACGCCGGGCCCGATCTTTGACAGTTTGTGTGCCGCGCAGCTGGATTGGGACCGTGTGCACGTGATGCTGAGCGATGAACGCTGGGTGCCTGCCGATCACGACCGATCCAACGCCAAACTGCTCAAAGAGCGGTTGTTTGTTGATCGGGCTGCGGCGGCGCAGTTTGTGCCATTTCATCAACCCGGCGAAACCCCTCACAGCGCCGCTCCGGGTCTGTCTGCCAAACTGGCCGACGAAATGCCGATTTCGCTTTTGTTGCTGGGCATGGGGGCAGATATGCACACGGCGTCGCTGTTTCCCGGTGCCGATGGTCTGGCCGACATGCTGGCGGATAACGCCCCGCTGGTTGTGCCCGTTACGGTGACCGGGCAAGAGCCGCGCATTTCCTTTTCCGGCCCGGCCCTTGCGGGGGCGATGGCCAAGCATCTTGTGATCTACGGCCCTGAAAAGCGCGCGGCCCTCGAACGGGCCCAATCCCTTGATCCGGTCGAGGCACCCATTCGCGCCGTTATGGCCGGTTTGACCATACACTGGGCGGAGTAAGAGCCATGTGGACCCCTTTGCAAGATGCACACGCGGCAACCAAGGATCGCGCGATCCTGAGCCTGTTCGATGCGGCGCGTGCCGACGATTTTTCGGTGCAGACCCAACACATGCGCTTTGACTATTCCAAGACCAACATTGATGCAGCCACCCGTGCGTTGCTGCTGGATCTGGCGCGCGCGGCAGATGTGCCGACGCGGCGTGATGCGATGTTTGCGGGTGCCAAGATCAACGAGACTGAAGGGCGCGCGGTGCTGCATACCGCGCTGCGCAATCTGGACGGCGGCCCGGTCGAGGTCGATGGACAAGACGTGATGCCCGAGGTGTTGGCGACGCTGGAGCGTATGGCAGCCTATGCGGACGAGATCCGGGCGGGTGCGATCACGGATGTGGTCAATATCGGGATCGGCGGGTCTGATCTGGGGCCTGCGATGACGGTTCAGGCCTTGTCGCCCTATCACGATGGCCCGCGCTGTCATTTTGTGTCCAACGTGGATGGTGCCCACATTGCGGATGTGTTGCGTGGACTGGATGCCAGGACCACGCTGGTGATTGTCGCCTCCAAAACCTTTACCACGATCGAGACGATGACCAACGCCCGGACGGCACGTGCCTGGATGGTCGATCACGGCGGTGATCCAAGCGCACAGTTTGCCGCCCTGTCCACAAATATGGAAAAGACCGGCGATTTCGGCATCCCTGCGTCGCGTGTGTTCGGGTTCGAGGATTGGGTCGGCGGGCGCTATTCGCTCTGGGGGCCGATTGGGCTGTCGATCATGCTGGCCATCGGGCCAGACGGCTTTCGTGCCTTTCTGCGGGGTGCGCAGGATATGGATCGCCATTTCTGCACTTCCGAAGGGGATGAAAACATGCCGCTCATGCTGGCGCTTGTCGGGATCTGGCACCGCCAGATCTGTGGCCATGCCACGCGCGCCGTGTTGCCCTATGATCAGCGTCTGGGGCAACTGCCCGCCTATTTCCAGCAGCTTGAGATGGAATCCAATGGCAAGTCCGTCGCGATGGACGGCACAGCACTGCCCGTCGACAGTGGCCCCGTTGTGTGGGGCGCGCCCGGCACCAATGGGCAGCATGCCTTTTACCAATTGATCCACCAGGGCACGTCCGTGATCCCGTGTGAATTCATGGTTGCCGCCAACGGGCACGAAGATGACCTGCGCCATCATCACGATTTGCTGGTCGCCAACTGCTTTGCCCAGTCCGAGGCGCTGTTGCGCGGTCGCGATCTGGACGAGGCCCGCGGCAAGGTTGCGGACCGCTTTGACGGGGCCGAGTTGGAGCGGCAAGCCGCGCACCGTGTCTTTGCCGGCAATCGGCCCTCGACCACGCTGATCTATCCGCGCCTTGACCCATTCACCCTGGGGCAGATCATTGCCCTGTACGAACACCGTGTGTTTGTTGAGGGGGTGATTTTGGGCATCAATTCCTATGACCAATGGGGCGTTGAGTTGGGCAAGGAACTGGCCACAGCCCTGCAGCCCGTGGTTGAAGGTACAGCGACGGCCGATGGCAAGGACGGCTCGACCCAGAGCTTGGTTTCGTACCTGCATCAGCATCGCGACTGACGCATCCCGAACGGCACCGAGCCCGTATCAGCGCCCGTATCAGCGCGTGCCTGTTTTCCTATAAACATAGGCAAATCTGCGCCTGTTTGCAGGCACCGCAGTGCTGTGATGGTGGCGAATTATTACCCATACGCGGGCGATTATCCGCCTGCGTATGGCAATTTCTGGTGGAATACCTGACCTAACCTGCGGTTGCGTCTGTGACATTGGGCGACCTAAGGTCACCCTGGGCGGTGGATATTTTTCGCCCGTTATTTTTATCATTTATCTGGAGGCCGAATTATGGCTGGAACTCATCACGGGCTGACCCGTCTCGACCAACTCATGAAATCATGCATTCGCGGAGAAGGACCTGCGCGTCCGTTTGCCCAGACCCTTGGCCGGGTCATGCCCGCCAATCCGGTGCGTATCAAGAACATCACCCACGCGGACGTCATTCAGGCGCTCGACGATCTGTCACAGACCATGGGTGCCACAGAAAACGAAGATGGGCCCGCGGATGCCGGCATGACCTTTTTCGGCCAGTTTGTGGATCACGATGTGACGCTGGATGCCACATCGGCGCTTGGCACGCGCATTGATCCCTCGACCATCCCCAATGTGCGCACGCCCAGCCTTGATCTGGACTGTGTGTACGGCGCGGGGCCGGAAGCCTCACCGCACCTATACGGATCGGGTGAGGCCGAGCAGTTTCTGGTATTTGGCCGCCATGAAAACCACCGCGATCTGGCACGCACCTGTGCGGGCAAGGCGCTGATCGGCGATCCGCGCAACGATGAAAACATCCTTGTCGCCCAAGTGCAGTCCGTGTTCATCGAGCTGCACAACCTGCTGATGAGCAAACGGAGCGAAGAGGGCGACGCGGCCAGTGATATCAAGGCCTGCGCTCATGACGGTCTGCCCAAACACGTCTGGCATGATCACGTCGCCCCCCGCCTGAGTAACTTTGAAGAAGTGCGCCGGTTCATCCGTCTGCATTACCAGTGGATCGTGTGGTGTGAATTGCTGCCTGCCTTTGTCACCCAGGATTGTCTGGACTGGGCGCTCAAGGAGCAGGCCTTTGGCTGGGATGCGCCGGTGATGCCGGTGGAATTCACCGGTGCCGGGTATCGGTTTGGTCATGCCACCACGCAGTTCCAATATGCATTGACCGATGGTGCTGATCCAAAAGGGCTGTTCGCGCTGCCCGGCTTTGGTCCGCGCCCCGAAGCGGGCAACATCGATTACGCGATGTTCTTTGGCATGAACGGTGCTGCGGCGTCGCAAAAGGCCCGCCCCGTGGGCCCCAAGCTGGGTCTGCCGTTGCTGAATCTGCCATTTGTGCATGACACCATCGCGCTGGCCGATATCGAAGAGGAACTGACCCTGGCCCAATCGCGCAACCTTGCGCTGCGCAATATGGTGCGGGATCGCTATACCTACGAACTGGCGAGCGGGCAGCAGATGGCGGCGCGTCTGGGCACTGCGGACGTGCCGGTGCCCGATACGCTCAAGCACAAGGGCATCACCAAGACGCCACTGTGGTTCTACTGCCTGCAGGAGGCTCACGCCCATGGCGGCGGCAAGCTGACCGGAGCGGGTGGGCGTTTGGTAGCGTCGGTGTTTGCCAACCTGCTGCGCCGCGATCCCACCACGTTCCTGCACATCCCGCATTTCAAGCCATGGCATGGGTTTACGGGTCAGCCGAGCGTGTTGGCTGGCATGATCGCCTA
>JBCCBC010000120.1:0-8468 GCA_039814435.1 Pseudomonadota bacterium
CAGCGACATGCCGACCGTATACATGTGGTGCGCCCACACGACAAAGCCCAGCACACCGATCGCGATGATCGCCCAGACCATTGGCAGGTAGCCAAAGACAGGTTTGCGCGAGAAGGTCGCGATCACGTGGCTGATCAGGCCGAAACCGGGCAGGATGATGATGTACACTTCGGGGTGACCAAAGAACCACAGGATGTGCTGGTACAGCACCGGGTCGCCCCCGCCTGCAGGATCAAAGAAGGTAAACCCAAAGTTACGGTCCATCAGCAGCATGGTGATTGCGCCCGCCAGCACCGGCAAGGACAGCAGGATCAGCCAGCTGGTGACAAAGATCGACCAGGAGAACAGCGGCACCTTGAACAGGGTCATGCCGGGGGCACGCATGTTCAGGAAGGTTGTGATCATGTTGATCGCGCCCAGGATCGAGCTTGCGCCCGACACGTGCACCGCAAAGATCGCGAGATCCATGGACATGCCCGCCTCGTTCGTGGACAGCGGCGGGTAAAGCACCCAGCCCACGCCCGACCCGAGCTGACCATTGCCACCCGGCGCAAGCACCGAGCAGATCGCCAACGTGGTCCCGGCGACATAGAGCCAGAAGGACAGGTTGTTCATCCGCGGGAACGCCATGTCCGGCGCGCCGATCTGCAGCGGCATGAAGTAGTTGCCGAAACCCCCAAACAGGGCCGGGATCACGACAAAGAACATCATCAGGATGCCGTGGCCGGTGATCAGCACGTTCCAGAGGTGCCCGTTCGGCGTGCAATAGGCGTCTGATGCGAACAGCCGCGCGCCTTCGGCACACATGTACTGGACGCCCGGGTCCATCAGTTCGAGCCGCATATAGACTGTGAACGCGACCGAGATGAAGCCGACAAAAGCCGACACGATCAGGTACAAGATCCCGATATCTTTGTGATTTGTGGACATGAACCAGCGGGTAAAGAAACCGCGCTCGTCTTCGTGCTCGTGCCCGTGAATGGCTGCGTCTGCCATGCGGTGCCTCCTGGCTTTGGAATTTCTTGCCGTGTGCGGGGTTCCCATCCACGCACGGATTCTGCAGCGGTTTTAAGCTGTTGCCCCGCCCGCATCAATGGAAGATCGCGCCTGGAGCCGGGGTGAATTGTCGCGTGTGTATGATCCTGCATAGTTGCGCCTGCACAGTCCTGCACAGTCGGGCACCTGTGTCGCCGCGCCAAGTGCAGTCAATTGTGCATTGTTTCCGGGATTGGCCCAATCCCTGCCTTTCATGCGCCGGTGTTTCCAATGCCCCCACTGTCCCACAAAATGGTCATGATTTGGTAAGGACTCTTTCACTTTTCATCCCTTGTTCCGACTGATTCTGCCGTCATTGCTGAATGTCCGAGGTGCACATTTGCGCCGTTACTTGGACGAATATCTATGGCGACGAACGACAATACGAATCCTGGCACCGAGGGTGATCAGGTCATCACGGGGACAACGGGCACCGACACTCTGACCGGAGCATTTGGCGCGGACACCATCACTGGTGGCACCGGCGACGATGTATTGAGCGGTGACGGCCCGGTCGAGGGCACCTGGCATTTCGAGACGTTTGACTATGACTTCTCGTCTTCCGCCGGGCAGGCTTTTGATATTGAGGACGGAATTCGCACCGGGTCGGGCTATGTCTCGGACTTCAACGAGAGTGGTCTCACCAATTCCGTGCGCGGCACAACGGGCAATCCCGAAGACTTTGGTGTCATCTATACCAGCACGCTGAATACCACGGCGGGCGGCACCTATCGGTTGACCACGTCATCGGATGACGGATCGACCCTGCAGATCTTTGATTCCAGTGGCAATGCGCTCCAGTTTGACAACCAGACGGGCGGCACGCTGGATTATCTGAACAACGATTTCCACCAAGGGTCCACCACCCGCTACGGCGATGTCGAGCTTGACCCGAACGAGACATACACGATCCAGATCCGCTACTGGGAAAACCAGGGGCAGGATTCGCTGTCCGCCACGATCAGCGGCCCCGATACCAGCAACGTGGCAGAAAACCTGCTGACCACAGATATGATCGGCACACCGCCCGGTCCCGAGTATTCGGTGACAGGCGTGCCCGCCGGGGTCGAGGGCGACGACAGCATAGATGGCGGCGCAGGCAATGACACGATCTCGGGCGATGGCGGCGATGACACCCTGATCGGTGGCGATGACAATGACAGCGTATCGGGCGGCACAGGCGATGACAGCCTGACGGGCGATGATGGCGCAGACACGCTTGAAGGCGGGGCGGGCTCGGACATCCTCGAAGGGGGCAGCGGCAATGACAGCATCGTCGGGGACGACGGCGCGACCACATCCACGACGCTGTACGATCTGGATTTCGAAGGCGGGGCAGAGGGCTGGTCCAACAACCAGACCGAAACGGACCCCGCCTTGGGCACATCCTTGGGCCGATTTGGGGCCGGGGACGGCACCATCGCCACCGAACGCACCTTTGATCTGGGTGCGGATGCCGAACAGATCGATGTCAACTTTGAGGCCCTGCTGCTGGACAGCTGGAACGGCGAAGACTTCATCATCACGGTCAACGGCACCGAAGTGCGGGTGCCCTTCACCGAAAGCGACACGTCTGATCCGGCACCTCAATCCTTTGTCGGGCCAGATGGCGCGACCTACAGCTTTACGTTCACGAACACGGCGACGGGCGCGTTAGGATATTCCAGCGGCACCGACGACACCATTCTCGACGTCGCACTGACCATCACAAACCCGCCAACCTCCCTGAACATCGGGTTCGGGTCCGACCTGAACAGCACGATCGCGAACGAAAGCTTTGCGATCGACAACTTCAGCATTGCCCGCACTGACACAGCCAATGACACGATCACGGGCGGCACTGGCAATGACACGCTGACAGGGGGGGCAGGCAATGATCTGTTTGTCTACAACACCGGGGACGGCGACGATGTCATCACCGACTTCAACACCGGCAATTCCGGAACAGTCACGGACGGCGATCAGACCAACAACGACTTTATCGATCTCAGCGCCTATTACACGCACATCCATGAGCTGCGCGCGGACCTGGCTGACAACGGGGTGCTGGATCAGTCTTTCGGAGATTTCAGCGACAACACTGCGCTCGCGGGCGGATCGATCACATTCACCGGCGTCTCAGCTGGGGATCTGACCGAAGACAACACAAACGTGGCCTGTTTCACCGCAGACACCCTGATCGACACAACCGACGGGCCCGTGGCCGTACAAGATTTGCGCCGGGGCATGCGGCTGGTCACCTTGGACAATGGCAACCGCCCTGTGCGTGCCGTTTTGCGCCGCCAGGTTGATGGATCGGGCGATCTTGCCCCTGTTCGCATTGTGGCCGGTGCGCTCGACAACACGCGGGATCTGCTTGTCTCACCCGCGCACCGGATGTTGATTTCGGACTGGCGCGCGCAAATGCTGTTTGGCGCGGACGAAGTGCTGGTCAGTGCGGTCAATCTGGTGCGCGGCGACATGATCTACCGTGCGCCGACGCCGCTGATCACCTATTACCACATCCTGATGGACCGCCACGAAGTGATCTTTGCCGAAGGGGCCGCAACCGAAAGCTTTCATCTGACACGCGAAGACGCCGATGCGGCAGAGCATGGCGCGTCCGAAGAGGGGGCAGTTGCGGCAGAGATCGCGCGCATCTTCCCCGAACTTCTGATGTGCGCCAGCAAATGCGTGCGCCCGGTCATGAAAGGGTATGAGGCCCGCGCGTTGGCCAGCATGCTGTCCTAGGGATAAAGTGCGGTCTTTCGGGCCTTCTCTTGGCCAAAAATATCCCGGGGGAGGCCGTAGGCCGGGGGCAGAGCCCCCGTACTTTTAAAGAACCGGCTGCAGGCCGGGGGCAGAGCCCCCGTACTTTTTTTGAAGAACCGCCGCAGGCCGGGGCGCCCTAGTCCCGCGTGCCAAACACCCCGCCAAAGCTTTTTTGCAGGGCGACATCAACGTCGTCCATCGTGACGGGCAGGCCCAGATCCACAAGGCTTGTCACCCCGTGTTCGGCGATCCCGCACGGTACGATGCCGTCAAAGTGGCTCAGGTCCGGTTCAACATTGATCGACAGCCCGTGAAAGCTGACCCATTTGCGCAAGCGGATGCCGATTGCTGCAATCTTGTCCTCTGACATTGCGCCATCGGGTTGAGGTGGTTTCTCGGGGCGTTCCACCCAGACGCCGACGCGCCCCTCGCGGATTGCGCCGCGCACGTTGAAGGTCGCCAGGGTGTCAATCACCCACGCCTCGAGCTGCTGCACAAACACACGTACATCCCGCCCGCGCTTACCCACATCAAGCAAGGTATAGGCCACCCGCTGCCCGGGTCCGTGATAGGTGTATTGGCCGCCCCGGCGCGTGTCATACACCGGGAACCGGTCGGGATCGGTCAGATCATCCGGCTTTGCCGACGTCCCGGCCGTGTAAAGCGGCGGGTGTTCCAGCAACCATATGCATTCATCCGCTTGTCCGGCGGCAATCGCGGTTGCGCGTGCTTCCATCCACGCTTCGGCGCTGCGATACTCCGTAAGGCCGGGTGTCGTGATCCATTCCACCATGGTTCAGGCCGCCTCTTCCTCGGCCACTTTGCGCAGCAATTGGGCGTAGGTGTCGGCCCCTTGTGCGCCCGTCACCAGGTATTTGCCGTCAAACACCATCGATGGCACACCGGAAATGCCGCGTGATGTCCAAAACGCCTGTTTCTCGCGCACGCTGGCCGCCAAAGAGCCGCAGGACAGCACCTTTTGGGCCTCTGTCCGCTTCAATCCGACGCTGTGTGCAATCTCCACCAGCGTTTCGGCGTCAGAGACGTCCTGGGCTTGTGAAAAATGTGCGTCGAACAAGGCCAGTTTCAGCGGCTGTTGCAGACCTTGGGACAGAGCAAACTCAAGCAGTTGGTGCGCTTGGAAGCTGTTGACGATGCGGCTGTCTTCATCAAACGCAAAGTCGATGCCCAACGTGTCGCCCAATGCTTTGAGGTGCGCACGATTTTGCTCTGATTGCGCTGCGGTTTGTCCGTATTTTTCGGCAATATGGTCGCCAAGGTTTTGCCCTTCGGGTGGCATCTGCGGGTTCAGCTCGAACGGGTGCCACCGGATGCGTGCGCCCATATGTGTCGCCGCCAGCGCCTGTTCAAGTTGGCGGAACCCGACGATGCACCAGGGGCACATGATGTCCGACACAATGTCGATGTCCACCACGGGGTCTGTTTGCTGGCTGGTTTGGTCTGGGGACATGACGCCTGCCTTTTGCGATGTGTCTGACCGTCTCTACATCACCCGCCCGCATCGCGATTTCAAGCGGTGCCGGTTTTGGCCGGCCCGGGCTATGGGATGAGGGGTATCGGATTAGGTCTATGGGATGAGGGGTATGGAATTAATGACTTCGCGAATCCCGGCAGAGTGGTACGGTGGCGATATATTCCTGGAGGATCATTCATGTTCACAAAGACAATTACTGCGTCCGTCCTTGCCTTGTCCGTGTCCATTGTTCCTGCATCGCGGGTTGCTGCGGATGCAGGCGACTTCGTTGCCGGTGCCATCATTGGCGGGATCGTGGGGCACGCCGCCACCAAGCAAAACCAGCGCAAGAAGGCGGCCACGCGCACCTACACCAAGAAAACCTACAAGCCGCGCCTGCCGTCCACCCAAGAGGGGCGCGAGATTCAAGCGTCGTTGAACTATTTCGGGTTCAACGCCGGCAGTGTCGACGGGCAGTTGGGTCAACGCTCGCGCAATGCGATTTCGACGTACCAGGCCTATCTCGGCTATCCTGTGACGGGGCAATTGTCGCCGTTTGAACAAAACCTGCTGATCAGTTCGTATAACCGCGCCCAGGCGGGTGGGTATGCCGTGACCCAGCAGATTGCCACGACGCCGGATGGCACGCGCGGCCTGCTGAAAACCTATCGGGCCGAGTTGGCAGGGCAGACGGTTGCACCCGCTCCGGGCACGACCATCGTCGTGGCACCGCAACCTGTGGCCCCGGCCGTGGGAACAACGACCACGACGACCGTGGTGGCCGCTGCACCCGCCGCCCCGGCAGCAGCACCCGCTGCGGCCCCCACACTGGCCGCCGCGCTGCCGAACTTTCTGGGGGCCGGGTCCAGCCAGTCCCTTGCGTCGCACTGCAACACGGTGTCGCTGCTGACCAATACAAATGGCGGGTTCACCACGCTGCCTGCGATGACCGATCCCAATGTCGCGCTGAATGAACAGTTCTGCCTTGCGCGCACCTATGCCATTGCCAAAAGCGAAGACATGATTGCCAAGGTCCAGGGGTTCACATCCGATCAGATCGCAGGCCAGTGCAAGCAGTTCGGCCCCGCGATGCAGCCCCATGTCGCAGCCCTTGCCCTGAAAACCCAACAGGATGTCGTGCGTGATGTGGCCGGATTTATCCTGACCACGGGCATGTCGCCTGCCCAGCTCAAAGGCACCGCGCAGATCTGCATGGGTGTCGGGTATCGCACTGACGATATGGACGTCGCCCTTGGGTCCGCGCTGATGCTGTTTGCGATGGGTGACCACGTCTACGGCGAATTGATGGGCCACCACCTGGCGCAGGGGTTTGGCACGTCACAGCGTGTTGACGCCGCACGGGTCTGGTATGCCGAAGGGCTCAAGGCGGTGGATGCGGGATCGCCCGCCGTCTTTGCACCGGGTCAACCCGAACGCGTCGAACTGCTGCGCCAAGCGTCGCTGCGGTTGGGCACGGGTGATGCCGGTGTGTTCAACCCGGTACAGCCCTTGGTGCAACCCGCTGGTTTGCCCAGCTTTGGGATTGTCAGCGAGTAACCCAACGCACACGAACGTATCCAGAAACCGGGGCCCAAATGCGGCCCCGGTTTTTCTTTGCCGTTTCGCTCTTGGCAAGGCTGTCGTTCGGGGCTAAAGACCTCGCACCAAGTCAAGGCGCGCGGCCGTGGCGGAATTGGTAGACGCGCAGCGTTGAGGTCGCTGTGAGGTAACACTCGTGCGAGTTCGAGTCTCGCCGGCCGCACCATATCTTCTCTATCAGTCAAAAGTCCCCCTAAAGCCTTGAATGGTAAGGTGGTTTTTGGTGTTCGATAACCTTCATTTCGGGTGTATGTCGGGCGCTCTGCGAAGGCCAGTTTGAGCACTGTGCGTTGCAGGGCTGGCTGCTCTGTTTCCCAGAGTTTCCAAGGGCTTGCGAGGAATGCTAAGCTGTGTTCGATAAATTCTTCCATCCGGCCTTTTGATGGCAGGGTTTCGGTGGCTTTTTCCTGCAAACGTGTGCGGGTTTTGTCGAGGTCTGCGATTTTGGTCTCGTAGGCGCGCAGCACTGACTCGTTAGTGGTTTCCATGATCCGAGCCAGCAAAGCGTCGGTTTGTTTGTCTAACGCCGCCAGTTCGCGTTTGACTGTGGCGATGGCGTCTTTGGCTTGGGCTTCGCGGGCTGACCATGCCGTCCGCATCATTGCAGTGACGCAAACCATCAGGCTGCGAGGCGGTTGCATCTCTTTGAGGAACCCCTCGAACTCCCCTTCGATCTTGGCGCGGGGGATGGATTTTCGGTAACTAATACAGCCCTTCGTGTCACAGAGGTAGTAGGGGTATTTCTTGGCTTTGCCCTTGGACCAGCAGGAGGTGTAGGGCTTGCCGCAATCACCGCACAGGACGAAGCCGCGTAGGGCGAAGTCTTCGCCGATGTTTTTGCGGGTTGGGGCTTTAGCAACGGACTGACGGCGTTCTTGGACCTTTTCGAAGGTCTCCAGCGAGATGAGCGGTTCGTGCTGCCCTTTGAGCCAATGTATGTCGTAGCGATCCGAGCAGATAAATCCGGCGTAAAGCGGTTGTGTCAGAATATCCGTCACGCGCTGCTGTGCTATGAGGCCTGCCCGGTTGCGCGGGAAGATGGCTTGGTTTTCGAAGAAACGTTTGATCTCGGCTTGGGTTTGGAAATGGCCGACGGCGTAGCCTTCGAGCGCTTGGCGGACGATATCGTCGAAAGGCGGGTTGTGGACGAGGACCTTGCCGCGCCCTTTGATTGTCTCGTAGCGGTAGCCGATGGGCGCAGTGTGTATCCTATATCCACTTTGCATCCGCGCTTGCATCTTTTGCGCAACTTGCCGTCCGTTTTGCTTACGCTCCAGCGCGCCTTGGGCCGCCATGATGGTTTCGATGAACTCGCCTTCGGGCGTGTCGTCGAACTTGAAGTTGAGGCATTCAATGGATGCCCCGCGTGTGCGGAAGGCTTCGCGCAGGTCGAGATGGAAACGGGTTTCACGGGCAAAGCGTTTGAGATCGTCGAAGATGACGACGAACCGCTCATCGGGTTGGGCATCCAAGAATGACAGCAAGGCGACCATGCCTGGACGCTGCATAAAGTCACCACCGCCTGTCACCGTGTCGGGAAAGACAGCAGCCACGTCATAGCCGTTGGTCTCGGCATGTTGGCCGCACCGGGTTTCCTGACTTTCAAGCC
>JBCCBC010000169.1:0-6480 GCA_039814435.1 Pseudomonadota bacterium
CTGTGTGATCGTGATTTGGTGCGTTTGTTTCTGACATGTGTTCGCTCGCCACTCGTCTGGACATTGCGGATCAAGGTGCCATCCATGCGCCCCTGCACAGCGAAACGGAATGGTGCAAACTGTCCTTGCGTCCCGATGTCGCGTGTGCCCGGCCAATTGATGGCTGGAAACTTTTTTCGACGGAACCGCGTCAGGGTCCCGTTTGATTGGCATAGGGCGCTTGGAAAAGCCGATGCGCCTTGAGGCAAAAAACGGAGTAACACATGCAACGAACAACCTTTATCGCAGCCATCGCTGCTGCAGCCATGGGCCTGACCACACTGACCGCAATGGCAAACAGCCGCGGTGGTCCCGATTTTGGCACGCTGGATACGGACAACAACGGCGAGATCACCCTTGAGGAAATGCAAGGCAGCGCGATGGCCCGGTTTACGGCTGCGGATACGGATGGCGATGGTTTCCTGAGCCAGGCCGAGTTGGAAGCGTCCGTGCAAGAGCGGGCCCAAGACCGGTCGGCAGAGCGCGTGAGCAGAATGCTCGAGCGGATGGATGCAAATTCGGATGGCCAGCTGTCCCCGGACGAGATGCAGGACCGCCGCCGCGATCCCGCCCGCTTTTTTGATCGCATCGATGCAGACAATAGCGGTGGCATCAGCGAGGCCGAGTTTGAAGAGGCGCGCGCCAAGATGGCCGAGCGTGGCGGCAAGCGTCAGAAAAAGAACTAAGACCTGACCTTTGCGCCGTGCCCCCTTGCGAGAGGGGGCACGGCAAGGTTAGGCCGGATGTAATGACGATGCCCCTGGATACAGATCCGCACACAGATGATGCGCACTTGCTTGCCCGCTATGCCAAAGGCGATGCGGCTGCGGCGCGTGCGTTAACCGTGCGTTTGGTGCCACGCGTGCATGCTCAGGCGATGCGCATGCTGGGCGATCAGGCCGAGGCCGAAGATGTTGCCCAGGAGGCGATGATGCGCCTGTGGAAGATTGCGCCGGACTGGCGCGAAGGTGAGGCCAAGGTCAGCACGTGGTTGTTTCGCGTGGTGGCCAACCTGTGCACCGACCAGTTGCGCAAACGCCCACGCGGCAATGTGCCCCTGGAAGATGTGGCAGAGCCTGCGGATCCCGCCCCTTCGGCGGAAGCCGGGTTACAGACCAAGGCCCGCCACGCCGCGCTGCGCCAAGCCCTGGCCGATCTGCCAGAGCGCCAGCGCATTGCCGTGACGCTGCGCCACTTTGAGGGGGCCACCAACCCTCAGATTGCCGCAACCCTTGGCATCAGTACCGAGGC
Source organism: Pseudomonadota bacterium (assembly GCA_039814435.1). GTDB lineage: Bacteria > Pseudomonadota > Alphaproteobacteria > Rhodobacterales > Rhodobacteraceae > Tateyamaria. The sequence continues at coordinate 1,291 of JBCCBC010000169.1, forward strand.
TGTCGAAAGCCTGACCGCAAGGGGCAAACGCGCCCTTGCACACGCACTCAAAGGGCAGATCGATGCCCTTGGATATGTAGGATAACGGATATGACCGACCCTGATAAAACGCCGCCCCATTGCATGGCCGTTATGGACCAGATGCTGGATGATCTGGCCCATGCCCCGGTGCCGGACGTGCCCGATGCCGTCATGGCCCGCGTCATGGAGGATGCAATGGCGATGTTGCCGCCACCGGGCGGTGTAGTGGCCCCGGTCGCGGTGCCCTGGTGGCGTGATATGCTGCAGGCCATTGGTGGCTGGACGGCTGTTGGCGGATTGGTGGCTGCTGCGGCCACAGGGTTTGTCGTGGGCGTGGGCGGTTTGGATACGGTGAGTGGTGACGCCATCTGGTCCTTGGGGACCGGCACATATTATGATGGCTCGGGCGCATTGGACGCCTTTGGCTGGGACTTTGAAGAGGGGTGAGCATGGAAGACGTCACAATCCAGAAACGCTGCCCTTGGTGGGTCAAGATCTTGCTGGCCCTATCCTTGGCGCTGAACCTTGGGATTGCAGGCATGGTCGCTGGGGTTGCCATCAGCGGTGGCCCGATGGGCGGTCAGGGACCGGCGGTGGGCTATGCGATGCCCTATCTTGTCGCCCTGCCCAAAGAGCAGCGCCGCGCGGTGTTCAAGACAGTGCGCAACGACAAGACGCTGCCGGATCGTCGCGCCCGGCGCGCCGATTACTCCGACATGATGACGGCACTCGCTGCCGAACCCTTTGAGCGCGCGGCGGTGGAGGCCATTTTGAGCCGTCAGGCGGATGGTGTGGACCGGGTGCAATCCGTGGCCCAATCGCAATGGCTTGATCTTGTGGCCGAGATGCCCGCACAGGAGCGTGCAGATTACATTGAGCGGATCAAAGAGGTCCTGGAGCGGGCCCCAAAGCGCGATAAGAAACGCTAACGCCTGGCGTTAGGCGGCAGGACGGCTAAGCTTGACCCGGTCACGTCCTTGCGCTTTGGCCCCGTAAAGGGCCTTGTCTGCGCGATCCAGCAGTGTCTCGGGGCTGTAGGGGACAGTGCGCGCAGCCCCCGATGCGGGATCACAAACGGTCATCCCCACGGAAATCGTCGCGGCGATATCACAGTCCAATCCGGGCACGCTGTAGCCTGTGTCACGGATCACCCGGCACAGCCGTTGCGCGGCCTTTTTGGCATTCCCGAGCGCGGCCCCCGGCAGAACGATCAGGAATTCTTCGCCCCCGATCCGGGCCACAAGGTCCACGGCCCGCAGGTTTTCACGCAGTCGCGTTGCAGTTTCCACAAGCACAGCGTCCCCTGCGGCGTGTCCGTAGGTATCGTTGATCCGCTTGAAATGGTCCATGTCTGCGACCATCACCGCAAAGGGTTTGCGGTCTTTTGCGGCGCGTTCGGCAATGCGGGCCAGATGCGGCATCGCGTAGCGCCGGTTGTGCAATCCGGTGAGCGGATCGATCACCGCCGCCTCTATGCCCGACTTTACCGTGTCGCGCAGATCGTCCGACATTTTCTTGCGGGCCAGCTGCGCATTCAGCCGCAATGCCAGCTCTGCCGGATCGCGATCAAAGGTCATCAGGTCGTTGGCCCCCATGTCCAGCAGTTGCGCCCCGAGTTTTGCATCGCTTTCCACCAGAACAGCCAGAAGTGCGCAGTGCCGCGTCTTGGCGTGGCTGCGGATTGTTGCGAGTAGCCCCAGCATGTCCGGACCTGTGCCCGGTTCGACCACCAGCACAAAGGCGTCTGGCGCATTGCCCGTGATGTCGTCGTTGACCGCGTCGCTGGGCATACAGGCCGTGACCCTTGCCGCAGATTTCTGGCGCAACGCGTCCTGCCACATGGTGAGGCAGTTTGGATCATAGGCCACGATACGCACGTTTTGCGGCGGGCCAAACTGCGCCCCGGGTTCGGCAAAGCCGAGCGCGCGCGACGTGCCATCGCGCAATTTCCATTCGCTGGCCGAGGCATAGGCGCGGATTACGCTGCGCGCCCGCGCCAGCAGCAGCCGGTCATCGATAGGTTTTTCCAGAACATCATCCGCCCCCGCAGCCAACAGCGACAGGCGATTGTCCTCAGACTCAGAGCAACTGAGCACGATCAGGGGGATCTTGCCCGCTACACCGGCCTTGCGCAGGCGGGTCATCAACCGCACCGGTCCGCCATCGGGCAGGTTGTTGGCGCACAGGATCAGGTCGGGCGGGGTTTCAGCGATGGCGCGCATGGCTGCGGCGATACTATCGGCCTGGATCATTTCATAATGGTTGGCTGCAAGCTTGACCCGCAGCACAATGCGATTTGTCGCAATAGGGTCGATAAGTAAAACCTTACCGTGCATTTGACCTGTCCAATTCGAAACAATTACCGTGCATTCGTTTTTTGTTGGTTTAGGTTAACAAAGCGTTTCCAAATGGCAGTGAGAGGCGATTGAAATGGCAATGTCGCGGGAATCCGCCGAAACGGTCGGCTTAAAAGCGCTTGCGTGGTTGGCGGGCAATGAGGATCTGTTGCCTGTGTTTCTGGGCGCAACAGGCGCGAGCGAAGCCGATGTGCGGGCAGGAGCGTCCGATCCGGCCTTTCTGGGCGCATTGCTGGATTTTTTGATGATGGATGATGCCTGGGTCACTGGGTTTTGTGACGCAAATGGGCTGCCCTATGAGCAGCCGATGATTGCCCGCATGTCCTTGCCCGGTGGGGACCAGGTGCATTGGACGTGAATTTCCCCCTTATTCGCGGGATCATTTTCGACAAGGATGGCACGTTGTTCGATTTCGCCACCACATGGGAGGCGTGGGCGGCTGCACTGCTCAATAACCTGTTTGACGGGGATCGGACCCGGGCCACTGCCGCAGGCGCGGCGATTGGATTTGACCTGAGCACCCGCCGGTTTCGGCGCGACAGCGTGGCCATTGCGGGCACGGTTGAGGATATCGTTGATGCGCTGGCCCCGACCTGCCCAGACCTGGGCCGGGACGCTTTGACAGATCGTTTGAACGCCGAGGCCGAAACAGCGCCGCAATCGGAAACCGTGGATCTTGTCCCGTTTCTGTCTGGTTTGCGCGCGCGGGGCCTTGCGCTGGGTGTGGCGACAAATGACGCCGAAGCCCCGGCGCGTGCCCATTTGGACAGTGCGGGTGTCACCGCTCTGTTTGATTTTGTGGCCGGGTTTGATAGTGGGCATGGTGGCAAACCTGCCCCGGGGCAATTGCTGGCGTTTTGTGCGCAGGTGGGCCTGGACCCGGACGAGGTGGTGATGGTTGGCGACAGTCTGCAAGATCTGCGCGCAGGGCGGGCGGCAGGCATGCGGACTTTGGGCGTTTTGACCGGGATGGCGCAGGCCCGCGAATTGGCTCCGCTGTCGGATCAGGTCTTGCCTGACATTGGCCATATCCCGGCCTGGCTGGATCAGCAAAGTGGGTCGGTGACGCCTTAAACGCCGCTCTGATCGGAAAAAACGACACCTGTCGTCGCAAATGGCAATGTCGCGTCGCCACCCCTGCGCTGTTTTGGGTCCGAACCCTGGCGGAAGGACAGCTTGATGGCGGATGCAGCGCAAAAACGCAGAACACGAGGTGGCGGACGCGCGGGCGCTGCGGCGCGGCGCGGTGGCGCTGTGATCGAACAGATGCCCTGGAACCCGCCAAAGATGATCGATCCGCCGATTGAGCCGCTGACTCCAGACGGTGTGGCGGCCATCCATGACGGTGCGATGCGGATCCTCGAAGAGATTGGGGTGCAGTTCCTGAACGAAGAGGCGCTCGGTATCCTGAAAGAGGCCGGGTGCAAGATCGACGGCGACATTGTCCGGATGGACCGCGATTTCGTCATGGACATGATTGGCAAGGCCCCAAGCGAGTTCACGCTGACCCCGCGCAATGAAAACCGCAAGATTACCATCGGCGGAAAGAACCTGACCTTTGGCAACGTATCGTCGCCCCCCAACTACTGGGATATGGAGATCGGCACCAAGGTCGCCGGCACCCGCGAGATGTGTGCGAATTTACTGAAGCTGACCCAGTACTTCAACTGTATCCACTTTGCTGGCGGCTACCCGGTGGAACCTGTCGATATCCACGCCTCGGTGCGCCATTTGGACGTGGTGTATGACAAGCTGACACTGACGGACAAGGTCATGCACGCCTATTCCCTTGGCAAAGAGCGGGTCGAGGATGTGATGGAGATGGTGCGCATCGCGGGCGGGCTCACGGACGAAGAGTTTGAAGCGACGCCGCGCATGTACACCAACATCAACTCGACCTCGCCGCTGAAACATGACCACCCGATGATCGATGGCTGTTTGCGGCTGGTGCGGCGCGGGCAGGCGGTTGTGGTGACCCCGTTTACCCTGGCGGGCGCGATGGCCCCTGTGACGATGGCGGGCGCGGTGGCGCAATCCATCGCAGAGGCGCTGTGCGCGATTGCGCTCTTTCAATATGTCGCGCCGGGATGCCCCTGTGCGATCGGGACGTTTACATCGAATGTCGACATGAAGTCGGGCGCACCTGCTTTTGGCACGCCTGAATACATGCGTGCGACCCAGATGACAGGGCAATTGGCGCGGTTCTACGGTCTGCCCATGCGATCATCCGGTGTGTGCGCGGCAAACGTGCCGGACGGGCAGGCGATGTGGGAAACCTCAAACAGTCTGTGGTCGGCGGTAAACTCCGGCACCAACATGGTGTATCATGCGGCTGGCTGGCTGGAGGGGGGGCTGATTGCCAGCCCTGAAAAGTTCATCATGGACTGCGAGATCTTGCAGCAGATCCAACGCTATCTGGACCCTGCGATCACCGCCACAACGCCGGACGATATTGCCCTTGATGCGATCAAGTCGGTTGGGAACGAGGGCCACTTCTTTGGCATCCAGCACACGCAGGACCGCTATAGCACGGCGTTTTACCAGCCGTTTCTCAGTGATTGGAAGAACTACGAGGGCTGGGAAGTGGCAGGCGGGATCTGGACGCCGGAACGCGCTCACACCATGTTCAAGGACATCGTTGCCAACTTCGAAGCCCCGCCCATGGACATCGCGATCAAGGAAGAATTGAGCGCGTTTGTAGCGCGCCGCAAGGCCGAGGGGGGGGCCCCGACCGACTTCTGATCTGGCCTTCAAAAGTAGCTCAAATTGCATCTGTTATAAGATTGTTTAGGGCTCATCGTGCAATCTGCCC
>JBCCBC010000157.1:0-7031 GCA_039814435.1 Pseudomonadota bacterium
CGCGATCAGGTTTTTGAGCTTGTAGAAATCCTTGAACGCGTGTGCAGCCGTTTTGCCAACCGCAGATCCGATGATCTTGTGCGTTACCGGAAATAACGCGTCGGGGTTGTTTTCCATTAGGCTTTCGGTCGCGACATAGCGCTCAGCCACCCATGCCCCAAAGTATAGCATCTGGGCGATTTCGTAGAGTGGGGTAAAGTCGATCTCGGCAATGGTTGTCCCATTGGCGGTGAGTGTCGCGACGGTATCGGCAAATGACTGGGCCTGGGCATCGTCCCCTTCAAAGCGGATGCTGTCAGGGCTTGGTATGCCAATGGTTGGCGATGTCGGGGGGGCAACCATGTGTGGCGCTGCGATATCGCGCGCATAGCTGTCAACGGGGTCGAAAACGGCGGCTACACGGTACGCTGCATATGCGTCAGATACCGTCAGGGCAAAGATCGAGAGCGTGTCGACTGTTCGGCACGCCGGTACGACCCCGGATGCGGACAGGGCACCCAAGGTTGGTTTCAATCCAACGATATTGTTCAACGCGGCGGGCACGCGGCCCGACCCGGCAGTATCTGTGCCAAGGGAGAAACTTGCGATCCCGTGCGCTACCGCAACGCCTGACCCACCCGATGAGCCACCAGGCACGATGTCGGGGTCCAATGCATTCAAGGGTGCGCCATAAGGCGTGCGCACGCCAACAAGTCCGGTGGCGAACTGATCCAGATTGGTTTTGCCGACCAAAAGAGCCCCTGCGTCTTGCAAGCGTTGGACGACAAATGCGGTTGTCTCGGGCACATATGCAAAGTCTGGGCACCCTGCGGTCGTTGGCTGCCCGGCCACGTCTATGTTGTCTTTGATGACAAAGGGCACACCCCAAAGTGGGCGGCCTGGATCAAACGGCCCCAGATTCCTGGCCTGTTCCAACACCTGCTCTTTTTCGAACAGACATAGGAAAATTCCTGGGTCTGCGACCTCATCGATGCGCGCATATACTTGATCAATGATCTGTTCAGGTGATGTCCCAGAGGCATATGCCTGTCCCAAAGATGACAATGTGAGCGGAATTCCAGCAGTCATGCCCGGTTTCTCATCAAACTAGCGATCATCATCGATTCCCCATGGTGTTGGGAACAGGATCGGAGGGCGTGAGCGATTAAACAAATGCTAAGAATTCACAAAAGTGGTGCAAAATACGCACCGCTTAGGGGGTGTGTAGATGCGTCATCTGAAAGACTTTGAGTTTATCGAGGGTGTGATCCGCGCAGGGTCAATTCGCAAAGCATCCGAAGACATGAACATCACCGCGTCCGCTTTGAACCGTCGGATCAATCGGTTCGAGGATGAGTTTGGTTTTGAGATATTTGAACGTCTGCCAAGGGGCGTGCGGCTGAACCCGGCAGGCGAGTTGCTGTTGCACCACATTCGATCCCAACGCTCGGACTTTGCCAGACTGAAGTCACAGGTTGCGGACCTGTCTGGCGTGCGGCGCGGGCATGTGCCGATTGCATGCTCGCAAGCGTTGTTGCCCTATTTCCTGCCGCGCGAGATTGCGAGTTACCGCAAGGACCACCCGGGTGTGACGTTCACCGTCAATGCCCGCGGCCGGGTAGCGGCAGAGCGGGAGCTGTCAGAATTTGCAAGCGACATTGCGTTGGTGTTTGAACCGCTCACAATGGTGGATTTCGAGGTTATCTATGCCATTGCCCAACCGATCCATGCGGTGATGCGCGCCGACCACCCGTTGGCTGAACATTCCGAGATCAGGCTGCGTGATGCGTTGCGGTTCCCCCATGTTGCGCCGTCTGAAAAGTTTGCGGTGCGCGTGTTGCTTGAAACAGCTGCACGTCGGTCAAGCGGCACCGAAGTTGATCCCCTGATCGAGTCTGAAAGCTTTGATTTCATGCGCCACTATGCGGCCTGGGAGGACATGATCAGTTTCCAATTCCCGATTGGTTTGGACATGTCCAATGACCCCACACTGGTCGCGCGACCGCTTGCAAAACGCGATGCAGCGCCGGGGAACTTGTTGCTTGGGCAATTGCGTGGCCGGACGCTGCCGGTCGCCTCGGCGCGTTTCATGCGACAGCTGGTCGCCGCCCTTTAGATTGGTTGGGTAGCGGTGAATTTTCTGCACCAGTCTGGCGAAAAATGAGCAGAAGTCAGACCGGTTCGTGCCTCATAAGCTGCAAGGATCGTCTGCTTTTGACGGCGCAATTCCAGTTGTTGAGTGACGCGCGAAAGGATCCCACCGCATGACCCATATCGCAAGCTATCCGTACAAGTGGCCCTTTGATGGCGATCTTCGCCCCGAAAATACTGCACTTCTTATTATCGATATGCAGACCGATTTTTGCGGTGAGGGCGGATACGTCGATGCCATGGGGTATGATTTGTCGCTGACCCGCGCACCGATTGAGCCAATCAAATCTGTGCTGAGTGCGATGCGCGAGAAGGGCTATCATATCTTGCACACCCGCGAAGGTCATCGCCCGGATCTGAGCGACTTGCCTGCCAACAAGCGTTGGCGTTCACAGCAGATTGGTGCCGGGATTGGTGAAGATGGCCCGTGCGGCAAGATCCTTGTGCGCGGTGAACCGGGCTGGGACATTATTGAGGACCTGTATCCGCAGGACGGCGAAACGATCATCGATAAGCCGGGCAAGGGTAGTTTCTGCGCGACCGATCTTGAGATGGTCTTGCGGATGCGGGGCATCCAAAACCTGGTGATCTGTGGGATTACAACGGATGTTTGTGTGTCCACCACAATGCGCGAAGCCAATGACCGCGGCTTTGAATGTGTGGTGCTTGAGGATTGCTGCGGCGCTACGGACAAGGGCAACCATGACGCCGCAATCAAGATGGTGACGATGCAAGGCGGCGTTTTTGGCGCAGTTGCGGATAGCAAGGCGCTGATTGCAGGCTTGTTGTGATGCAAGCGGGCTACCGTCGTATAGTTGCTGCCGCATGAAGACTATTTCGGCCGATCCGTTCCCGTACCCATTTGATCCTGCCAGTCTGTGTTTGATCATCATCGACATGCAGCGGGACTTTATTGAGCCGGGTGGTTTTGGCGCCAGCCTTGGCAATGACGTGTCCCGGCTTGGCGCGATCATCCCGACGGTAGCAAAACTTTTGGCGGGATTTCGAAATGTCGGTTTGCCCGTGATCCACACGCGTGAATGCCACAAACCCGACCTATCCGATCTGCCCAATGCCAAGCGTGACCGCGGCGATCCTGAGCTTCGGATTGGGGAGGTTGGGCCGATGGGCCGGCTGTTGGTTGCGGGCGCGCCCGGAGCTGACATTATCCCTGATCTCGCCCCGTGGCCCGGAGAAGTCGTGTTGGATAAACCCGGCAAAGGGGCGTTCACGCGCACGCACCTCGAAGCGCTCTTGTCAGAGCGCGGTTTGCATCACCTCGTCTTTGCGGGCGTCACGACAGAGGTGTGCGTGCAAACCACCATGCGTGAAGCCAATGATCGGGGATTTGACTGCCTGCTGGCCACGGATGCGACTGAAAGCTATTTTGCCGCCCTCAAGGCTGCAACGATCGAGATGCTCACCGCGCAAGGGGGTATTGTCGGCTGGGCCACCACGACAGATGCAATCCTGGAGGCGCTTCATGCTTGAGCCAATGCGCGTAAAAGAGCTGCTTGATGGCGGGTGGGCGGCGCTGCGGTTTGAGCCATTTCGGGACGGGATCACAATTGCCCCGCTTCTGGATGGCAGCCCTGCCATAGCAGTTCTAAACTACGCACCGGGCGCACGGGTGCCGTTGCACGAACATATCGGGGTCGAAACGATCCTGGTGCTGGATGGTGCGCAGTCAGACGAAAACGGCACCTATGTCAAAGGTGACATGGTCATCAATCCGCCTGGATCCCGCCACTCTGTATGGAGCGACGTGGGATGCGTGGTGTTGTTGCATTGGGCCGAACCGGTCCGTTTTGTAGACGCGTAAGGAGACACAGGATGCACTTGCCCATCGCCGAAAACTGGTTTCAAGCCACCGCCCTTGATGCAGATACCACAGTCATCATCGAACCCCACATTCATGTCCTGGAACAGGCCAACATGTTTCTGGTTCAAGGCAGTGAACGCGACATGATCCTTGATACCGGGATGGGTGTGATCCCATTCAAACCCTATCTCGACACGCTGCGCCGTAATCCGAAGAAAGAGATCATATGCGTGTCGTCCCACACGCATATTGACCACATCGGCGCGGTGCACGAGTTTGACATCCGCCTGGTTCACCCGGCTGAGGCGGAGGAAATGGCCGACCCGTCTGGCCTGACCTCGCTGTTTCGCCGCGATATGCCCGAGGCGTTGCTGCAAACTTTCCTCGAGGCAGGCTATCCACCGATTGGCGAGACACTTATCGAGGCTTTGCCGTTTGAGGGGTACGATCCCGAAAGTTATAAATTGCAGGGCGCCCCCGCGACTGGATTGTTGGCCCATGGCGACAGCGTTGATTTGGGCGATCACGTGTATACGGTTCTGCATCTGCCGGGGCATTCACCGGGTGGGATTGGCCTGTTTGAAGAAGCGACTGGTGTGCTGTTTGGGGCCGACGCGATCTATGATGGCCCCCTGATTTACGAGGGCCCAGGTATGAGTGTTACTGATTATCGCAGGACCTTTGATCTTTTGAAAACGCTTGATGTGACAACCGTTCACGGGGGGCATGATCCCAGTTTCGGCAAAGAGCGTATGCTTGAGATTATCGCTCACTATGAGGCGATTTGGGACGGTGCGGGCTAGACCGTTTCAAGTTGTCGGACGTGTTCGGTCACGCAAACTTGTGGCCGTTGCCCTCATTCATCGTCGATGGACCAAAGCGGGTCGATGACCAGAACGAGCCGAGTCTCGCCCGTCCCGGCAATCGGCGGCGAGCGATGCAGCAGACCTGCGGGCGGATCTGCAGGCCACAGCGTACCGCGCAGGATCATTGGGGCACCTGTTGGCACCGTGAAAACCCTTGTCGGTTCATCGCCGTTGGTTGAGATGCCATATTGCGTGCCGGTTCCACTATAAGTGCAGATCAGCCGCGCGTGAATTGCGTCGATATGGAATTTGCGACAGGCGTTGGTGTTGATCACATCCATCCTCAGCCGCAGATAGGGCGCGTCCATCAAGGCGGTGAACTGCTTTGCCAGTTCTGCAACGTCCGCCTCCAGCCAATTGCGTTCCTCGCTGTGATCAAGGTTTGAACTGTCACACCACTGCGCGATAGCTTCTGGCACCGTATCCGGATGCAGAAGCAACCTTGCGCGCGGCAGTTGCTGGGGGTCGAGGCCGTTGATCCAGTTTCGAAAACCGACTGGTGGTTGCCTGCGCCAGATCGCAGCGGCGCAGCCGGGTTTGTGGATGACTGACAGATCGTCGGGCGTGTCAGCGATACCGACCCCGACCGCCGCATTTTTGAGCTGAGCGTGCAGCACACTCATGCCGCGTCCTCAACCCGACGCCAGCCGGGAAACGGGTCTGGCATATCCAGTGGCAACACGTCAGGGCCAGGTGCCACGTGCTCGGGCACCAGACAGGCATCCAACCGTGTCTTCAGGGCAGGCCAATCGATACCTGCACCGATGAACACGATCTCTTGGCGGCGATCCCCCCATGGCTCGCTCCAATGGGCGGCCATGTACTCGCGTGCGCTGTCATGATCCGGCCAGCGGTCTTTGGGCACCGAGGCCCACCACGTGCCCAGCGGCTTGATGGACGAAAGCGCGCCCGCCAGAGAAAACTCAGCCACCCAGTTGGGGCGGGTGGCAAGCCAAAAGTGCCCCTTGGCCCGGATCACGCCCGGCAGGTCGCCGTTCAGGGTGTGCATGACCTTTTCCGGATCAAAGGGCTGGCGGGCGCGGTAGACAAAGCTGGCTACGCCGTATTCTTCGGATTCGGGCACGTGATCGGCAGACCCATAAAGCTCCTTGGCCCACATCGGGTGCTCATGCGCCTTTTCAAAGTCGAACATGCCAGTGTTGAGGATCTCGGCTGCGGCCACATCCGACTGGTTGGTTTCAATGATCTTGGCATCTGCATTCAGGCTGCGGATGATTTTGCGGGCGGCATCCGTGCGCTCGGGGCCTGCGTCGGCCACTTTGTTCAGGATCACGACATCGGCAAATTCGATCTGTTCGACCAGAAGGTTCACCAGCGTGCGCTCGTCATCTTCGCCCAAGGTCTCGCCGCGGTCACTCAGGAACTCATGGCTGGAGTAATCATTGAGCAGGTTCACCGCATCCACGACCGTCACCATGGTGTCGAGGCGTGACACGTCTGACAGGCTGTCACCAAACTCGTCCCGAAAATCGAATGTAGCCGCGACGGGCAGCGGTTCCGAGATGCCTGTCGACTCGATCAAAAGGTAGTCAAACCGCCCCTCGGCCGCGAGGCGACGGACCTCGTCCAGCAAGTCATCACGCAGCGTACAGCAGATGCAACCGTTGGACATTTCCACAAGCGTTTCATCGGTGCGCGACAGTTCTGTGTCTGCGCGTACAAGGTCCGCGTCTATGTTCACTTCGGACATGTCATTGACGATGACGGCAACGCGGCGCCCCTCGCGGTTGTTGAGCACGCGGTTGAGAAGTGTCGTTTTGCCAGCGCCCAGGAACCCTGACAGGACAGTTACAGGAAGACGGGAATCAGTCATGGTGTACGACCTCGAATGGTTGGATCATGCTAGGAAAAAGCAGGGATTGGTGGCAGCCGATGCCAGCCATGGCACCTGCGCCCAAGGCGGGTGTAACGCTGTGTGCAGGGCTGGCGCAGTCCCCGGCTGCAAAGACATGCGGCACAGAGGTTTGCCCCATCGGACCGACTTGAACGAACGCCCCGAGCGGGCCATCTGCCATTGCGCACCCCAACATTGCGGCTGGCGTGTCATCAAGGCTCACGCTTGGCGCGGTAAAGACGGCCGCGAAGGTAGCGGACCCGCCATCCTTGAACTCAACAGTGATGTCGCCCCCTGCATCGCGCAGCGCGGCAATCGGGCGATCGTCTGTCGCGACCTGCGCTGTATGGCTGAGGTC
>JBCCBC010000223.1:0-3551 GCA_039814435.1 Pseudomonadota bacterium
ATCGCGCAGGGTTTGTGACGCGGCGGGCGCGTGCCACACCCGAGGTGGGTACTGGGTGCCCGGAGATATCTACACTGTAGACGTGAACAAGGACCTTAGAACGCGCGTCAAATCGCTGTGTATGCAAGACCGTGGGTACCGCCCTGTTGACGTGCCCGTGTGCCCCCAAAACATCGCAGAGCGTGCGCCAGAGGGGCGTTCACCGATACTGCCACGCCTGAATGCCAACAGCTGCGCCATTCGAACAGATGGCGGATTTAGAATAGTCACCCAAGGATAACCATGACCGATCTTTCCCGTGCAAAGGCCTGCGTGCAGGCCCATCACGCCGCGCTCGCATGCGCAACGCCTGACACAGTCGCCGACGCGCTCGCCCAACATCTGGACCCAGACACCCTGTGGCGTGGCATGCACCCGTTCCACGAACAGACCGGCCCACACGCAATCGCTGATGCGTTCTGGGGGCCGCTGTTGGCGGCATTCAGCCGGGTCCAGCGGCGTCAGGATGTCTTTTTCGCCGGGCACAACCACCTTGATGACGGGGCTGGCACGTGGGTTGCCTCCATGGGGCATTTCATGGGCTTGTTTGATGCGCCATTTCTCGGGATTGAGCCGACGCGCAAGATTGTCATGATCCGCTACGCCGAATTTTCACGGGTTGAAAATGACCGGATTGTCGAACAGGCGATGTTCGTCGATCTGCTGCATATCATGGCCCAAGCGGGTCAGTATCCGCTGCCGAACATGACAGGTGCGCAGCTGGTGCAACCTGGCCCGGCGACCCATGATGGGTTGTTGTTTGACGATCAGGATCCAACCCAGGGGCAAATTACGCTGGACCGTATCCACGCGATGATTTCCGCCATTGATGATGCCAATTCCGGAGCGGTGGCGTTGACGCCGCAGCAGGAGCTGGCGCGCGATTGGGACAGCGACATGGTGTGGTGGGGACCCACAGGGATCGGCGCGACCTACACTATCGACCGTTACATCGAACAGCATCAGCAACCATTTCGCACACAACTTGGAGCGCGCAGGTTCAACGGGCATATCTGCCGCATGGCTGAGGGAAAGTATGGTGGGTTTTTCGGCTGGCCCAATCTGACGATGGACTGCACAGGGCCATATCTGGGCCTGCCGCCATCGGGTCGCAAAGCGGACATGCGCGTGGTCGACATTTATCGTCGTGACGGGGACAAGCTGGTCGAAAACTGGATCTTTATCGACATGCTGCACTTTTTGAACATGCAAGGTCTGGATGTTCTGGCACAGCTCGGCACCCGCGCACGGTGACGTTTTCTTGAACAAGAAAACGGCTCAGAAACTGTGTTCAGTTTCTGGCCCGTCGCATATGTGGTCGCTGTGTTTTCGTTCGTTCCCGTGGGCGAGACAAGCTATCCCACTTCTGCATCCGCCTCGTCCAGATGTGCAACCCGCGCCCCGGCTTTGGACGATGTCACGACGCCCAGCGATTTCAGTTTGCGGTGCAGTGCCGACCGCTCCATCCCGACAAAATTCGCAGTGCGGCTGATGTTGCCCCCAAAGCGGTTGATTTGGGTCAGCAGGTATTCGCGTTCAAAGGCCTCGCGTGCTTCGCGCAATGGCAAGGTTGCCAGTGCCCCGGACAGTACCACGCGCCCTTCTTCGCCGCCTGGCTCATCTGATCCGGGCAGTTCCTTGGCTTCGATTGGTCCGGTGCCATCGCCAAGGATCAACACGCGCTCGACCATGTTCTTGAGTTGGCGCACATTGCCTGGCCAGACCATGGTTTGCAAAAGAGCCGCCGCATCTTCGCTCAGCTCGCGTTTGGGCAGGCCTTGTGCGCCATTGAAATCCTCAATGAAGTGGCCGGCCAGGACGGGAATATCTTCGCGTCGCTCTTCAAGGCTTGGGACGGGGATCGGAACCACGTTCAAACGATGGTACAGTTCCTCGCGAAAGGTTTCGGCCGCAATGGCTTGTTCAAGATCCCGGTTGGTCGATGAAATCACGCGCAGGTCCACGCGGACCTTGTCCGTTCCCCCAACCCTTTGAAATTGCTGATCGACCAGGACCCGCAGGATCTTGGATTGTGTCCCGATCGGCATGTCTGCCACTTCGTCGAAATAGACAACGCCGCCATGGGCCTGTTCCAAAAGGCCCGGTTCAACGCCGCGGTCCGGCGTTTCGCGGCCAAACAGGACTTCTTCCATGTTTTCCGGGGCGACGCCTGCGCAATTGACGGTGACAAAGGGCGCATCTGCCCGGTTGGATTTGGCGTGGATGTAGCGTGCTGCAACCTCTTTGCCGCATCCCGCAGGGCCAGTCAGCATCACGCGGCCGTTGGATTTGGTCACTTTGTCCAGATGCGAAATCAAGCCCCGGAAACTGGCCGACGCCCCAACCATTTTCGACTCAACCGCATCGGGCCGGCGCAGGCTTTGGTTCTCGCGGCGCAGGCGCGACGTCTCCATCGCGCGGCGGATGACCACCAACAACTGGTCAATATTGAAGGGCTTTTCGATGAAATCATACGCCCCCTGCTTGATCGCAGCGACGGCAATTTCGATGTTACCGTGTCCCGAAATGATAACGACGGGGACGTCCGGATTGTCGCGTTTCACCGATTTGAGGATATCGATCCCGTCCATGCGGCTGTCTTTGAGCCAGATATCAAGGATCATCAGGGCCGGTGCCGCTGTGTTGATCGCGCTCATCGCGTCATCGGAGTTTCCGGCCAGCCGTGTGGCATAGCCCTCGTCTTCCAAAATATCCGAGATCAGTTCCCGAATGTCTCGTTCGTCATCTACGATCAAAATGTCGCTCATACCACTTGCTCCTGCTCAACTGTTGCCGGGGCCGTGGGCAGTGTGATCACTGCCTTGGCACCGGAATGGGTCTGGCCCTCAAAGGGGGCCGCGTCTTCGAGGGTCAACGTGCCCCCGTGTTCTTCGATGATCTTTTTGACGATGGGCAGGCCAAGGCCCGTCCCTTCGTCGCGGGTGGTCACATAGGGTTCAAACAACCGCGCCCGATCTTCGGGCAGGCCGATGCCATTGTCGGAAATGGTGATGACGGCCCCCACAGGATCGTCGCGCATGCTCACTTCGACCCGGGCGACATGGTCGTCTGGCGCCCCGCCCTTTTCCTTCAGTGTTTCAATGGCTTCGCCTGCGTTCTTCACCAGATTGGTAAGGGCTTGGGAAATCATGGTCGCATCCACATCCGCCAGGATCGGCACGTCCGGCACGTCGTCTGCAATGTCGACATCGGGCTGACCGGCCCGTTGCAGCAAGACCGCGTCGCGCACAATCGCCGTCAGGTCATGGCTTTGCCTGTCCGGCTCCGGCATGCGCGCAAACTTTGAAAACTCGTCCACAATCCGCCGTAAATCGCCCGTCTGTCGCACAATGACGTCGGTCATCTGTTCGAGGCTGTCGCTGTCCTCGCCGAGTTTGGGGGCAAACTTGCGCTTGATGCGTTCGGCGCTGAGTTGAATGGGCGTCAGCGGGTTCTTGATTTCATGTGCGATACGGCGCGCAACATCGCCCCAGGCTGCCATCCGCTGCGCA
>JBCCBC010000013.1:0-20580 GCA_039814435.1 Pseudomonadota bacterium
CCCGCAACGCGGGCAACCTGCCCATTCCCATCACCATCGTGCCCGGCGATCTGAGCAAGGAAAAGCTGGAAGCGATCACCTGAGCGCGTCTTGGTCCCAGCCGTGTGCTTGTCCTGATGAACCTGCGTGGAGGCGCGCGATTTCCGGCCAATTGTGCTTTGGCCCGACCATCCTTACTTTAGAATCGTTCCAAAACCTTGACAGGGCGTCCGTTCCCCCGCATATCCAACAGTAACCCTCAGGAGATGCCGATGTTCATCCAGACCGAATCCACGCCCAACCCCGCGACCCTGAAATTCCTGCCCGGTCAGACCGTGCTTGAGATGGGCACAGCCGATTTCCCCACGGCAGATGCGGCCACCAAATCCCCCCTCGCCCAGCGCGTGTTTGGCGTTGAGGGTGTGACGGGCGTTTTCTTTGGCACGGATTTCGTGACTGTGACCAAGGCGGACAGCGTCGACTGGGACCACATCAAGCCTGCCCTTCTGGGGGCCATCATGGAGCATTTCCAGTCCGGTCAACCGGTGATGGATGACGGCCACGCGCCCGCCTCCGGCCATGCCGAACATGACGGCGAAGACGGGGTTGTCGTGGGCCAGATCAAGGAACTGCTGGACAGCCGGGTCCGCCCTGCCGTCGCACAGGATGGCGGCGATATCACGTTCCACGGCTTTGACCGGGGTGTGGTTTACCTGCACATGCAGGGGGCCTGCGCGGGCTGTCCATCCTCAACCTTGACCCTGAAAATGGGCATCGAAAACCTGCTGCGCCACTACATCCCCGAAGTGACAGAGGTGCGCCCTGTCGCCGTCTGATCCGGCCCTGACGGCGCGCTGTTATTGCGGCGCGTCGCGGCTGACCCTATCCGCTGATCCGATCACCGTCGCCTATTGCCATTGCACCGACTGCCGCCGCTGGACGGGGGCACCCGTTGCGGCCTTTGCTGCGTTTTTGCGCTCGGATCTGGTGGCAGCCCCGGCTCTTGCCCCTCCACTCGAGCACGCGCCAGGAGTTGAGCGGTGGACATGTCCCAAATGCGGATCGCCCCTTGCGGCCCGGTTCGACTACCTGCCCGATCAGGTCTATGTCCCGCTTGGTATAATTGATCAGGCCGACAGGCTGGCCCCGGTGTTGCATTCGCATGCCGACAGCGCCCTGCCCTGGCTGCACATCGACGACGACACACCGCGCGCGCCCGCATCTGCCCGCGATGTGTTGGCCACAGGGTCACCATGAGCACACCGCCTCTGATCCTTGGCCTTGATACGTCGGGGCCCTATTGCGCGGCAGCGATCGCACGCGGCGACACCATCATGGCAAGCGTCGCCGAAGAAATGCCGCGCGGTCAGGCAGAGCGTCTGATGACCCTGCTGGAAGAGCTGTTGAGCGCACAAGGCGTCGGCTGGGCGGACCTTGATGCGCTGGCTGTGGGCACAGGGCCCGGCAACTTTACCGGAATTCGCATCGGGGTGTCTGCTACGCGCGGTCTGGCACTTGGCTTGGGTCTCCCGGCATACGGCGTTGACGGATTTGCGGCGCGCGGACGCATTGCCCCAACCGGGTCTGCGGTGGCGATCCCGGCCCCGCGCGATGCGGTTTACATCACGGACGCCGATGGCCCGCGCCTTGTCGCGCGGGCCGATGTGCCGTCCCCCGCACCAGAACCAACACCATCCGCGTTGGCCGAGGCGATCACCCGGCATGCCGCCGCGGTGTGGCCTGCACCCACAAACGCGCCCGCGCCGGTTTACGTGCGCGCGCCCGATGCCGCACCAGCCCGCGACGGCGCGCCCGTGCTGTTGCCGTGACGCCAGAACATCTTGCCCAAATTCACCATGCAGCCTTTCGCGACGCGCGGCCATGGACTGCGGCCGAGTTCCAGACGTTGCTGGCGGCAGACCATACACATCTGACGGCGCACGCATATGGGTTTGCCCTCTGGCGGGCCATCGCGGGCGAGGCCGAGTTGCTGACGCTGGCGGTCGCCCCGGATCACCAGGGCCAGGGCATCGGGGGGCGCGTGATGCGCACATGGATGGGGGATGCGGCGGCACTGGCCGACAGCGCCTTTCTCGAGGTGGCAGCGGATAACATCAGCGCCTGCGCCCTTTATGCGCGCCACAGCTTTGTCGAGGTGGCGCGGCGCCCAGGCTATTACCGCCGACCTGACGGGCACGCCGCGCAAGACGCTGTGGTCATGCGGGCCGCCCTCCCCTTCATTGTTCCATAAAAATGCTCGGGGGGAATGACCCGCACGGGTCATGGGGGGCAGACAGCCCCCCGCCCAACGCTTCAGCTTCCCCTTAGGTCACACGCCCAATCCCTTGGCCAAATGGTCAAAAAGCGGTTGACCCCACCCCGCCCCTGCGGCCTAATCCCGTATGATCGCTGCGATCCCGGGCGTGTGTAGCCCTGCTGCCACTGCCCCAACCATGAAACTCGGGAGAAAACACACCATGACCCTGATGCAGAAATTCCTCGGCGCGACAGCCGGGCTGGCCCTATCGGCTGGCGCGGTTCTGGCCGACCCTGCGCTGATCTTTGACCTCGGCGGCAAGTTCGACAAATCCTTTAACGAGGCGGCCTTTAACGGTGCCAAACGTTGGGCAGATGAGACAGGCGGCAAGTTCCTGGAAATCGAACTGCAATCCGAAGCACAACGCGAGCAGGCCTTGCGCCGCTTTGCCGAAGCCGGGGCCAACCCCGTTATCACCACAGGCTTTGCCTTTGCAGATCCGGTGAACGCGGTTGCGGGCGACTATCCCGACACCAAATTTGTAAACATCGACGGCTGGATGCCGGAAGTGCCCGCAAACGTCCAACTGATCGGCTTTCAAGAGCACCAGGGGTCCTACCTTGTCGGCATGATGGCCGCGATGGCGTCGGAGTCCGGCACCGTTGGGTTCATTGGCGGCATGGACATCCCGCTGATCCGCCACTTTGGCTGTGGCTTTGCCCAGGGCGTCAAGGCGGTCAACCCGGATGCCAACGTCATCGCCAACATGACCGGCACAACACCGTCCGCATGGAACGACCCCGTCAAAGGGTCCGAACTGACCAAGGCGCAGATCAGCCAGGGCGCAGACGTGATCTATGCTGCGGCGGGCGGCACCGGTGTCGGTATCCTGCAAACAGCCGCAGACGAGGGCATCCTGTCCATCGGTGTGGACAGCAACCAGAACTACCTGCACTCGGGCAAGGTTCTGACCTCCATGCTCAAGCGTGTGGACGTGGCTGTATATGACTCGATGAAAGCCGGCGTTGACCTGGAAACAGGCGGGTTCACGACGCTGGGCTTGGCCGAGGACGGTGTTGGCTATGCACTGGACGAGCACAACGCAGCCCTCGTGTCGGATGAGATGAAAACGGCCGTGGACACGGCCCGCGAGCAGATCATTTCCGGTGACCTTGAGGTCGTGGCCTATTACGCCAACGACAGCTGCCCGGTTCTTGACTTCTAAGACCTCACATTAAGCCATCTCTGGGCCGCGCGACATCACCACGCGCGGCCCAGATTTTTACTGCAAAAATCTGTCTTGCCTTACGGATCGCCCATGACCGCGCCCACGACACAGCCTGCGATCGAACTCAAAGGCATCTCCAAAGCTTTCGGCCCGGTTCAGGCCAACAAGGATATCTCGATCCGCGTCATGCCGGGCACGATCCACGGGATCATCGGCGAAAACGGGGCGGGCAAATCCACCCTCATGTCCATCCTTTATGGGTTTTACAAAGCGGACGCGGGCGAGGTGTTCATCTCGGGTCAAAAGACCGAAATCCCCGACAGCCAGGCCGCGATTGCCGCAGGGATCGGCATGGTGTTCCAACACTTCAAGCTGGTGGAAAACTTTACCGTTCTGGAAAACATCATTCTGGGCGCCGAAGACGGCGGCTTTCTCAAGCCGTCCTTGGCCAAGGCGCGCAAGTCGCTGATTGATCTGGCGGCGGAATACGAGTTGAACGTCGACCCGGACGCTTTGATCGAAGAGATCGGCGTTGGCATGCAGCAGCGCGTTGAGATCCTCAAGGCACTCTACCGCCAGGCCGATATTCTGATCCTGGACGAACCCACAGGCGTGCTCACCCCGGCCGAAGCGGACCAGTTGTTCCGCATCCTGAACCGTCTGCGCCAAGAGGGCAAAACCATCATCCTGATCACGCACAAGCTGCGCGAAATCATGGACACCACCGATACCGTATCGGTTATGCGGCGCGGCGAGATGACGGCCACGGTCAAGACCACCGAAACATCGCCCGAGCAACTGGCCGAGCTGATGGTGGGGCGCAAGGTGCTGCTGCGCGTCGACAAGACCCCGGCCCAACCCGGCACCGTTGTGCTTGATGTCCAGAACCTGCGTGTTGTGGACGATCAAAAAGTCGAACGGCTGCGCGGGATCGATCTGCAAGTGCGGGCGGGCGAAATCCTGGGGATCGCCGGGGTGGCGGGAAACGGGCAGTCCGAACTCCTTGAAGTGCTGGGGGGATACGCGGACGGCACCGGCACCATCACCCTGAACGGCCAGCCCATCGATCTGACGGGCAGGCACTCCGACGGGCAGTCACGGCGCGCCAACAGCATCGCCCACGTGCCCGAAGATCGCCAGCGCGAAGGGTTGATCATGGATTTTTCCGCGTGGGAAAACACAGCGTTCGGCTATCACACCGACGCCAGCTACCAAAAGGGTCTGCTGATCGACAACGCCGCGATCAAGGCCGACACACAGGCCAAGATGGACCGGTTCGACGTGCGACCGCCCCATCCTAACCTCGCGGCCAAGAACTTTTCCGGCGGCAACCAGCAAAAAATCGTGCTGGCCCGCGAAATCGAACGCAACCCCGACTTGCTGCTTGTTGGGCAACCCACACGTGGTGTCGACATCGGGGCCATCGAATTCATCCACCAGCAAATCGTGGCCCTGCGCGATCAGGGCAAGGCGATCCTGCTGGTCTCGGTCGAGCTCGAAGAGATCCTGAGCCTTGCAGACCGGGTCGCAGTCATGTTCGACGGGCAAATCATGGGTGAACGCCAGTCCACCGAAACGGATGAAAAAGAACTCGGGCTGCTGATGGCGGGGGTCGCATCATGATCCATGCTTCTTTCGGCCAAAAATATCCTGGGGGAGTCCCTCAGGGACGGGGGCAACGCCCCCTGAAACACACGCGTGTGCGCAGCACCCCTTTTGACACTGTCGGAGCACGGCCATGGACGTGATGCCCAAATGGGCCGAGGTGATCCTCGTCCCGCTCATTTCCCTGCTTCTCGCAGCGATCCTGTCAGCAATCGTGATCCTTGCCATCGGCGAGGACCCGATCGAGGCGGTGAACCTGATGATCACCGGCGCGGTGGGCTCTGTGCGGGGCTGGGGCTATACGCTCTATTACGCCACCAATTTCATCTTCACCGGGCTTGCGGTCTCTGTCGCCTTTCACGCGCGCATGTTCAATATCGGCGTCGAAGGTCAGGCCATGCTCGGGGGGCTGGGCGTGGCGTTGGTGTGCCTCTACCTGCCCTGGCCACATTGGAGCGTGGCGCTGATCGCCGCCAGTTTGGGCGCGGCTGTTTTTGGCGCGCTGTGGGCGCTGATCCCGGCCTATCTGCAGGCCAAGCGGGGCAGCCATATCGTGATCACGACGATCATGTTCAACTTCATCGCCTCGGCGCTGCTGATCTATATCGTCAACGACTTCCTGAAACCGATTGGGTCGCAAGATCCCTCCTCTGCCCGCTTCGCAGAGCATCTTGATCTGCCCACACTCAACGGCATTCTGGCATCGATGGGGCTGAAGGCATCCAAGGATGACAGCGTCAACATCACCTTTCTGATCGCGCTGCTGTGCGCCTTTGGTGTCTGGATTTTGATGTGGCGCACACGGCTTGGCTACGAAATCCGCGCCTTTGGCCATTCCGAACCTGCCGCACGCTATGCCGGGATCAACGCGGTCAAGATTATCGTGGTGACCATGCTGATCTCGGGGGGGCTGGCCGGGCTGATGGGCATCAATTCGGTCATGGGCGAGGCTGAAAGACTGGTCTTGAACGCCACCGAAGGGGCGGGGTTCATCGGCATTGCCGTTGCCCTTATGGGGCGCAGTCACCCGCTGGGTGTGGTTCTGGCGGCGATCCTCTTTGGCTTTCTGTATCAGGGCGGCGCTGAACTGGCCTTTTGGACAACGATCCCGCGCGAGCTGATCGTGGTCATTCAGGCGCTGGTCATTCTGTTCACCGGTGCCTTGGACAATATGGTGCGTATGCCGCTCGAACGGATCTTTCTCGCGCTGCGCAAACGAGGCACGCCATGAACTTTCTTGCCCTCCTCGACCTGTCCGTTCTGGATTCAACAGTGCGCCTGGCAACACCGTTGCTGCTGGCATGCCTTGCCGGGCTGTTTTCAGAACGCGGCGGGATCTTTGACATCGGGCTTGAGGGCAAGATGTTGGCGGCCGCCTTCTTTTCCGCAGCAATTGCAGCCACAACCGGATCGGTCTGGATGGGGCTGCTGGCGGGTATTGGCGCGTCGTTGGTACTGGCGGGCGTGCACGGCGTGGCCTCGATCACGTTCCGGGGCAATCAGCTGATTTCCGGTGTCGCCATCAACTTTCTTGCCGCCGGTCTGACCGTGCTCATCGCACAAAGCTGGTTTCAGCAAGGCGGGCGCACGCCGTCCCTGATCGGCGGGGCTCGGTTCGAACCGATCACGCTGCCCTTTGCCGAGGCGCTCAGCACGGTGCCCTATGTCGGTCCGATCTATGCCGAACTGATTTCAGGCCACTCCATCCTCGTCTATGTTGCGCTGCTGTGTGTGCCGGGGACGTGGTACATTCTGTTCCGCACGCGCTTTGGTCTGCGCTTGCGCGCGGTGGGGGAAAACCCGGCTGCGGTGGATACGGCCGGCGTATCCGTTGTCGGCTTGCGCTTTGCGGCCGTGGGGATCTGCGGGATCCTGTGCGGGATCGCAGGGGCCTACCTGGCAACCGCGCTCCAGGCCAACTTTGTCAAAGACATGACAGCCGGGCGCGGGTTCATCGCACTGGCTGCGCTGATCTTTGCCAAATGGCGGCCCTGGCACGCCCTGTGGGCGACGCTGCTGTTTGGGTATCTTCAGGCCATTGCGCTGCGCCCGGACATCATCGAAGGGGCGCTTGGGTTCAAGGTTCAGGTCCAGCTGCTGGATGCACTGCCCTATATCCTGACGGTGGTGATCCTCGCCGGTTTTGTGGGCAAAGCCATTCCGCCGCGTGCAGGGGGCGAACCCTATGTCAAAGAGCGATAGCCCGGTCTGAAACGTAAGGTGCACCCAAGGGTGCGCCGCGCAACCATTTGCGGATGTCACGCTGAGTTTTGCCCGGTAAGGCGCACCTGTGGTGCGCCCGATTTAGGTCCAGTTTGTGTATCCACAATACGCCAGTTTGCTGCACAGCGGCATGACACCTTGATTTGACTCTGGACCCGGCCTAACAGGGATCATGCAAATTTACCTGCCCATCGCCGAGGTATCGGTCAACGCCTATCTTCTCTTGGGGTTGGGCGGGATGGTGGGCATCTTATCTGGCATGTTTGGCGTTGGCGGCGGGTTTTTGATGACGCCGCTTTTGTTCTTTATCGGCATCCCTCCGGCGGTGGCTGTGGCCACCGAAGCCAATCAGATCGTGGCCTCGTCCTTCTCTGGCGTTTTGGCCCATTTCAGGCGCAAGACGGTGGATCTCAGGATGGGCGTCGTGCTGCTGATCGGTGGCCTTGTCGGGGCGGCCCTTGGGGTGGTGCTGTTCAATTATCTCAAGGCCCTTGGCCAAGTCGATCTGCTGGTCAAGCTGTGTTATGTCGTCTTTCTGGGTGTGATCGGCGGGCTGATGTTCATCGAAAGCCTCAATGCCATCCGCAAGACCGCCAAGGGCGGTGCCCTGCCCACCCGCAAGAAACACAACTGGATTCACAAGCTGCCGTTCAAGATGCGGTTTCGGGTATCGGGCCTTTATATCTCGGTCATTCCGCCGCTTTTGGTCGGTCTGTGCGTCGGCATCCTGGCGGCCATCATGGGCGTGGGTGGTGGGTTTATCATGGTGCCTGCCATGATCTATCTGCTTGGCATGCCCACCAAGGTCGTTGTCGGCACATCGCTGTTTCAGATCATTTTTGTAACGGCCTTTACCACGATGCTGCACGCCACAACGAACTACACCGTTGATGTGGTTCTGGCCGTGCTGCTGCTGGTCGGCGGTGTGATTGGCGCGCAGATTGGCACCCGGATCGGGGTCAAGATGAAGGCCGAACAGTTGCGTATCCTGCTTGCCATCATGGTGCTGCTGGTCTGCGGCAAGTTGGCCTTTGACCTGCTGGTCATGCCTTCTGAGTTGTTTTCGATTGCGGCAGAGGGCGGGCACTGATGCGCTGGTTGATCGCCCTGCTTTTTCTGGCCATTCCCGCCACCGCCGAAGAGGTTGTGCTGGGGCTGAGCCAGAACGAAGTTGCCATCACTACCAGCTTTGATGGATCCGAAATATTTGTCTTTGGCGCGGTCAAGCGCGAGGCGCCAATCCCGGAAGGTAAGCTGGGTGTGATCGTGACCATCGCGGGCCCGCCCGTTGCCGTGACCGTGCGGCGCAAGGAGCGTCGGTTCGGGATCTGGGTCAACACCGACGGCGTGGATATTGACGGGGCCCCCAGCTATTATGCCGTGGCAACCAGCAGCACTCTGGGCGACGTGCTGAGTGTGCGCGAGAACCTGCGCCACAAAGTGTCCATTCCCAGCATGATCCAAGCGGTTGGGGCCCCCAATGCCGTGTTGGATGCCAGCGCCTATGTCAACGCGCTGATCCGCATCCAGGAGGCCGCCGGCAGCTTTCAATTGCTGGAAGGCAAGGTTGTTGTCGATGATGAGACCCTGTTTCGCACCCGCATCCAATTGCCCGCTGCCTTGACCGAAGGGGCTTATGAAACCAGGATTTTCCTGACCCGGGACGGCGCTGTCGTGGCTGACTACACCACTACGATCGATGTGCGCAAAGTCGGGCTTGAGCGGTGGCTCTACAGTCTGAGCCGCAACCAGCCTGCTTTGTATGGGTTGATGTCACTGGCCATTGCCATATTCGCGGGCTGGGGTGCGTCGGCGGCGTTTTCGCTGTTGCGTCAATAGGTTTTCTCCCCTGCATCTGACGGGTTTGTGACACCGACTGCCCTGTTGAAGCGGGGGCCAGCCCCCACACCCCCGGGATATTTTTGGCCAAGAGAAGATGCAGGTGCCTCAGATCTCCGGTTCGGAGGCGTCCAGTGTCAGCGCCGCTGCGGGTGTGGCGCGCAGATCGTCGATGGTCAGCGGGTTTGTCGGTTTGGAGAGCCGGTTGCGCACCACCCAGATCAGCCGGTCCTGCGCCCGTGTGATCGCCACATAGGCCAGCCGTTTCCACAAAGGTTGCCCCGCCTCGGACCGCCCCATGCGCGCAGCCCCGTAAAGGTCAGGTGCAAAGACCTGCACCGTGTCCCACTGGCTGCCCTGCGCCTTGTGGATCGTGACCGCCGCGCCGTGCAGGAACGTCGCCCCCATCCGCGCGGCGAAAGGGATGAACGGTTCTTCTTCGTCCGGTTTTTCGATTTTGACAATCGAGGCGGCCGAGACTTGCGGGTCTTCGGCCCCCATCACGTGTAGTCGCGAAAATCCCGGTTTGCGTCCCTCGCCCAGAAAGATCACCTGCGCCCCTTTGATCAGTCCGCGCGCCTCGAGATCGAGCCGTTTCTTGCGGTGTTTCAGCGGCAGTTCGAGGCCGTCGCATATCAGCGGCTCGCCTTCGAGCAGCGCATCCTCGGGCGCGCCGTAGACATTGCGGAATGCGTTGATCAATCTGATCCGCGTCGCATTGCGCCAGACCAACACGGGGCTGCGCGCCATCAAGTCGACCTCGACCCGTTGGCCCCACACGACCCGGTCGTCTTTGGCGGCGGCGTCCTCGACCATCTTTTCGAAGTGATGAAATTCCACATCCGGATCACCCAGCGCGTGCGCGAGATCGAGGATCGGGTTGCCGGCCTCTTGGCGGTGAATACGGTTGAGGTGCAGCACCCGGGGCGCGGGCAGTTTTTCAAACACCATCGTGCCCGATTGGTTCACCGGCGCCAGCTGTGCCGGATCCCCGAAGAGCAACAGGGTTGGAAAAATCTCCTTGAGGTCCTCGAACTGTTTGTCGTCCAGCATCGAGGCCTCGTCGATGAAGCCCACATCAAGCGGTTCTTCGCGCCGTTTCCATCCAGTAATAAAGTCCGATCCGCGCAGCCCTGCGGCCGCCAGTGCGCCGGGAACGGATTTGTTGCCCTGATAAAAGGCCCAGGCCCGATCCAGCGCCTGATCTGTCAGCCCCTCGATTTCGGGCCGCTCGCCATTGCCGGCCAGCCATTCGGCGATGCGTTCGTATTCGGGGTCATAGACGGGCGTGTAAAGGATGCGGTGGATCGTTGTCGCCGGCACCCCGCGAAAGCGCAACACGCTGGCCGCCTTGTTCGTGGGTGCAAGGATCGCGAGTGTCCGTTTGTCCCGTCGTTTGCGGGATTCATAATCGCCGGAGACGATTTCGACCCCAGCCGTCTCGAGCGCCTTATACATTTCCGCCAGCAGCAGTGTTTTGCCTGACCCTGCCTTGCCCGTGATGGCCATCACCGAGGTCGCCGTGGATTTTGGCGGCATCAGCAGCGAGTCATCAAGGTCGATCCCCGCGCCACGCAGCATGTCGGTCACTGCATCAAAGGCGCCGGCCTGATCGTCAGAAAGGGCAAGGGATAACGTCATGGTGCGACCCTATCTGGGGGCCGCACCATGGACCAGCGCGATTGGCGATCCCGTGCAAAAAGAAGTGCGTCGCTGTCAGGCTGTGCGTGCCAGATCAAGCCGGGCGTCGGTTCCAAAGGCGCGGTCAAACCACTGGCGCGATCGATCAAGCGGCACGCCTGCCCGCTCTGCCACCTTGGAGGCGGCAGAGGGATCAAAGTGCCACAGGCCGACGCTGATCTGGTCCCGTCCTGTCCCGGCGCTGCCCAGCACCTCGGGCGAGGATCCGATCATCCGGTAGATGCGCACCATGCGCGCATCAAAGACGCCGACAAAGTGTTCGACCCCAAAGTTCTGCATGATCTCGCCCCCACCCAGCATAAGCGCCGCCGCCACATGGCTGCCAGCACCACGGGTCAGACAAAACCGCGTGCATTCCCAGATCATCGGGCTGGTAATCGCCCCCGAAATCAGATCACCGAAGTGTTCGTTGACCATGGTGCGCCCCGTGGTGGGCAGAAAGCGCATGGACCCGCCATGGCTGCCATCGGGTTCTTCCCAGATGACATAGAGAGGGTTGAGGTCGTCATACTCGTCACGCTCGTAGCCATCTGCATCAATGGTGACATCCCAGCCCAGCCGGGTTTTGAACTGATCCGCGCGATCAAGAAACATCGTATGGGCAAGTTTGGGGTGATCGTTCAGTTCAGAAGCATAGACGTAACGCAGCATCGGGTATCTCCTTGTCAGACCGGGTGTGCCTTTGAATGGCAGGTATGACTGAAATACTACCGATACGTGCGTTAACGTCTATTCATACACGCGTGCGATGTGTTCCCCACCGCGGCAACGGGGGGTTTTAGACCACAATCAGCCCACGACTCATCGCGCGCGCAACGGCGTGGGTCGTATTCATGGCCCCCAGTTTGAACCGGGCGCTTTCGATGTAGACACGCAGGGTGTGCTCGGAGATCGACAGAGTGTCGGCCACCTGCGCGCGGCTGTACCCCATGGCGAGCAATGTCATCGCATCGACTTCGCGCGGGCTGAGGGATTGTGATTGTTCCGGCGTGCGGTCCGGTTCGAGGTCCAATGCCTTTTCGTTAAAGTAGTGAGCGATCAGGATCAGGTCGCGGCGGTGTGCGTCTGTCCAGTTTGCCCAGGTATCGTCGTCGCATGAGTGGCTGACAGTAAATAGTGCGAACTGCCCGTTCGGGCCGCGGATCGGAACCGAGAACCCCTGGTTCCCGACCCCGTATGCAATGGCTTCGGCTTGAAAGGCGCGTGCGGCCTTGCTTGACCAGTCAAGGCGCTTCCAATCAACGGGGTGAAACCTTTGAAAGCATCCAAGTATGACCGGATCCACCCGCAGGTAATTCTGCTCGAGGTAGCGGTCCCGCCATGCGTCTGAATAGGTGCCGCAGCCGTATTGATCCCCGGCGGAGTCGACCCAGTGGTAGATGACGTGGTTGACGTCGTAGTGAGACTGCAAAGCCTCGGTTGCCGATTGGAGAGCCCCAAGCCCTTCAGCTGTTTCCAAGCCCTCCAAAATGAGTTCCAACGGCTGCCTCGCCGTCGTGACGCTGACCATTATTCGCTTCCTTCATTGCGGCGATCTCGGCCATGGCGACGATTGCGGTATCATCCAACTGTTCCGCGAGGGCGGGCATGTTGTTTGAGCGGGCAAAGGTCTTGAGGTCCGTAAGAACGTCCAGTATCCAGTCACTTCTCATGGTCAGACTCTCTCTTAAGTGGTTAATGAAACGTTAACACAACTATAGCATGCGTTAACTCCGCTTGAAAATTCACGTATTTCTACTCCCCAGAAATAGTGAGGGGCCGAATTTTAACCCTTTGATCGTGCTGAGACTGCACCTGGACGTGAAAACGCCCGCGACAACCAAGGGTGATTCGCGGGCGTGTCCGACTCATCTTGGGCGTGTGGGGGCGTGTGGTGGTTAACCACGTGCCTCCAAAGCGTCCTCGAGCGTGCGCAGACCGGTCTTGGGGGCCTGCACCAATACCGACATATTGCCGGGCTTGTGTTCGTTGCGCAGCATTTTCATGTGTGCGGCGGGCAGGTCGTTCCATTCGAAGACTTCGGACATGCACGGATCAAGGCGGCGTTCCACCATCAGGTGATTGGCGGCAGAGGCCTGTTTGAGGTGCGCGAAGTGGCTGCCTTGCAGACGCTTTTGGTGCATCCACATGTAGCGCACATCGAAGGTGCAGTTAAACCCGGTGGTGCCCGCGCAGATCACGACCATCCCACCCTTTTTACACACGAAGGTCGACACCGGGAACGTGGATTCCCCCGGGTGTTCGAACACCATGTCGACATTCACGCCCTTGCCGGTGATGTCCCAGATCGCCTTGCCGAACTTGCGCGCCTCTTTGAACCAGTCGTTGTATTCGGGCGTGTTGACCGTGGGCATCTGCCCCCAGCAGTTGAAGTCCTTGCGGTTGAGCACCCCTTTGGCCCCCAGATCCATCACGAAGTCCCGCTTGGATTCATCCGAGATGACCCCGATGGCATTGGCCCCGGCCGTGTTGATGAGCTGGATCGCGTAAGAGCCCAGCCCCCCCGACGCCCCCCACACCAGAACGTTCTGGCCCGGTTTCAGGTCGTGGGGTTCGTGCCCGAACAGCATCCGGTAGGCTGTGGCGAGGGTTAGCGTGTAGCACGCGCTTTCTTCCCAGGTCAGGTGCTTGGGGCGCGGCATGAGCTGTTGGCTTTGCACGCGGGTGAACTGGCTGAACGACCCATCCGGCGTTTCATAGCCCCAGATCCGCTGGGTGGGCGAATACATCGGATCGCCGCCATTGCAGAACTCGTCGTCGCCGTCGTCCTGGTTGCAGTGGATCACAACCTCGTCCCCGACTTTCCAGCGTTTGACCCGGTCCCCGACGGCCCACACGATCCCCGACGCATCGGAACCGGCAATGTGGTAGGGCTGTTTGTGGCCGTCAAACGGGCTGATGGGCTGGCCAAGCGCGGCCCACACGCCGTTGTAGTTCACACCCGCCGCCATCACGAGCACCAGCACGTCGTTGCTGTCGAGTTCTGGCACATCCACGACCTCTTGCAACATCGCGCTGTCCGGCTCGCCATGGCGTTCGCGCCGGATGGCCCAGGCGTACATTTGTTTGGGGACATACCCCATTGGGGGCATTTCGCCCATCTCATAGAGGTCTTTTTCTGGTGCGTCGTAGGACGCGATGCCCGTATCAAGTGCAGTGTCGAGAGCCATGCCAGCCTCCAATCAGAATAAACGTGCCGCAGTGCAGAATCGCGGCGTGTCAGGGCTGAATATGGCCCATTGCGCAATATTGCAACATCTGTCGTCTGCTTTTTGTAATTTTATGACTTTGCGCGCGCAGCATTTTGCCGATGGGATGGCGGTGTGTCGTGCAAAGGGCCAAGGGAGTTGGCGTAAAACTCCAAGACCGCGCGTTCGGGGCCCACACTGGTCCACCGATCGCCAGAGAGCGCGATCAACCCCCGCGCCTGCATCGCATCGCGGGCGCTTTGCACAAACGCTGGCACCTCGCCCTCGGCGAGGCCCGGGGGTGTTCCGACCGTGCGTGGCAAAAGTGCGGCCACAGCATCCGTCAGATCGGCCGCGCTTAACCCCGCATCCGCATCCAGCAAAACGCGAGAGACCAGCGGCACCGCCACAATGGGCATCGCGTCCACAATCCGGGTCTTGAGGTCTTCGGCCAACCCTTCGAGGCTGTCTTCCGCGGCGTGACTGCGCAGCGACAAGGGGCGACCAAAACTGACCCCGGCAACCCCGAACCGGGTGTAGCGGCCCCGCACCTTTTGCCAAAGGAGGTTCAGGATAAACCCCATCACCACAGAAATTTTCGCACCAAAGCGCCTGTCGCCCCGTTGATCCGCCGCAATCAGCACCCGATCTTCGAGCACGCGGTCATAGTTGATCGCGACGGGGACAAAGACCACATCGCGCCCTTCCTTGGGGTCGAACCCTTCGACCACGTAGCTGAGCAGCCCCATCTTGAGCGGCATCAACTTGCCGTTTACCGTGAGCCCGCCTTCGGGAAAGATCGCCTGGGTCACCCCGCCTTGGGTCGCCATCTGGACGTATCGGGCCAAAACCTTGCGGTAAAGTTGCCCGCGCGCCCGCCGGCGAATGAAGTAGGCCCCCATCGATTTGATCAACCGCGACAGCGGCCACACCCGCGCCCATTCCCCCACCGCGTAGCTGAGTGCAGACGCGCGGGCGGCAAGGTAAGTTACCAGCACATAGTCCATGTTGCTGCGGTGGTTCATGACGAAGATCACGGTGGCGTCCGGGCTGACCTGAGCGAGATGGGCGTCATTGTTGGCACCGGTGCGGACATCATAAAGCGCATTGGCCAGCCAGCGGGCCGCACGGGTGCCAAAGCTGAAATAGGTGAACGCCGAAAAGCTGGGGACAATTTCGCGCGCATATCGGCGTGCCTGTTCAAAAGCGACGTTCTCGGGCACGCCCTCTTTGTTGGCGTGCTCGACGATGGCCTTGGTCACTTCGGGATCGTAGATCAGCCGTTGGATCATGTCATAGCGGCGCGCCAGCTTGAACGGCTCAATCGGCCGCGTCAGCCGTTCGTTCAGCTGTGTCACCGCCCTTTGCAGGCGGCGGCGAAAGTACCAGCGCACGGATGGAAACAGAAAATGCGACGCAAAGGTCACGGCTGCAAACAGCACGATCAGCACAAAGAGCCACAGGGGGAGTTCAACCGTTTGCATCATCGCGCAGACCCTCGCAGGGGTATGGGCGCGGGTAAAGGGGTGTTTGGGCTGGCGCAGGGGCGATACATGGCCGAATGTGGCCCAATGTATGAGGATGACTCGTTTTACACACTGAGCGTTTGGGGCCAGATCGGGCTGGTCTGCGTGTCGCTGGTGTTTGCGGCCCTGGCCCTGGGCATGACCCGCCTGATGACCTGGGGCAAGCCGATCTACTTGCGTATCCCGATCTGGGTTGTGGTGTTCATCACCTTTGTCTGGGCCTCGCCACAGGGGTATTACACTTATTACCGCCTGATCATTGACGGGTTGCCCGCGCAGTCTGTCATCGCGCAGCCGCCCCCACCCCAGGAGATTATCGCCTTGCTGACATTCCGCGCCCAGGCGTCCCTGTCAGCGCACAGCGTTGGTGTGTTGGGATGGCTGATGCTGGGTGCTGCGCTATGGCCGCGGCGCAAAAAATGCCGCGATGCAGCGGATTGACTGCGCCACATAATTACCTATACATCGCATCAAACGTAATTTTGTTACCCATCCGATTCACGGGAGTTTGCCATGACCGACGCTGCACAGAAAGACCGCCCTTGGTTGATCCGCACCTATGCGGGTCACTCGACCGCTGCGGCGTCAAATGCGCTGTACCGCGCGAACCTGGCCAAAGGGCAAACTGGCCTGTCCGTTGCATTCGATCTGCCCACCCAAACCGGGTACGACAGTGATCATGTTCTGGCGCGTGGCGAAGTGGGTAAGGTTGGCGTGCCAGTGTCCCACTTGGGCGATATGCGCACGCTGTTTGCAGATATTCCCCTGGAACAGATGAACACCTCGATGACGATCAATGCGACGGCCCCGTGGCTGTTGTCGCTGTATATCGCGGTGGCCGAGGAACAGGGCGCGGATGTGTCCACCTTGCAAGGCACGGTACAAAACGATCTGATCAAGGAATACCTGAGCCGCGGCACGTATATCTGCCCACCCGAGCCGTCCTTGCGGATGATCGCGAATGTGGCTGAATATTGTTACACCAATGTCCCGAAATGGAACCCGATGAATGTGTGTTCCTATCACCTGCAAGAAGCGGGCGCGACGCCGGAACAGGAATTGGCATTTGCCCTTGCAACGGCGACGGCTGTTTTGGACGCCCTGAAGCCACGCATTGACCCAGCCGACTTTCCAGCCGTTGTGGGCCGCATTTCATTCTTTGTGAATGCCGGCATCCGCTTTGTCACCGAGATGTGCAAAATGCGCGCCTTTGTCGATCTGTGGGACGAGATTTGCGAGACGCGTTATGGCGTGAGCGACCCGAAGTACCGCCGTTTCCGCTATGGTGTGCAGGTCAATTCACTCGGGCTGACCGAGCAGCAGCCTGAAAACAACGTTTATCGCATTCTGATTGAAATGCTGGCTGTGACCTTGTCGAAAAAGGCCCGCGCGCGTGCTGTTCAATTGCCTGCATGGAACGAGGCGCTTGGCCTGCCCCGCCCCTGGGATCAGCAATGGTCGATGCGGATGCAGCAGATCATGGCCTATGAAACGGACCTGTTGGAGTTTGACGATCTGTTTGACGGCAACCCGGCGGTGGATGCGAAAGTGGACGCGTTGAAAGACGGCGCGCGCCATGAATTGGCTCAATTGGATGCGATGGGCGGCGCAATTGCGGCCATTGACTACATGAAAGCACAATTGGTGCAGTCCAATGCGGAACGCCTGAACCGGATCGAAAAAGGTGAAACGGTTGTTGTTGGTGTGAACAAGTATCAAGCGGGCGAGCCGTCGCCGTTGATGACGGGGGATGGTGGGATCATGGTGGTTGATCCGGCGGTGGAGCAAGAACAGATCGACCGGTTGAACACCTGGCGCGATGCGCGCGACGAGGCGGCGGTGCGTGCGGCGCTGGCCGATCTGCGCGCTGCGGCGGCCGCCGGAGAGAACGTCATGCCGGCCTCGATCGCGGCAGCAAAGGTTGGGGTGACCACCGGCGAGTGGGCCGCACAGATGCGCAGCGTTCACGGCGAATATCGTGGCCCCACGGGGGTTTCTGCGTCCCAGTCCAACATGACCGAAGGGTTGGACGAGTTGCGCGAGGCGGTGGATGTTGTCAGCGACAAACTTGGGCGCAGGCTGAAATTTCTGGTCGGCAAGCCGGGCTTGGACGGGCACTCAAACGGTGCAGAACAGATCGCCGTGCGCGCACGCGATTGCGGTATGGATATCGCCTATGAGGGGATCCGGTTGACGCCCGAGGAAATTGTGCGCGCTGCCCGCGAGGACGGGGCGCATGTGATTGGCCTGTCGATCCTGTCGGGCAGTCACATTCCGCTGGTCGAGGATATGATGCGCCGGTTGCAGGCAGAGGGAATGAGCGACATTCCGGTCATTGTTGGTGGCATTATTCCGGATGAGGACGCCACACGCCTGCACGCCATGGGGGTCGCGCGGGTCTATACGCCCAAAGATTTCGAATTGAATACGATCATGCGCGATATTGTCACTTTGGTGGATCCACAAGCCGTTGCGGCGCAATAGCCGAAGCGTTCACAACAGAGGTGTTCGCGGTGAACTGAGTCGATTATTGGGCCCATATTTGCGAGTGATTGCGAAAATCCGTGTGTAATTCGCATCTGGTTTTGAAAAATGCAGCCCGGATACTGACGATTTACCACTGAAAGTCGAAGAAATCGCGCATGACGGGCAAAGAAGCGCCGGTGACACAAATTGAGGCAAAAGCGGCATTGATATTCCGGTAAATTTCCAAAATACCCCACGATTAGAAGTCGGAAATTGGAGACCAATATGTCAATGAAACTGGGCAAGATGAGCCGTAAAGAGTTGGAAACTTTGCGTGCGGATGTCGACAAAGCCATTGTAGATTTGCGCAAGAAAGAAAAAAGCGATGCGTTGGCAGCCGCCCAAAAGGCAGCGGCCGAATTTGGGTTTTCGCTGGATGAACTGACATCCAAACGTGGCGGTAAAGGTGCAGGCAAAGCATCCAGTGCCGAGCCAAAATACATGAATTCGGAGAACCCCACGCAAACGTGGACCGGCAAGGGCCGTCAGCCCAATTGGTTCAAGACTGCTTTGGCAAATGGCAAAAGCGCCGACGATTTGCTGATCTAAGACTTTGGCGATACGGGCGTGATTTCATGCTCGTATCCCGCGCCCGTTTTGCGATAGCGTGACAGAAATTCTGATCACGAAAGCGGAGCGCGACATGACTGTCCACATTGGTGCCAAGCCTGGGCAAATTGCAGAAACAGTACTGATGCCAGGCGACCCTTACCGTGCCAAATGGGCGGCGGAGACGTTTCTGGATGACGCCGAATGTGTCAATGAAGTCCGGGGGATGCTGGGCTTTACCGGCACCTGGAAGGGTCACCGCGTCACCATTCAGGGATCGGGCATGGGCATGCCGTCCTTGTCGATTTATGCCAACGAGCTGATCCGCGACTATGATGCGCAGACCCTGATCCGCATTGGATCCTGTGGTGGCATGCAGCCCCATGTGGGTATTCGCGACGTCATCATCGCGATGACCGCATCCACGATCACCTCGCCCTCGTCCGGCATTTTCCGTGAAGTGAATTACGCGCCTTGTGCTGATTACGGCTTGCTGGCTGCCGCCGTTGGTGCGGCCCAGACCAAGGGATGTCAGACCCATGTCGGCGGTATTTATTCATCGGACGTGTTTTATGCCGAGCGTCCTGATCTGGACGAGCAGATGGTGCGCCACGGGATCCTTGGGGTCGAGATGGAGGCAGCGGAACTCTACACGCTTGCCGCCCGACATGGCCGCCGTGCACTGGCCGTTTTGACCGTGTCCGATCATCTGCAAACCGGTGAAGCCTTGCCCAGCGAAGATCGTGAGCGCACTTTTGGGGACATGATCGAAATTGCGCTGGAGGCTGCGTTTTCTGACCGGTGACCGAGTTTCGGCATCTTTGGACCACGAATGCGCCGTCGCCCGGCGGGTCGGGTAAGCCTGCCTTCCCCCTTGCGCTGGCGCGTGGTGGGTCACACGGGGCCTTCCGGCGGGTAATTTGCGGGAACAGAGAAGCCTGACACCTGCCCGTTTTCAGCGCCCGTGGGTCTGGTCGTATCCGTTTGGTTTTGCGCTGGCCCAGCCGTCCATCACGCCAGCAGCCGGGGCAAAGATTTCGATTTTGAGGGGATGGCAGGGCGCTGCATCTGACGAATGTTCGGCGCTGCAATCCCCACCCGGGCAAGCGCTGAGTGCGCCCAGCAGATCAATCTCGGCCAGCATATCGATGTGATCGCCAGGGCGGACAGGCGAGGCTTTCATAAAGTACTGCCCCGTGTCGCGGGTAAAGCCGGTGCACATGAACACGTTGAGCACGTCATGCACATGCACCTCTGCCTGTTTGAGCGTCAGTCCGCTGTGATCAGCCAGCGCGCGGGTCAGGTTGGAGTGGCAGCAGTGGTGGTAGTGCCCCCCTTGCAGCAGGTTGCCCGTATAGGGGTCGCAGCGCGTGCCGATCACATCATGCACCGAGCCGCCATAGGCGTCGATCCCATACCAGTTGAGCGTGTCGTGGATCACTGTTGCCATGGGCCGCAGGTTTGGAAAACTGCTCCACATCCGCTCGCCCGTTGTGATGTGGGTGCCATGCAATGCGCGGGTTTTGCCGGAATAGAACCGTTCGGTGAGGTCGTGGGCGTTCCACAGGTTCAGATCGCCCACTTGCGGTCCTTCAACCGATGAGATGCGAAAGATGTGACCTGCGGACACTTCGAAACAGGCGGCGTCACGCGGGGGGGCGACGACTTCGCCCGTTTTGGTCATATCCGCGCGTGCAGCGGCGTAGCGCGCCATATCAGGCGCGGGCAGTGTTTGGGGCGGGTAACAGATGACAGGGGCGACGGCGCGCCGGGCCTCTGCGTCTTGGGGTTCGCGCATATCTCACCTCGTTGTGGCGCGGTCGATCATATGCGCTGTGACAGAGAAGGCCATGGCCGAACTGGCCGTCCCGGTCCCTTTGAGGCAGGGACCGGGGTAGACAGGTGCGCTGATCAGTCAGTGCTGGGGTCCAGCAGGCCGGACCGGAACACCATGCCGGC
>JBCCBC010000093.1:0-10031 GCA_039814435.1 Pseudomonadota bacterium
CCCGGCATGGTGATGGCGGCGACGGCGTTGCTCGCCGAGACCCCCAAACCGACGGAGGCGGAGGTCCGCGGCTCCCTCGAAGGCAATATCTGCCGCTGCACCGGGTATCATAACATCGTCAAGGCGATCATGGCGGCGTCCGGTCAGGATGTGTCTGCCATCGCAGCGGAATAACTTTAAGCCGACCGGGGCTCAGCCCCCGGACCCCCGGGATTTTTTGGGAACACAGAATGAGGGACCCCGGGGCTTTTGAACAGGCAGAGCATATCTCTGCCATGACATTCAGGGAGGAATGACATGCCAAAAGACGGAGGCATTGGTGCCAGCAGCAAGCGGCGCGAAGATGTGCGGTTTCTGACAGGGGTCGGGAACTACACAGACGACATAAACATTCACGGCCAGGCGCATGTATTTTTCCTGCGCTCGGACATCGCGCATGGAACGTTGAACGCGGTCGATGCGTCGGCTGCGCAAAGCATGCCGGGCGTGGTCAAGGTGTTTACGGGCGCTGATTTCGAAGGGGTCGGATCGATCCCATGCGGATGGCAGGTGACCGACAAGCACGGCGAAGTCATGCAGGAACCTGCGCACCCCGTGTTGGCACAAGGCAAGGTGCGCCATGTCGGCGAGCCCATCGCAGCCGTTGTGGCAGAAACGTTGGAGCAGGCCCGCGACGCGGCCGAAGCCATCAATGTTGACATCACCGAGCTGCCTGCCGTCGTTGATATGAAGGCCGCCCTCGCCGATGGGTCCACAAAGGTTCACGACGATCTGAACAACAACCTGTGCTACGACTGGGGTTTTGTTGAAGAAAACAAAGCTGCCACAGACGCCGCTTTTGATGCGGCAGCGCACGTCACCACTCTGGAGTTGGTCAACAACCGCCTTGTGGCCAACCCGATGGAACCGCGCGTTGCAGTTGGGGATTATGCCCGTGGCACGGACGAACACACGCTGTACACGACCTCGCAAAACCCGCATGTGATCCGTCTGCTTATGGGCGCGTTTGTCCTGGGGATTCCAGAGCACAAGCTGCGCGTTGTTGCCCCGGATGTGGGCGGTGGGTTTGGCACCAAAATCTTCCACTATCAGGAAGAGGCGTTTTGCACCTTTGCGGCCAAAGCCTGTAACCGGGCGGTCAAATGGACGTCATCGCGCAGCGAAGCCTTCATTTCGGATGCCCATGGTCGCGATCACGTGACCAAGATCGAGTTGGCGCTGGACGCAGACAACAACTTTACCGCGCTGCGCACAGAGACCCACGCCAATATGGGGGCTTATCTGTCGACCTTTGCGCCGTCCGTTCCCACTTGGCTGCATGGCACGCTGATGGCCGGGAACTACAAGACCCCGCTGATTTATGTGAACGTCAAGGCGGTGTTTACAAACACCGTGCCGGTGGATGCCTATCGCGGGGCCGGGCGCCCCGAGGCGACGTTCCAGCTGGAGCGGGTTGTCGACAAGGCTGCGCGCGAATTGGGGGTCGATCCTGTCGCACTGCGCCGCCAGAACTTTATCACTGAATTCCCCTATGCCACGCCTGTGGCGGTCGAATATGACACCGGCGACTATCACGCGACGATGGACAAGCTGGAAACCATGATTGACCGGGATGGTTTTGCTGCGCGTCGTGCGGAGAGTGAAAAGAACGGCAAGCTGCGCGGTTTGGGTGTGAATTGCTACATCGAGGCGTGCGGCATCGCGCCGTCCAATCTTGTTGGGCAGCTTGGTGCGCGCGCTGGTTTGTACGAGTCCGCCACCGTGCGGGTGAACGCCACGGGCGGTTTGGTTGTAATGACCGGCAGCCACAGTCACGGGCAGGGGCACGAGACGTCCTTTGCGCAAGTCGTGGCCGAGATGATCGGTATTGACGAAGGTATGGTCGAGATCGTGCACGGTGATACAGCCAAAGTGCCGATGGGCATGGGAACCTATGGCTCTCGCTCGATTGCTGTGGGTGGGTCTGCCATGGTGCGCGCCACCGAAAAGATCATCAATAAGGCCAAGAAGATCGCGTCCCACCTGTTGGAAGCATCCGAAGCGGACATTGAACTGAAGGATGGTGCGTTTTCCGTGGCTGGGACAGACAAGTCGGTGGCGTGGGGTGATGTCACCCTGGCGGCCTATGTGCCCCACAATTATCCGCTTGAGGATATTGAGCCTGGTCTTGAGGAAACAGCCTTCTATGATCCGTCGAATTTCACATATCCGTCAGGGGCTTATGCCTGTGAAGTTGAAGTGGATCCGGACACTGGCAAGGTAACGATCGAGAGCTTTGCTGCCGCCGATGACTTTGGCAACATCATCAACCCGATGATTGTGACGGGTCAGGTTCATGGCGGGCTTGCCCAAGGGATCGGCCAAGCCCTGCTTGAAAACTGTTCGTATGACGAAAACGGTCAGTTGCTGAGCGCTTCATATATGGACTACGCGATGCCGCGCGCTGATGATCTGCCCAACTTTGCAGTGGATCATTCGTGTCAGACGCCCTGTACCCACAACCCTCTTGGGGTCAAAGGGTGCGGCGAGGCAGGCGCGATTGGCTCGCCCCCGTCTGTGGTCAATGCGGTGGTCGACGCGCTGCAGTCAGCGGGCAAGGACGTCACCCATATCGATATGCCGCTGTCGCCTGACCGGGTTTGGGCCGCAATGCAATGAGGAAAGTGCGGGACTGGGGCGCTGCCCCAGACCCCGCGGTTTATCTGGCGAAATGAAGATGGATCGTTTCGTCGAGGAAAAGGACTGACAGATGTATAACTTTGAGTTTGAACAGCCGGAGACTGTGGCCGATGCGGTTGCGGCCCTTGCTGCGGACGAAGCCCAGGCGTTGGGAGGCGGGCAGACGTTGATCCCGACCCTGAAGCAGCGCCTTGCCAGCCCATCCACATTGGTGAGCCTGAAGGGCATTTCCGAGATGCAGGGCGTGTGCAAGGGCGACGATGGTGCTGTGTGCATTGGCGGGGCGACAAATCACGCCACCGTGGCTGCCGGGGTGGGCGACTATCCGGCCTTGGCCCAGACGGCGGCCCA
Organism: Pseudomonadota bacterium; assembly: GCA_039814435.1. GTDB lineage: Bacteria > Pseudomonadota > Alphaproteobacteria > Rhodobacterales > Rhodobacteraceae > Tateyamaria. The sequence goes on from JBCCBC010000093.1 coordinate 3,031, forward strand.
TATCGGTGACCCGGCTGTGCGCAATCGCGGCACCATTGGTGGCTCGCTTGCCAACAACGACCCTTCGGCCTGTTATCCGGCTGCTGCGCTGGCATCTGGTGCAACCATCTTGACCAACACGCGCGAGATTGGCGCAGACGACTATTTCCAGGGGATGTTTGAAACGGCTCTGGACGAGGGTGAGATCATCACCGAGGTCCGCTTTCCCGTTCCGGAAAAGGCCAACTACCAGAAGTTCGTGCAGCCCGCATCGCGCTTTGCTCTTGTTGGTGTTTACGTCGCCAAATTCAGCGACGGCGTTCGGGTTGCGATCACTGGCGCGTCAAACGATGGTGTGTTTCGCTGGTCCGAGGCTGAGGCTGCGTTGTCGTCGAACTTTTCTGCAGATGCGATTGATGGTCTGAGCCTGAGCGGGGACGACATGATTTCTGACTTGCACGGCACGGGCGCTTATCGCGCGCATTTGTGTGCTGTGATGACCAAACGGGCCGTCACGGCGGCTGCGTGATTGTCAGAACATGAGTGGTTAAGGGGGCCGCGCCGTTGGTGCGGCCTTTTTTTGATATCGGAACTCAGATCGTGCCGATTACCCCGGGTCCATGTCAGGACGGATGAGTGTGGTGACAGGAGATCAACGCGTTGCCATCAAAAAAGGGCGCTGCCTGTGCAACGCCCTTTTTGTTCGGTTGGTCTGGTGGCTTACCCTTTGGCGGGCAGCGGGCCGATCAGCATCACCATCTGGCGGCCTTCCATCTTGGGGAAGTTTTCGATCTTGCCATGCTCGCGCGTGTCTTCGGCCACACGTTCCAGCAACTCTCTCCCGAGGTTTTGGTGTGCCATTTCACGTCCGCGAAACCGCAATGTCACTTTCACCTTGTCGCCATTTTCAAGGAACTTGAAAACGTTGCGCATCTTGACGTCGTAGTCATTGGTGTCGGTGTTGGGGCGGAACTTGACCTCTTTGATCTCGATGATCTTTTGTTTCTTGCGCGCTTCGGCCTCGCGCTTTTGGGTCTCGTATTTGAACTTGCCGAAATCCATGATCTTGCAGACCGGCGGGCTTGCGTTGGGCGAAATTTCGACCAGGTCCAGCCCGGCATCATCAGCCATGACCATGGCGCGATCCGGTGTCACTACGCCTACGTTTTCGCCGTCAGCACCAATCAGGCGGATTTCATTGGCGCGGATCTTGTCGTTGACGCGCGGGCCGGTATCTCTTTGGGGCGGCGCGTTGTGGGGTCTGCGAGCGATGGTGGTCGTCCTTTGATCATTTCGGAAATAACGAGGCCAGAAGGTAGCGTTTGGTCGGACGTTCTTCAACCCACGAAATCGGCTATCGTGCGCCGAATTCGTTGATTTTCCCCCTTGCACCTTTCCTTTGGCGCGCGCATCTGACACCCGGGAACCAACCACGCCTATGCGTGTTATGAACTTATAGTAAAAAAGGACAGGGCCATGAGAAATCTCATCTGGATCGTTGTTGCGGTTGTTGTCGCGGGGGGCGCGTACCTCCTTTATTCCGGGCAAACACCCCAAGAAGCCATCACTGAAGCCGCGGAAGCGGTCAACGCGCCCGAAGCGTTGGAAACAGCCACCGAAGCCGTGAGCGACGCTGTAGAAGCCACAGAAGACGCGGCTGCCGACGCAGTGGAAGCCGTGACAGATGCCGCCACAGATGCAGCAGACGCAGCAAGTGACGTGGTTGATGACGCCGTCGACGCGGCGACCGACACAGCCGAGGCTGTGGCCGAAGGCGTAGAGGAGGCCGCTGACGCTACAGTCGATGCCGCAACCGACGCCGTTGACGCCGTGACAGACACCGCAGGCGAAGCGGTGGATGCGGCCACCGAAACAGCTACAGATGCAGCCGACGCGGTCACAGATGCGGCCAGCGATGCAACCGAGGCTGTCACAGACACCGCCGCCGAAGCAACTGACGCTGCTACTGAAACGGCCACCGATGCCGCCGAAGCCACAACAGAAGCGGCAAGCGATGCGGTTGAGGCCACCACTGACGCTGCAAGCGACGCGGTTGAGGCCACCACCGACGCTGTCGAAGCGACCACCGATGCGGCAACGGATGTCACGGAAACGGCCACTGATGCAGCCAGCGACGCTGCCGAGGCGACAACCGACACAGCGTCAGACGCCGTGGACGCAGCGGCGGAGACGGCCACAGAAGCGACCACCGACGCTGCGACAGATGCCGCAACTGACGTTGCGACGGACGCCGCTGCCGATACCGGTGGGATCACAGATCTGTTGACCGTGGACGGTTTCAACTTTGACAAAGTGTCCGAAATGATCGACGGCTCCAGCATCGGTTCTTTGCAAAAGACAACGCTCAAGGCGGGTCTGCAACAGGCTCAGGACAATCCTGAATTGCTGCAAGGCATCCTTGACCAAGTGAAAGAGGCGATGGGTCTCTGATCTGATCCCATCGACTGCAAACGTCGACCGCGTCCCCATAGCCCGGGGGCGCGGTTTTTTGTTGTCGGTTGAGGGCTTGGCGTGCCAGCTTGCCATCGACAAACATCAAGGGCTGTGACTGCCATGACCAGATGGAAACAGACGAAACTGTCAGGCCATTGTGGTGTGCGGCTTGAAGGTGCGCGGCTGAGCGATGTGGACCCGACGACAGTTGATCCGATCCGCACTGCGTTGTTTGAACACGGGGTTGTCGTCTTGCCGGATCAACACCTGACGCCGGAGGCCCATACCGCGCTTGCCAATGCGTTTGGAACGATAAATATCAATCGGTTCTTTACGCCGGTGCCTGACCACCCCCACATTGCCGAAGTCCGCACCAAAGCCGATCAGAAATCGGTGATTGGGGGGACGTGGCACACTGATCATTCATACGACCCGGCGCCTGCGGCCATTTCGATCCTGTCGGCGCACACCATCCCACCGTTTGGTGGTGACACTCATTTCGCCGCGCAAACGGCGGCCTGCGCAGCCATGTCGCCGGGTTTGCGCCGCATGCTCGGAACACTTTATGCGTGGCATTCCGATGCCAGTTTCGCCGGCAGTGCGCTTGAGATGAACCAGGATCCAAGTGCCTACAAAGGCGGCGTGCGTCACCCCGTCATCATCCGCCATCCTGACACCGGCGCGGCCGCACTTTACGTTAATGGGGACTTTACCACGCATTTTGATGGTTGGACGGCTGAGGAAAGCGCGCCCCTGCTTGGCTATCTGTACAGGTTTGCAACACAACCTGTGTTGACCTGCCGCGTGCAATGGGCGGCAGGGATGGTTGTGGTGTGGGACAACCGGCTGGTGCAGCATCACGCGACTGCCGACTATTGCGGGCACGCACGGCTGATGCATCGCATCACCGTATCAGGGGCCCCTTTGATGCCTGCGTTTGCATCGTAAGGGCGCAAACGGGATCAGTCGAGAAATGCCTTTTCGACCACATAGTGGGCCGGTTTGGAATTGGCACCTTCCTCGAGGCCATATCCCTCAAACATATCCTTGAGTTCGAGGTTGAACGCGAGATTGCCGCAGATCATTGCGCGGTCCGTCTCGGAGTTCAGCGGAGCGACGCCAAGATCAGCAAACGCTTCGCCAGACTTCATCAAGTCGGTGATACGGCCCATCTTGGGGCTCTCTTCGCGGGTGGTGGTCGGATAATACTTGATCTTTTTCCAGAACCCGTCGCCGATGACCTCGTTCAGCAACTCATCCGTTTTCAGCGCCTCAATCAGATCGCGCCCATAGGTCAGTTCCCCCACTTCGCGGCAGGTGTGGGTGATGATGATCTCGTCATAATCCTGATAGGTCTGCGGTTCACGCAGCAGCGACGCAAACGGGGCAAAACCGGTCCCGGTGGCAAAGAACCACAACCGTTTGCCAGGCAACAGCGCGTCATGGACCAGGGTTCCAACAGGCTTGGGGCGCAAGATAATCTCGTCACCTTCCTTGATGTGCTGCAACCGCGATGTCAGCGGGCCGTCGGGAACCTTGATGGAGTAGAACTCCAATTCCTCATCCCAAGACGGCGAGGCGATGGAATAGGCCCGCAGCAGTGGTTTCTGCTTGCCCGTTTCGGGGTGCGGTTCGCCCATCAGGCCGATCATGACGAACTCGCCGGACCGGAACCGCAAGGACGCAGGGCGGGTGACGCGGAACGAAAATAGACGGTCCGTATAGTGCTGGACGTCCGTGACAGTTTGCGCGTCGGGCAGGGTGGGGGTGGCCTTTTGGGCCGTTGCTTGGTTCACGGGGCTTTGCTCGGTCATGGGACGTGTCAACGCGGGTTTACACCTGCGCCCTCTGATAAAGGAAGAGTTTTGTTCGGGGTGAGATACGGCGAAACGCCGCGTGTGTTTTTGAAGGGCGTCAGTGGTTGGACGCGCCGCGCAAGCGGGCCTGATAATCATGCGCCTGCCAGTGCTTGCGAAACTGCCACTGGTCTTCGGGTTGCCGTGCGGCAAGGGCCTGGCTGATCTCGACCTCGTCAAAGCCGGAGCGGCGCGCCATCGCGTATTGGTCTGCGATCACGTGACCTTGTGCCCGCAAACGGCCCTGAAAGCCACGCAAGCGCAGCATTCGCGCAATCGTGAACCCGCGCCCATCTGCAAAACTGGGAAAATCCACGCGGATGATGTCGGCACTCAGCGGGATCGCATCGGGATCTGCGTCGCTAGGCACATCCAGTGCGACTGCGTCATTTGCCGCTTCGCCCAGCGGTGTATATCCGCGATCCCATGTGTCTGGCCCAAAGCCATGATCTGTCACGAGAATTGTCATTGTGTTGCTCCTGTTCGGACCATTTTGCCGTTTACAAAATGGATGCCACATTCGTCTTTGTCCTGATCCCGCCAGCGGCCTGCGCGCGCGTCTTCTCCGGGTTGCACTTTCGACGTGCAGGGCGCGCAGCCGATGCTGGGATAGCCTTGCGCCACCAGCGGATGGCGGGGCAGGCGGTTTTCGTCCATGTATTCGCGCACGTCGTCGGGTGCCCAGCGGGCAAGCGGATTGACCTTGATCCGCGCGGTGCCCGTTTCCAGTTCGAAAAAATCTAGGCGGGCGCGCGTGCCGGATTGGTAGCGTTTGCGCCCCGTGATCCAGCCGTCAAATCGCGACGACGCCTGTTCGAGCGGTCTGACCTTGCGCAAGGCGCAGCAAGCATCGCTATCGCGCAAATGCAGCGTGTTGTCGGGGTCGCCGTGTTCAAGATCAGCCGCCCGAATGACGGTCACATTGCTGAGCCGCAAGCGGTCTGCGACATCCATTTGATACGCCAGCGTTTCGGCAAACAGCATCTCGGTATCGATAAAGATCACCGGTACGTCGCGTTTTGTGACGGCTGCAAGGTGCAGCAGCGCCACTGACTCTGCGCCAAAACTGGACACAAGGGCGAGGTTTGGCACCGCCTCAAACGCAGCGCGCAGCACGTCCGTCGCCCCATGGTGCGTGAGGCGTGCGTTGAGTGCCGCCACCTGCGTGTCGGGTGGGGCCTGCGTGGCGCTGTGCATATTTGGGGAACAATGAAGCATTGGGGTTTACTCCGCTGCGACCTTTGTTTCGGGATAGAGGGCCGATTTGAACGGGGCCATGCCGGTACGTTTGTAGGTATCGAGGAACTGTTCGTCCTCGCTTGTGCGCAGATCAAGGTAGGTGTCGACGATCCGCTCAACCGCGGGAACGATATCGTCGGCGGAAAAGCCCGGTCCGACGCGGTCACCTACGGCGGCCGTTTCGGTGTGATCACCGCCCAGCGTAATCTGGTAGTTTTCGACGCCTGCGCGGTCGAGCCCAAGGATGCCGATATGCCCCACATGGTGGTGCCCACAGGCGTTGATGCAGCCCGAGATCTTGATTTTCAGCTGCCCAATATCGTGTTCGCGCTTGAGGTCGTCAAAGCGTGTCGCGATCTCTTGGGCGATGGGGATCGAGCGGGCCGTGGCCAGCGCGCAATAGTCCATGCCGGGGCAGGCGATGATGTCGCTGATCAGGCCGATATTGGCGGTGGCAAGCTCTGCCTCTTTCAGCCGCGCGTGCAAGGCTGGCAGGTCGGACACGTGCACATGGGGCAGGATCACGTTCTGCTCGTGGCTGATACGCAATTCGTCATGTCCGTAGGCTTCGGCCAGATCCGCCATCAGGCGCATTTGATCGCCCGTGGCATCGCCAGGTGTCTCGCCGTGTTTCTTGAGAGAGATCGACACGATTTTGTACCCGGGAGCGCGGTGTGCGGTCAGGTTTGTATCGGCCCAGGAGCGAAACACCGGATCGGTGTGATAGGCGTCCTTGAACGACGCTTCTGATGCGGTTTTGAACTCTGGGGCTGCGAAATGCGCTTCGATCTCGCGCAGCATTTGCTGATCGACACCCGAGAAGGTCTTGCGCGTTTCGACAAAACGATCTTCGACCAAGCGCCGGATCTCGTCGATGCCGTGTTCGTGCACGGTGATCTTGATCCGCGCCTTGTATTTGTTGTCGCGCCGCCCGATCTGATTCCAGACTGACACAACGGCCTCGAGATAAGGCAGAAGATCAGCTTCGGGCAGGAAGTCATTGATAACCTTGCCGATCATAGGTGTGCGACCCAGGCCGCCGCCCACGATCACCTCGAATCCGCGCGCGCCGTCGCGTTCCAGCATACGCAGGCCAATGTCGTGCGCCTTGGTCACAGCGCGGTCATTTGGCGATCCGGTCACGGCGATCTTGAACTTGCGGGGCATGAACTGGAATTCGGGGTGATCCGTTGACCACTGGCGCAGCAATTCAGCGACCGGGCGCGGGTCGGCGATCTCATCCGCGGCCGCACCGGCAAAGTGGTCGGCCGTCACGTTGCGGATTGTGTTGCCTGAGGTCTGGATGGCGTGCATCCCCACCTCGGCCAGCGCGTCCAACATGTCGGGCACGTCTTTGAGCGCGGGCCAGTTGTACTGGATGTTCTGGCGCGTGGTAAAGTGGCCGTAGCCCTTGTCCCACCGATCCCCAATCTCTGCCAGTTTGCGCATCTTGGCGCTGTTGAGCGTGCCATA
>JBCCBC010000149.1:0-7387 GCA_039814435.1 Pseudomonadota bacterium
GTGTTCGTTCCCGTCCCTGCCCTCCTTGCGCTGGGCGCACTTGCGGCACTCGCGACAGCGGGCGTGGGCGGCTATCACGTGGGGGTCGAACAAGGCTGGTGGCAAGGGCCCACATCCTGCTCTTCTGCGCCCGTGGGGAGTGTGGATGCGGATGCACTCTTTGATCAGATCATGAGCGCGCCGCTTGTGCGCTGCGATGATATCGCCTGGCAATTGGCTGGGATCAGCATGGCGGGGTGGAACATGATCTTGTCACTCGGGCTGGCAGTGATCTGGGTTGCGGCGCTGCGCAAACGCTAGGACGACTTGCGCGTCGACAACAGCAACGACGTCTCACTGGCAACCACACCGTCCAAGCGACGAATGCGAAACAGAACCGCATCAAACGTATCAAGCGCGTCTGTGCCAATCTCGACAATCACGTCCCACCGACCATTGGTCGAATAAACGTGGCGCACCTCGCTCATACCTTGCAGCTGTCGAATAATCCGCTCTGTGCCGCGCCCTTCAATCGCGATCATCATCAAGCCGCGCACAGGGTCGCGCAATGTGTCTTCACGCAGCACAACACTAAAGCCGAGGATATCACCCCGGGCCTGCAACTTTGCGATCCGCGTGCGCACCGTCGTACGCGACAGGCCAAGACGCGCAGACAGATCTGACAAGGACGCGCGCGCATCATGGCGCAAGGCCGAAACCAGCAATTGATCCGTATCGTCCACTTTACCCTCCGTTTTGATCAACTTACTTCCATAAAGTGCAGTTTGACCAGTTGTACACGATCCATTTCGACAAGACATCTCGTCCAATCGCAAGGAGAGCGCAATGACAGCCCAAACCATTACCCTGATCGGCGTCCCCATGGACTGCGGAAAATCACGGCGTGGATGCGTCATGGGCCCCGACGCCTATCGCACAGCCGGTCTTGCCGATGCACTTGGCGATCTCGGACACCACGTCACAGACACCGGCAATCTGGCGCCGGGCGACTTTACTGACGTCACGCACCCACACCTGCACGCTCTTTCCGAAACTATTGCATGGACACATACACTGTCAAAAGCGGCGAAAAGCGCCTGCGCCACCTCATTGCCGATCTTTATGGGCGGCGATCACGCTCTGGCGCTGGGCACAGTGCACGGCGTGGCCGCGCATGCGGCTCAAATCAACACCCCCCTGTTTGTCCTGTGGCTGGATGCGCATACGGATTTCCACACACCTGACACAACCGCATCCGGAAACCTGCATGGGACGCCCATGGGATATGTTACAGGGCGCGCAGGGTTTGACGCCTTTCCGCCCGTGCCCCACCCCGTCCCACATGACCACATCGCGATGCTGGGCCTGCGGTCTGTCGACGCCCAGGAACGCGCGGCACTGGCTGACACCGACATCACCTGCATCGATATGCGCCACATCGATGAACACGGGATCGCCAAGCCACTCGCAGCGTTTCTGGACCGGGTGCGGGGGGCCGACGGACTGCTGCACGTCTCACTCGATGTTGATTTTCTCGACCCCTCCATCGCACCCGCCGTCGGGACGACCGTACCCGGCGGAGCAACCATGCGCGAAGCACACCTGGTGATGGAAATGATCTGCGACAGCGGGCTGATGACGTCTCTGGACCTGGTGGAACTCAACCCCTTCCTCGACGAACGCGGGCGCACGGCACAAACGATGGTGGATCTGACCGCATCCGCCTTTGGACGCCGCGTGTTTGACCGACCCACCCGCGCTTATTGATGGCCCACACCGTGAAAGGACCCGCCATGCTGTCTCCGTCTGACAAGGCCCTCGTGCCCTTCGTATCTGTGGACCACATGATGCAGCTGATCCACCATGTTGGGCTGGCAGATATGCTGCGCCAACTGGCGCACTACATCAAAGACGACTTCAAACGGTGGGAGCTGTTTGACAAGACACCCCGTGTGGCCAGCCACTCGGCCGAAGGGGTGATTGAGCTTATGCCAACATCGGACGGCGAAACCTATGGGTTCAAATACGTCAACGGGCACCCAAAAAACACGGCCGATGGGCTGCAAACGGTGACAGCATTCGGGCTGCTCGCAGATGTGGACACAGGCTATCCTGTTTTGTTGACCGAAATGACGCTGTTGACGGCCCTGCGCACCGCCGCAACATCCGCCCTTGTGGCCAAAACGCTCGCGCCCGCAGGGGCCCACACAATGGCCATGATCGGCAATGGCGCGCAGTCCGAATTCCAAAGCCTCGCTATGATGGCCATTGCCGGGATCACGCATGTGCGCCTGTTTGACATCGATCCGGCGGCAACGGCCAAATGCGCGGCGAACCTTGCCGGAACCGGGCTGCACGTGACGCACTGCACCAGCGCAGAACAGGCGATTGAGGGCGCACAGATCCTGACCACCTGCACCGCGGACAAGGCGCACGCCACAATCCTCACCGACAACATGGTCGGCGCAGGGGTGCACATCAACGCCATTGGCGGGGACTGCCCGGGCAAAACGGAAATCGCACCCGGCATTCTGAAACGGGGCGAAATCTTTGTGGAATACCCGCCCCAAACCCGGATCGAAGGCGACATTCAACAACTGGACGCCACGCACCCCGTCACCGAAATCTGGCAGGTCCTTGCAGGACAGGCGCAAGGGCGCAGCTCAAACAAGCAAATCACGATCTTTGACAGCGTCGGCTTCGCAATCGAAGACTTCTCGGCGCTGCGGTTTGTCCGCGACAGCATCGATGGGACGACATTCTATCACCCGCTGGATCTGCTGGCCGATCCCGACGATCCGCGCGATCTGTTTGGGATGCTGGGCCGAGCGCAAAGCTGACCCGGGGTTGGTGGGTGGGCGCCTTTGCCGCCAGGCAAACAGACCACCCCACCAACGAAAAAGGCGCACAAACCTGCGCGCCTTTGACCATTCATTCGATGAAACAGCGATCAGTCGTCGCGGTGGACCTTTTCGCGACGCTCGTGTCGCTCTTGCGCCTCCAGGCTCATGGTCGCAATCGGGCGCGCGTCCAGACGCTTCAGCGAAATCGGCTCGCCGGTGACCGAACAATAGCCGTATTCCCCTTCATCGATCCGGCGCAGCGCGCTGTCGATCTTGGACACCAACTTGCGCTGACGGTCGCGGGTGCGCAGCTCCAGCGCGCGGTCCGTTTCCTCAGAGGCGCGGTCGGCAACATCCGGAATGTTGCGCGTGCCGTCCTGTAATCCTTCGATGGTGTCACGGCTGCCCGCCAGCAATTCCGATTTCCAGTTCAGCAGCTTACGGCGAAAATACTCGACTTGCCGGTCATTCATGAACGGCTCGCTCTCAGCCGGGCGATAGTCGTCCGGCAAAAACACTTCCTGTTTCATTTGCTTCCCCTCAACTCGATCGATGTTGGCCATCAATGGTCCCCTAAGGTCTCATGTCCACTGCCCCGACCAGCGTCCTGCCGCAGCATTTATCCGAGGGGCCAAGGATTGTCACTACACAATCCCGTCGCAGATTGGCTAAAAGCGTCCTCATGAACAAAGTTGTCCAACAGGGTGAACCCAAATGAAATTTCAAGGCACCGACGCCTATGTGGCGACCGACGATCTGACAATCGCTGTGAATGCGGCTGTCACACTCGAACGGCCCCTGTTGGTCAAGGGTGAGCCCGGGACCGGCAAGACCGAGCTTGCAAAGCAAGTGTCGCGCAGCCTTGGCCTGCGGCTGATCGAATGGAACATCAAATCGACAACACGCGCCCAACAAGGGCTTTATGAATATGACGCCGTCAGCCGCCTGCGCGACAGCCAACTGGGCGAAGACCGCGTGCACGACGTCGCCAACTACATCAAAAAGGGCAAGCTCTGGGAGGCCTTCGAGGCTGGCGAAAAGGTCGTGCTGCTGATCGACGAGATCGACAAGGCCGACATCGAATTCCCAAACGACCTGCTGCAGGAACTCGATCAGATGGAGTTCTTTGTCTACGAAACCGGCGAAACGATCCGGGCACGCCACCGGCCCGTGGTCATCATCACCTCCAACAATGAAAAAGAACTGCCCGACGCCTTCCTGCGCCGCTGCTTCTTTCACTACATCCGCTTTCCCGACATGGACACGATGAAACAGATCGTCGCCGTGCATCATCCCGGGATCAAAGAGGCCCTGCTGACAACCGCCCTCACCCAGTTCTTCGAGATCCGCGACCAGCAAGGGCTCAAGAAAAAACCCTCAACCTCCGAAGTGCTCGACTGGCTCAAACTGCTGCTGGCCGAAGACCTCAGCCCCGAAGACCTCAAGCAGGACGGGGCGAGCGCATTGCCCAAACTGCACGGTGCCTTGCTGAAAAACGAACAGGACGTGCACCTGTTTGAAAGGCTGGCATTTATGGCACGCGGCCAACGCTGACGCGCCAGCGCCCCAAACCCAAGCATAGTTGAGCGAAAGGCGAGTCTTTTCGGTCACAACGGGCATATTCCCTGCCTGCTGCCTGCCGGGCTGTGGATAAAATGTCTTTATTTTGCCCTCAATGCTCCATAACCTGACCTTGATGAGAGGTGAAAACACCCGCATCCAATATGCTAAAAGGCAGGCAGGCAGTATCAATGACCCTTTCCGACGCACTTATTGTGCGCCCACTTTCGTTGGCGGACCGTCCGCAATGGAGCGACTTGTGGGCTGCATATCTGGCCTTTTACAAAACGTCCCACTCCGAAGAGGTGTTTGACACATCTTTCGTCCGCCTGATTGGCGATGATCCTCAGGATTTCAATGGCTTGGTGGCCGAGCTGAACGGCAAGCTGGTCGGGTTGACCCACTTTCTGTACCACCGCCACGGCTGGAAAGTGGAAAAGGTCTGCTACCTGCAAGACCTCTACGCCGTCCCTGCGGTGCGGGGCTTGGGCGTCGGGCGTCGCCTGATCGAAGCGGTCTATGCCGCCGCAGACGCCGCCGGATCCCCATCCGTCTACTGGATGACGCACAGCGACAACACACAAGCACGCAACCTTTATGACCGTATCGGGCGGCTGACCCCCTTCATCAAATACGAGCGTGCATCATGACTATGCGCCGTTTTGTGTTGCCTTTGGTTTTGTTCCTGAATGCCTGTGTCCCCGTCACCCCTGGTGACACGCCCACACGCGCTTTGCCCCAATCTACAGACTTGCCCCCGATGAAAACGTTCGGCGCACCGCGCCCGGCGTTTCCGGTGCGGTCCAACAATGACCTCGCGCTCGATTTCATCGAACTCAGCTTCCAGCTTGAATCGGGTCGCGAACTGCCGGTCTTTACCCGCTTTGAAGGGCCGATTTCCGTGCGCGTCACAGGCGCTCCGCCCGCCTCGCTTGGCTCGGACCTGCGCCGGCTGATGCACCGCCTGCGCAAAGAGGCCGGCATCGACATCTACGAAGCCGCACCCGGCAACGCCGCAAACATCACGATCGAGGCTGTGAGCCGCGCCAAGATCCGGCGCGCCCTGCCCCATGCCGCCTGCTTTGTGGTGCCCAACATCACCACAATCTCCGAATACAAATCCAACCGGCGCAGCCCGCGCACCAGCTGGACGAATTTGCGCAAACGCGACAAGCTGGCAATCTTCCTGCCCAATGACGCCAGCCCGCAAGAAGTGCGCGACTGCCTGCACGAAGAATTGGCGCAAGCCATCGGACCGCTCAACGACCTGTACCGTCTGCCCGACAGCGTCTTTAACGACGACAACGTGCACACGGTCCTGACAGGCTTTGATATGACGATGCTGCGGGCCTACTACGCGCCCGAACTGCACTCTGGCATGTCACGCGGCCAGGTCGCGTCGCGCTTGCCCGCCATCTTTGCCCGGATCAACCCGCGCGGTGAACATGTGGCCGCCAAATACGCCACCCGGACACCCCGCGCCTGGAGCCAGGCCGTCCAAACCGCCCTTGGACCGGGGGCCACACAACCCCAACGCCGCGCCGCCGCCGCACGCGCCCTCAACATTGCACAGGCGATGGGCTGGAAAGACCACCGGCGCGCCTTTGCCCACTACGCCAATGGCCGCCTGCTGCTGTCGAGCGATCCAAAGGCCGCGCAAACGCATTTCCGGGCCGCAGACCAATACTATGCCGCCACCCAAGGGGCCGATCTGCACCGGGCATATGTCGCAACTCAACTGGCCGCCTATGCGATCACCCGGGGCGACGGTGACGCCGCCCAACTGATCCTTGCCCCCCACATTGATGAAGCCGCGCAAAACGAAAACGCCGCTCTTTTGTCCACCCTTCTGCTGTTGCGGGCCGAGGCGCTTGACCTGCAGGGTCGCTCTGCCGAAGCACGCACCGTCAGGCTGGACAGCATCGGATGGGCACGTTACGGCTTTGGCCCTGACTGGGCGGTGCGGGCCAAGCTGCGTGAGATCTCTTCGCTGAACCCGCTAAATGGATAAACTTGCCGCCCCAAGGCATTGAGAGGCAAGGTAAATGATCGTTATCCTAGCAGCCATCCTTGGCGCTATTATCGGCGGATACACCGCGCGCAAACGGGGCGGCAACCGGCTCGACATGGCGCAATATGCTGCCGGATACGCGTTGGCCTTTGTGGTTGTGGGATTGATCGCAACCGTCCTGCTGGATCGCGGCCTAAGCGCCTAGCATGTTCCTGCCCTTCTTTGACAGCTTGCGAAACAACGGCGTGCCAGTGTCCCTGCGCGAGTTTCTGGCGTTTCTCGAAGGGATGAAGGCAGGGCTCGCCACCTATGACGTCGAGGCGTTCTACTACCTCGCCCGCACCGCGATGGTCAAAGACGAGCGCAACATCGACAAGTTCGACCGCGCCTTTGCCGCAGCCTTTGACGGGCTGGAACAGATCAGCACCGAACAGGTGCTCGAAGCGGTCGATATCTCCCAAGAGTGGCTGAAAAAGCTGGCCGAAAAACACCTGAGTGCCGAAGAACGGGCCGAGATCGAAGCCTTAGGTGGCTTTGACAAGCTCATGGAAACGCTCAAGAAACGTCTTGAAGAGCAAAAGGGCCGCCATCAGGGGGGCAACAAATGGGTGGGGACTGCGGGCACGTCGCCGTTCGGGGCCTATGGCTACAATCCCGAAGGGGTGCGGATCGGGCAGGACAAATCGCGACACCAACGCGCCACCAAAGTGTGGGACAAGCGTGAATTCAAGAACTTGGATGACACAGTTGAACTGGGCACCCGCAATATCAAGGTCGCTCTGAAGCGCCTGCGCCGCTGGGCCCGCGACGGCGCGGCCGATGAGCTTGACCTGAACGGGACCATTCGCGCCACCGCCGAACACGGCTACCTTGATGTCAAGACGCGTCCCGAACGAAGAAACGCCGTCAAGGTCCTGTTATTCCTCGATATTGGTGGATCGATGGACCCGCATGTGAAAATCGTGGAAGAGCTGTTCTCTGCCGCCAAGTCCGA
>JBCCBC010000062.1:0-12225 GCA_039814435.1 Pseudomonadota bacterium
GTCGGGCCAGTGTTGCATCCGGCCAACGGTTCAAAAACGGGCGGATGTAAAACTCCATGGAAAAGCGTTGGGTGGCCGCATGCAACAGATCAAGGGCGCGGTCGCGGTGCGCCTCCAATCCGTGGCGCACAGCAAGAACACCGGGCACTGCATGAATGAACCGGCCGAAATCATCATCCCGCAAGGCCGGATCCAAAGGTGGCGGCATCGCCGCCTCAAGCTGATCGGCCATGGCTGGGAAATCGCTGGCCAGATGCGGCTCCAGACAGGTCGCAAACCAGTCCAGACACTCAAGCAAGGACCGCTCTGCAATCCCCGACAGCGCCGCCGCATGAAACCCAGGCCGATCAAAGCCGGGGACCCCGCGCACAAACTCATCTGCCAAATCCCCCAAAGAGTCCGCATTAAACAGCTGATCTTTCAGCGAAAACGTGGGGGCTGCCTTGGCCATCAGATTGTTGCCACCGTCGCACCACCATCCAGCAGCAAGTTCTGGCCGACGATAAATCCCGCGTGCTGCGAGCACAAAAACGCACAGGCCGCGCCAAACTCTGCGCGCGTGCCATAGCGACCCGCAGGGATCGTGGCGGCGCGGTTGGCGCGCGCCTCTTCTAGGGTGATGCCTTGGGCTTTGACCACACCCCCATCCAGCGCATCGGCGCGGTCAGTGGCATGAATGCCGGGCAGCAAGTTGTTGATGGTGACACCGCTGCCCGCCACCTGCCGCGAGGTGCCCGCGACATAGCCCGTCAGGCCCGTACGGGCTGCATTGGACAGACCCAGAACCGGGATCGGGGCCTTCACCGATTGCGAGGTGATGTTGACAACGCGGCCCCAGCCACGGTCCATCATGCCCGGCACAAGGGCTTTGATCAACGCGATGGGGGCCAGCATGTTGGCATCCAATGCAGCAATAAAATCATTGCGGTCCCAGTCGTGCCACATCCCCGGAGGCGGGCCGCCGGCATTGTTGACCAGAATATCAACGTCACCCGCGGCTTCGATCAGGGCCGCCTGCCCGTCTGGTGTGGTCACATCCGCTGCGACAGTCACCACTTCGACACCGTGCGCCGCGCGTATTGCCTCCGCCGATGCCTCCAGCGCCTCGGATCCGCGCGCATTCATCACCAGCGCCACGCCGGCCTCTGCCAGCGCTTCGGCACACCCCAACCCCAGCCCCTTGGACGAGGCGCACACAACCGCGCGCTTACCAGCCAATCCCAGATCCATAGCAAATCTCCCGTATTTGATTTGGCCCAGAGGTAACGGGCGCATCACCAATGCGCCAGCAAAAGACCGAACCGTTGACCGCATGGTGCCACAATTCTAGGTTACCCCATTGTTCAAACAGGCGAACAGATATGACCAACGCATCCCAACCCCAGGCCCAAAACCTGCCCGTCTTCCGGGCGGATGCGTTTGTGGTCAGCCAGGGGGCCAACCTGGGCGATGCGATTGCCTGCGCTGATGATCTGATGCTGGATGACGTCTATTCCCTTGGCGGGCACGCCGACCCCGAACGGCTGACCCTCAGCACGGACGCAGGCCGCTTTTGCGTGGCACCTGACAGCGGCCTTGGGACGCCAGGCGCAGCCGTTCACCTTGACTGCGCACTTACGCTGATGTCGCCGGACGGGCAGATCACGGATGTGATCGTGCTGGTCGAAGTCGACGGGCACGGCGATATCGCCGCCACCTACCTGCTGCCACTGGCCCGGCTGGCGCAGCGCACGTCCTATGCGCTGGTGGGGATCGACACCGACAGTGTGCGCACCAAATTTGCCCATCTGGCCTGCGCGCGGTTCACGCGCGGCACGCACATCACATTGGCCTCGGGCGCGCAAAAACCGATCGAAGACCTCATCGCCGGCGACCGCGTCCTGACGCGCAATGACGGGGTGCAGGACGTGCGGTGGATCGGCGAAACCACAGTGCGGGCCGTGGGTGACTTTGCCCCCATCCGCATCCGTGCAGGCACGCTCAACAACGACCGCGACCTGATTGTGTCGCCTGATCACCGGCTGTTCATATACCAGCGCAAGGACCGGCTTGGGGCCGGGCGTTCCGAATTGCTGGTCAAAGCGCGCCACCTGGTGAATGGCGACAGTGTCACCATTCAGGACGGCGGATTTGTCGACTATTTCGAACTGCTTTTTGATACACATCAGATCATCTATGCCGAAGGGATTGCAGCCGAAACGCTGCTGATTGACACCCGCACAGCGCCTGTGGTGCCCGACGAAGTCACCGCACGGCTGACCGCACATACGGATGCCGGGCTGTCCGGGCTGGACGTGACCGAAACGCTTCTGGATCGCCCCGACGCCGCCGAAATCCTGCGCCGCGCATCGACGCGGTAGCGCCGGAGCGGCGCAAGGATCGTAGGGTGGGCAATTCTGCCCACCACGCCCCTCACCCCCCTCACGCGCTGTAAAAGAACTCTTCGCGCACGATCTTGCCATCCGCGACAGTGTACAACGCCACCTCTTTCATATCGCTGATCTCACCGCTTTCCTTGTGCTTTGCCTGCAATTCGAAAATCACCGCAAAGCGGTCCGCGCCGTCCGGCATTGGATCAGACACCGACCCGCCCATCACATCGAACGTAGCATCCCACCAGGCGTGCTTGCCGCGAATACCTTCGATGCCGCGCACCTCGCGGCCATTGCCGTTGTCCATCGCCTCAACCGACACGGCATCCGGCGCATAGAGCGCGTCTAAATTTTTGTGCGCGCGATTCTCGCGGCATCCCGCGACCAATTCCTGCGCGATCTCGTTCAATGTCATGTGACCCTCCGGTTTTTGCGACTGAGTGTGGTTTAGCCGCAGATGCTGTCAGTTTTTGGCATGAGCGGCGGGTGCTGCACCGCTTGCCCCCTTTGGGTGGCCCCGATATAGGGCAGTCATGCTGGACAATCGCCCCGAACTCCCCCCCGAAATCGCCCGCCGCCGCACCTTTGCGATCATCTCGCACCCGGATGCGGGCAAGACGACCCTGACGGAAAAATTCCTGCTCTTTGGCGGGGCCATTCAGATGGCCGGACAGGTGCGCGCCAAGGGCGAGGCACGGCGCACCCGGTCCGATTTCATGGCGATGGAAAAAGATCGCGGAATTTCGGTCTCCGCCTCGGCCATGTCGTTTGACTTTACCAGCAAAACCAATACCTTCCGGTTCAATCTTGTAGACACACCCGGCCACTCCGACTTCTCCGAAGATACCTATCGCACGCTCACAGCCGTGGACGCGGCCGTGATGGTGATTGACGGGGCCAAAGGGGTGGAAAGCCAGACACAAAAGCTGTTCGAGGTGTGCCGCCTGCGCGACCTGCCGATCCTGACCTTTTGTAACAAGATGGACCGGGAAAGCCGCGATATATTTGAAATCATTGATGAAATCCAAGAGAACTTGGCCATCGACGTCACTCCAGCGTCCTGGCCCATCGGGGTTGGGCGTGATTTCATTGGCTGTTATGACATCCTGCGTGATCGCCTTGAACTGATGGACCGCGCCGACCGCAACAAGGTCGCAGAGAGCATCGAGATTAACGGGCTGGACGATCCCAAACTGGCCGAACATGTGCCCGAAGATCAGTTGAACCAACTGCGAGAAGAGCTTGAAATGGCACGGGAATTGCTGCCGCCACTCGATCCCGTCGCGATGCTCCAGGGCACATTGACGCCGATCTGGTTCGGCTCTGCCATCAATTCGTTCGGGGTCAAGGAATTGATGGACGGGATCGCCACATATGGCCCCGAACCACAGATCCAACAGGCCGAGCCGCGCCAGATTTCTCCTGAGGAATCAAAGGTTTCCGGATTTGTCTTCAAAGTACAGGCCAACATGGATCCCAAACACCGTGACCGCGTGGCGTTTTTGCGCATGGCCTCGGGCCACTTCAAACGGGGCATGAAATTGACCCACGTGCGCACCAAAAAACCGATGGCGATTTCCAACCCAGTGATGTTCCTCGCCTCGGATCGCGAACTGGCGGAAGAAGCCTGGGCGGGTGACATCATCGGCATTCCAAACCACGGCCAGTTGCGCATTGGCGATACGCTCACCGAGGGGGAAGCGTTGCGAGTGACGGGCATACCGTCCTTTGCCCCGGAATTGTTGCAAGGCGTGCGCGCGGGTGATCCGCTCAAGGCGAAACATCTAGAAAAGGCGCTGATGCAGTTTGCCGAAGAAGGGGCTGCAAAAGTTTTCAAACCCTCGATCGGGTCGGGATTTATTGTTGGTGTTGTGGGGGCGCTGCAGTTTGAGGTCCTCGCCAGCCGGATTGAGCTGGAATACGGGCTGCCTGTGCGGTTTGAACAGTCACAATTCACGTCAGCCCGCTGGGTGAACGGGGACAAGCAAGCTATTGATACGTTTGCAGAAAAGAACAAACAGCATATCGCCCATGACAATGATGGGGATGTTGTCTATCTCACCCGGTTGCAGTGGGACATTGACCGCGTCGACCGGGATTATCCAGATATCAAGCTGACGGCGACCAAGGAAATGATGGTCTGAGCGATGCCGCCGCTGACCCTCACTGTCACGCACCCGGTTCAGACGGATCCTGACAAACTGCGATGGGGGGTGGTGTCCACTATCAAGGCACCGCTGGCGCAGGTCGCGCGCTTTCTTGCCCACTATATCGACCTTGGGGCGCACCGGATCCAAGTCCACCTTGATGACCCAAACCCGGCACTGGCCGAACGGCTCAGCCACCCGAAAGTCCGGTTTTATCAATGCGATGACGCCTATTGGGAGGGTCGGCCAAACCGCGCACGCGCCAGCCACCAGATGCGCCAGGCCTTTAACGCCACCCGCGTCTACAGGTTCACCCAACTCGACTGGTTGGCCCATTTCGATGTGGATGAATACCTGCTGCCGCCTGCACCGCTCAACACGCTGCTGGCGCCTGTCGACCCGTCCGCGAGCCATGTGACGCTGCCATTGGTGGAACTGATGGACAGCCCCGGTGAGCCGCGCCATTTCAAGCGGGCGGGATCACCGGACGCCATCGCGCAGATCTATCCCACCTATGGCCCCCACGTGCCCGGCGGTTTCATCAGCACGCTCAGCCCCAAGATTATCGCGCGGACCGGCATTCCCGACGTGCGGCTCGGTATCCATGCGCTGCGGCGCGGTCAACAGATCGTGCGCGGTGGAACGGTTGTTCCCGGCCTGCATCTGGGGCACGCCCACGCGCCAGACTTCGAGACGTTTCAACGACATATGGCCTATCGCCTCGACAAGGGCAGCTATCATGACCGCAAAGGGCACGCGAACCCGCTGGGCCATCTGATCCGCGTTCTGATGGACGATCCGAACCCGCATGCGCTGCGCGATTTTCACACAGAGATGTGCGTGGCCAGCCCCGAACGGCTTGACCTCTTGGCGGCCCATGACATGCTGGTCACAGCCCGGTTGGACCTTGATGCCAAGGTGACCCGGATATTCGGCAAGCTGGAGGACTAGCGCGTGACCACCTGGGGCCTTGCCGCTACCATCCTTGCCCCCGCTGTCGACGTGCTGCGCTTTGCGGCCTATCACCTCGATCAGGGGGCGCATCGGCTGTACATCTACCTTGATGACGACAATCAAGCCGCGTTCAACCCATTGAAAGCGCATCCGAAAGTGCGGGTACAAACCTGTGACACGGCGTATTGGCGACGGTTGGTGGGCAAGCGCCCCGGCAAACATCAGGGGCGCCAGACCATGAACGCCACGCACGCCTATAACCGGCGGGTGGAGGTGGATTGGCTGATCCACATGGACGCCGACGAATTCCTCGTTCCCCACAGCCCGCTGGCCGACGTTTTGGGGCGCTTGCCCGCGACCACAACGTCAGCCCGGATACGCCCGATGGAACTGCTGGGGGGGGCGACCTCTGCGTTCAAGGCGTTTATCCCGGCCGATGGAAACAGGCAGGCATTGGTCAGCGACATCTACCCCACATTCGGTGTGCACCTCAAAGGCGGGTTCCTGAGCCACGTCGCGGGAAAACTCTTTGTACGCACGGGGATGGACGACATTTCGATCCAGATCCACAATGCATTTCAAGGCGATGCGATCCTGCCAAACGCCGCCGAGCTGGTGCAGATTGACCTCGCGCACTGCCACGCCAAATCCTGGGACGCCTGGCGCGCGGCCTATGCATACCGGCTCGACAAGGGATCCTACCGCGCCGACCTCAAGGCTGCCACCAAACCCGAAGACGGGGGGATGTCACTGCACGACCTGTTCCGCTGGCTCGAGGCGGAACAGGGTGAGGCGGGCTTGCGCGCCTTTTATGACGAGGCGGTGGGCGACAGCCCGCAAATGCGCGCCCGGCTGGATGCACACGGGCTGCTGCGGACGCACGACCTTGATCTGGATGCGGCTTTGGCGCGACACTTCCCCGACGCAGGCGTTTGACGCCAACGCGCGCCTTTGTTATGGACGCGCAAGCTGTCGGGGCGTTGCGCCCCCACTCGGGCCATGCGGGCCGCCAGCGAATGACGCCGCGGGCCAAGTCAGTGTCCGCAACCTACGGACATACATGACAAAATTTTCTGAACTGAACCTGAATACCAAGGTCCTCAAGGCCATTGACGAGGCGGGCTATGAAAGCCCGACCCCCATTCAGGCAGGCGCGATTCCCCCCGCTCTTGAAGGGCGCGATGTTTTGGGGATCGCCCAGACCGGCACCGGGAAAACGGCCAGTTTCACCCTGCCCCTGATCACCCAGCTCGCCCGGGGCCGCGCCCGCGCCCGTATGCCGCGCAGCCTGGTGTTGTGCCCGACGCGCGAACTTGCCGCACAGGTTGCCGAGAACTTCGACACCTACGCCAAATACGTCAAGCTGACCAAGGCGCTGCTGATTGGCGGCGTCAGCTTCAAGGAACAGGACATTCTGATCGACAAGGGTGTCGACGTGCTGATTGCCACGCCAGGCCGTCTGCTGGACCATTTCGAACGCGGCAAGCTGATCCTGAACGACGTCAAAGTGATGGTCGTGGACGAAGCGGATCGCATGCTCGACATGGGGTTCATTCCCGATATCGAACGGATCTTTGGGCTCACACCCTTTACCCGTCAGACGCTGTTCTTTTCGGCCACCATGGCCCCCGAGATTGAGCGGATCACCAACACGTTCCTGTCCAATCCTGAACGGATCGAAGTGGCGCGCCAAGCCACTGCGTCCGAGACGATTGAACAGGGTGTGGTCATGTTCAAAGGGTCGCGTCGTGACCGCGAAGCCAGCGAGAAACGCAAAGTGCTGCGGATGCTGATCGATGACGAAGGTGAAAAGTGCACAAACGCGATCATCTTCTGCAACCGCAAGACGGATGTGGATATCGTCGCCAAGTCGTTGAAAAAATACAAATATGACGCCGCTCCGATCCACGGTGATCTGGACCAGTCACAACGCACACGCACATTGGATGGCTTCCGCAATGGCGAGTTGCGTTTTCTTGTGGCCTCGGATGTTGCCGCACGCGGACTTGATGTGCCGTCTGTCAGCCATGTCTTTAACTTCGATGTCCCCGGCCACGCCGAAGACTATGTGCACCGCATCGGGCGCACAGGTCGCGCCGGTCGGGAAGGCAAGGCGATGATGATTTGCACAGCGCGCGACGAAAAGAATTTTGACGCCATCGAAAAGCTGATCCAGAAGCAGATCCCGCGCATCGATAACCCGTTGGGCACCAAAGCCCCTGCCCCTGCGCCCGCTGCAAGCGACGCAGCGCCAGCCGAGGCCAAACCAAAATCAACGCGCGCGCCGCGCAAGCCGAAAGAAGCACCCAAAACCGAAACTCCAGTCACCGCAGCGCCAGCAGAAGCGCCCAAAGCGGATGTGGATGCCAAGGCAGAACCGGCCAAGGCGACCTCAAGCCGCAGCCGGTCCTCGTCGTCCAGCCGCAGCCGGTCGTCGTCACGCGATGATCGCGGCGGAAACAAGATTGTTGGGCTTGGCGATCACACGCCCAGCTTCATCGAACTCAGCTTTGAGGAACGGCGGGCAGGCTAGCGCGCCCAATCCGGGGTCAGATCGATCCCTTCCAATGTGGTGTCACGTCGAAATTTCATCGCGCTGACATCAAGAAGTGTTGGGTGGGCCGGGTGGAAATCACTGTCCGGTCCGGCCGTGCGCCGTCTGGGCCAACCACAGCCCAGCCCCTCGCCCAGAACATGCGGCTTTACCCAGTATTGCAGCACCGTGCGGGGCACGCTGTTCATGCTTGGCCCCGCATCACAACACCACACGTTGGGTGGATCACCATAGTGCAATACGCGCTGCATGATGTAGTCACGCAGCAACGGATAGCGCCTGCCGTCCGCCGTGCCATCCGGCAATGGTTTCGAAGCAGCCGGATTGGTAAACGCCACCTCAAATGGCGCGCGGCAGGCCTGACATTCGATCCGCACCAGCACCGCCTCTCGTGCATAGATGTCGACCAGATCAGGTGCGAACGGGTCAAACCGGGGCACGCCACCCTCATCGAACCACAAGGGCGGCGTTCCGATCCGATCAAGTATGTCGCCGTAACAGCGATGCATTAGTGCATGCGGCTGATCACAACCGTCACTTCTGGCTTTTTGCCGATCTCATCCTGACCCGACTTGCGCACAATGCGGCGCAGCGCCTCGGTCAGAGTGTCGTCGTCGCGCAGCGTTTTGGCGTCGGCCCGGCCCAGAAATTGGCCCAGGTCGTGTTCCAGCACCTCAACAAGCGCCGACTTGGACCGTCCCGTTTCGGGCAGGCCCATGGTTTCGCACCAGGGTTCGCCCAGCGGTTCGTCCTCTTCATCAAGGATCAGCGTCACAAGCACATGGCCATTCAGCGCCATGCGGATCCGGTCGCGCACCACGCCGTCCAGCGCTCCGATCTGCACGGATCCATCAAGGTACGTCCGCCCGCTTTCGATGTATTCCACCACTTTGGGCGCATTGCCCGACAGGTCAATCATCATACCGTTCACCGCCAGCACAGCCGTACGGCCGGCCGTTTCCGCCAATTTGACGTGGGCGCGCAGATGCCGGTGTTCACCGTGCATCGGCACCACGATCTGCGGCTTGACGATCTCATGCAGGCGTTCGATGTCGGGGCGGTTTGCGTGTCCCGACACGTGATACAAGCCCGAGGAATCGTCGACCACATCCACACCTTTTTCCGACAATTGGTTGATGATGCGGATCACGCCGCGCTCGTTGCCTGGAATGGTTTTGGACGAGAAGAGGAACAGATCGCCCTCTTTCAACTCCAGCCCCATATACTTGCCATTGGCCAGTTGGGCCGAGGCCGCGCGCCGCTCTCCCTGGCTGCCAGTGACCAGTAACATCAGGTTTTCGCGGGGAATACTGCGCGCATCCTCTGGGCTGACGACGGTGGGGAAGTCTTTTAGAACGCCCGTTTCGATCGAAGCCTCAATCATCCGCCGCATCGCGCGCCCCAGCAACACGATGGACCGGCCCGCACGCACGCCAGCCTCAGCCAGCGTTTTGACACGGGCCACGTTCGAGGCAAAGGTCGTGGCCACAACGATCCCTTGGGTGTGGCCGCGCACCAGCGTTTCAATCTCGGGTCCAACAGACATCTCGGACCGGCCAGGGTTGGGCGAAAACACATTGGTGCTGTCGCAGATCAGCGCCTTGACGCCGTCCTTGCTGACCTCGGCCCACAGGTCGGGATCAAAGGGTTCACCAACCACAGGTGTCTCATCCAGCTTGAAATCGCCAGAGTGGATCACACGCCCTTCGGGGCAGTCGATGATCAGCGCAGCACTTTCCGGGATCGAGTGGGACATGGGCAAAAAGCCCACCTTGAACGGCCCCGCCTGGACCTGATCGGGCCAGCCCGCAACAATGCGCACGGCCTCTTCATCGTGGCCATGTTCGCCCATCTTGCGGCGCGCGATATTGGCGGTAAACGGGCGGGCATAGACCGGCGCGCCCAGCTGTTCATAGGTGTGGGCGATCGCGCCGACGTGGTCTTCGTGGGCGTGGGTGACAAAAATCCCCTCGATCCGGTCCTTGCGCTCTGCCAACCAGGCGATGTCGGGCAGGATCAGATCCACCCCGGGCGAGCCGTCCATATCCGGAAATGCCACCCCAAGGTCCACCACAATCAAGCGTTCCTGATCGGGTTTGCCATAGCCATACACATAGGCGTTCATGCCTATTTCACCCGCCCCCCCAAGGGGCAGGTAGATCAAACGTTCACTGCTCATAAGTCAGTTATTTTCCTTGTTATAGCGATAGATGACCGTCAGGCCATGCATCGTCAAATCATCTTGATAATGATCAAAGAGGGCTTCGGACTGCTGAAACAGCGGTGCCAGGCCCCCGGTTGAAATCACACGCATGTCGCGGGCGCGTTCCGCCTTAATCCGGGCACATATCTCACGCACCAATCCGACGTAACCCCAAAACACACCCGACTGCATGCAGGCGACCGTGTTGGTACCCACGACGGCCTGGGGTTTGGTGATGTCCACGTGGGGGAGTGCCGCCGCCGCGCTGTGCAACGCCTCGAGCGACAGGTTCACGCCGGGTGCAATCACCCCGCCGACATAGGCCCCGTCCGTATCCACAACGTCAAAGGTGGTGGCGGTGCCAAAGTCGACCATGATCAGGTCACCGCCATAAAGATCGTGTCCCGCAACCGTGTTTACAAGGCGGTCAGGGCCAACTTGTGTCCCCTCGTCCACCCGCACGCCCACCGGCAGCAGGCAATCTGGCTTGCCCACAACGATGGGGCGCGTGTTGAAATAGCGATCCGCCAGGACGCGCAGATTGAACACTACACGCGGCACGGTGGACGAAATGATCATGTCCGTGATCTCGACGTCGATGTGCTGAAACTTCATCAGCGTGGACAGCCAGACGTAGTATTGATCCGCCGTGCGCTGCCATTCCGTGGAGGTCCGCCAGGTGCCGATGAACCCCTCACCATCCCAGATGGAAAACACGGTGTTGGTGTTGCCGCAGTCGATGGCCAAAAGCATGAGGCCCCTCCTTCAGAAATAGACGTCTCCGGCAGGAATGGCGATCCGGCCTTTGGGCGTCTCTAGAACAAGTTGGCCATCGCCGTCCACATCGACAAACGTGCCGTGAAAGGTATCGCGGGTGGTGCGGGCCGTAATCGGTTCACCCAAACGCGCCGCATGGGCCAGCCACGCGGTGCGGATCGGGGCAAACCCATAGGTGACAAACTGCGTCTCATACCGGGCATAGGCCTGGGCCAGCAGATCAAGAAACATCTCGGGGCGCACGGTCAGGCCAAGTTCCGAGGACAAGGCGACTGGCCGCAAGGCACCCGCCTCAACATCGTCCGCACCCGGTGCAGCCACCAGATTGACCCCGATACCGATAGCAAGGTGCGAGGTCACAGCGCCAGTGCCGACGCTTTCCAGCAAAATACCCGCAACCTTTTCACCGCGCAGCAAAACATCATTGGGCCACTTCAGAGCAAAGGCATCCGCCCGCCCCGTTGCAGCGACAAAGCTGTCAAACAACGCCAGCGAAATCACGAAGGAGCGCAACGCCGCCAGCGCCGGTGGATCGCGCATCGGCATCACAAGAGTTGCGGCAAAATTTCCCACAGGCATTGACCACGCCCGCCCGCGCCGCCCCCGGGCGGCCGTCTGTGACAGGGCTAAAATCCATTCCGGGCCCGCGAGGTCAGGCGCAATGCGCGCAGCTTCACTCAGCGTGGAATCCACTTTGTCCAATACACGCCGTCCATAGCCGACAGGCCACGCGGTCATATCTTCTCTGTTCCCAAAAAATCCCCCCCGGAGGGTCGATTGGCCACGAACGCTTAGTTGACCAAAGCCGCCGCTGCAGCAGCAGCAGCCCCTTCGACGCCCAGCATATTGACGATGCCAACCACCATGATCAGCGCAGATCCCATCAACATCACCCACAACACAGGCGATTTGCCCCCGTTCAGGCGATCTTCGGATGCGTTACCAAAATACATGAAGAACACGATGCGCAGATAGTAATAAGCCCCGATGACAGAGGCGATCACGCCAGCAATCGCCAACCAGGCAAGGCCACCCTCATACGCCGCGCGCAGCACATAGAACTTGCCAAAAAAGCCCAGCATTGGCGGCACACCCGCCAGCGAAAACAACAGCACCAGCATCGCCAGGGCTTTGCCCGGCTCCCGCTTGGAATAGCTGTTGAGCGATGCAATATCGACCACTGGCTGTCCGTCCTTTTCCATCATCAAGATAAAGGCA
>JBCCBC010000091.1:0-10250 GCA_039814435.1 Pseudomonadota bacterium
ATTTTTGATCTGCCCGAGCGGCCCAAGGATCGCGCCCTGCGCGCCATGGCCGAAGACTGGAGCCCGTGGCGGGCGGTTGCTGCACGCCTGTTCTTCACCTACTACCGGGTGGCCAAGGGACGGGAAGGGGTGACATGACACAAGTATTGCAAGCAGGGCGGGTTGAGCCACAATCGGGCGAGCTGCGCTCAATCGTTGTGTTTTTGCACGGATACGGGGCAAATGGCGCGGATTTGCTGGGGCTCGCGGAGCCGCTGAAAGAGCATTTGCCAGACACGCTGTTTGTGGCCCCCGACGCGCCAGAGGAAATACCGGGCTATGCGGGCGGGCTTCAGTGGTTTCCGATTCCCTGGATTGATGGGTCGTCCGAAGAAGAGGCCGAGCGCGGGCTTGTGGCGGCAAGCGCGGATTTGAACGCCTTTCTTGACGCGCTGATGGTCGACGAAGATGTGTTGCCCGAGCAGGTTGTGCTGTTTGGGTTTTCGCAAGGCACGATGATGGCCCTGCACGTCGCCCCGCGGCGCGAAGACGCGCTGGCGGGTATCGTGGCGTTTTCAGGTCGCTTGCTGAACCCCGAGGTGCTGGCGGATGAGGTGCTCAGCCGCCCGTCTATCCTGTTGGTGCATGGCGATCAGGATGATGTGGTGCCGCCCCAATCGCTTCCGCAGGCCGCTGAGGCGCTGCAAGAGGCGGGGTGGAAAGATGTGTTTGCCCACGTCATGGAAGGCACAGCGCATGGGATAGCGCCGGATGGTTTGAGTGTGGCGTTGGCGTTCATGCGCGACAAGCTGGGGCTGTAACGGGTCATGCGGCGTATCGGCCTGACACTTGCACTTCTTGGTGTGCTGGCCGGTGTCGGGTTTCTGGTCGAGCCGCGCAATGTGCGGGGCCAAGGACAAAGCGAACGCGATGATTTGGCGGCACCTGCCACGCTTGATCAGGCGTTGGGCCGCCCGATTGTGATCTACTTTGAAGGGATTTTGCCTGACGGCCTTGCGGGCCATCTGAGGGCGCTAGACCAGGGCGTGGGCGCGCTCGACTGGGCGGCGCAGCCGCGCTCGCTTGCCCAGACGGATGTGTATGTGTCGATTCAGCAAAGCTGGACAGTGTTTCGACAGGCAAATCAGCATGATTTGCACGCGCTCATGGTCGAACAACTGGCCAATGTGGATGCCGCCAGCAGTTTTGTCTGGTTTCGCGCCAAGGTCTCGGCGGACAGCGGGGCTGCGCCCCGCGATGTGATGGTGATCTTGGGCAACGAGGCTGGTTTGGCGCAACTGGGCCCGTTTTGCCGCGCTCTCGTTATCTACGATATGGCGCGGCTGGTGGGCGTGAACGAGGCGGCACTTGTACGGCCGGACGGGCCAGCGGCCACATGGCGCGCCTGCGGCGCGCAAAACTGGACACGTTTTCAGGATATGCCTGCGCGGGGCTAAGCCTCGCACCGCACGATGTGCTTAGCACATCGCTTCGAACCCGACGGGGTCGCGTGGCCCGGCCATGCCGGTCTGGGCGCGTGCGCGCATCCACGCCGCATAGATCACGAATCCCATTTGCGGTTCCGCCTTCATCAGCCGTGCCGCCGTTTTGCCGGAAATCCGCTTGAACCCAAACAAGCCGGCCGAGGCCATGACCGCGCGAAAGCCCAGTGGGCACATCGGTGCAATGTGCGCATCATCAAGTGTCACGTCAAATTTTTGACGCCCCGCCAACAAATCCCGCGCGATCGCCTGCACACTGTGCCACTGGTCCATCAACTGACGCTGCGCACTCTGCGCTTCGGAGGCTTGGGTAATCGCCTCACGCGGATCATCGCAAAGTGCGTGGTACACGGACGCCCCATTTTCAAACACCACATACCAGATCAGATCGCCCTGAACTGTGATGGCCCTGTAAGCGGTCATCGTGCCAAAATCAGACGGGCAAGCGTTGTCCTGATCATACCACAGTGACACCCAATGGCTGGTATCATGGACAAATGCATCCGCACCCGGGTTTGCGGCGCGCTCAGAAGGGCTGGAGGACGCACGTTCTGCCGCCAGAGTTTTGAGCAGGCGGCTGCGGCGCATTGGGGCAGTGGCGAAGGGCATGGCGGGCTTTCGGGTCCTCAAATGGGATTGGATAACGAAATTGATAAAAACCGGGGAAACTTCCCCTTGAACTGTTCCTAATATGGGATCCCGCTCGCGTGGCGTCGAGTGATGTATTCCTTACCTTTGTCATCTGCGCCCCGCGTTCGGCGCGCGCGGGCCAGGCCGTCACATCGCTGTCATGCAAACCCCCTATCTGACCTGCGACATATCGTGGTTGTTTGCACTCTTGCAGAACGGTTTCCACAAGATATAGTCGGCCTATCACTGGGGCAGTTCCCCGCTCTGACGCTGGCGACGGCGGACCTGGTGCGATCCGGGTACAAACTGGGCAAGGACGGAGTCACGACGCATGGACGGCGATTTCAGATCAGATTTTGTACGTAGCCCAACGGCGCTAAAGCATCATCCTGCGTTGGTGTTGAACGCGGACTACCGCCCATTGAGCTACTATCCATTATCCTTGTGGCCCTGGCAGGAGGCGATCAAGGCTGCATGGCTCGACCGGGTAGACATCGTCGCGGAATATGACGAGGTGGTGCGCAGCCCGAGTACGGAGATCAGGATCCCGTCGGTGGTGGTTCTGAAAGACTATGTGAAACCTCAAAAGCGCGTGGCCTTCACGCGCTTTAATTTATTTCTGCGGGACGAATTTCGCTGTCAGTATTGCGGGGCGCGGGGGGATCTGACGTTCGATCATGTTGTGCCGCGCGCATCGGGTGGCGTGACAAGCTGGCAGAACGTGGTTGCAGCCTGCAGCCCCTGCAACCTCAAGAAAGGGTCCAAGGCGTTGCACCGCACGGGCATGGCGCTGCGCAAACCTCCGCGACAGCCGGGTGCCGAAGAGCTGCGCAACATGGGCCGCAAGTTCCCGCCCAACCATCTGCACGACAGTTGGATGGACTTCCTGTACTGGGACGCTGAACTGGAAGCCTGATGAAATCACGAAGGTGATTTCATCATGTGGCAAGGACTGCTTTTTTCCGAAAAGCTGTCAGCCATACCTTCACCATTCCAGACGCAACATCGCGAAATCACGAAGGTGATTTCATCACGTGGCAAGGACTGCTTTTTTCCGAAAAACTGTCAGCCATACCTTCACCAGTCCAGACGCAACATCACGAAATTACGAAGGCAATGTGATCAAGCAGCCAGGTCGACCCAGACCGGCACATGGTCGGACGGTTTTTCTTCACCGCGCACATTTTTGTCGATCTGACAGTCCACCATCATGTCCGCGCAGGCGGGTGACATCAAAAAGTGATCGATACGGATGCCATCATCTCGGTTCCATGCGCCCGCCTGATAGTCCCAGAAGGAATAGTGACCCGGGCCATGTGTGCGGGCGCGTAACGCTTCTGTCAGGCCCAGGTTCAACAAGCGGCGGAAGGCGGTGCGTGACTCCATCCGAAACAGCGCATCTTCGCGCCAGGCATCAGGACGTTTGGCGTCTTCGGCCTGGGGGATGATGTTGTAGTCCCCAGCCATCAGAAACGGGATTTCCTGCGCCAGCAGGGTCACGGCGCGGACGCGCAGCCGTTCCATCCAGGCCAGTTTGTAGTCGTATTTGGGGCCCGGTACCGGGTTGCCGTTCGGCAGGTACAGCCCGCAAATGCGGACGGCTTGGGTATCGCCCATCACGGTGGCCTCGATATAGCGGGCCTGGTCGTCAGTGTCGTCGCCGGGCAGTCCCCGCATGACGTCTTCGAGCGGCAGCTTGGACAGGATGGCAACACCGTTAAACGACTTTTGGCCGTGGGTTTCGACGTTGTACCCACGCTCTTCTATGATCTCGCGCGGGAAGTTTTCATCGATGGATTTGATTTCCTGCAACAGCACCACATCGGGCTGGGCAGCATCCAACCAGCGCGGCAACGCTTCGGCGCGCGCCTTGATCCCGTTGATGTTGAAAGTGGCAATCTTCATCTGGGATCCCTCCGGATTGATCTTGTTCCGGTGTGCCGAATCCTGCCGACGTATGCAAGAGGTATGCCGCGCGGGCGAGTTAACTATTCCTTAACCTTTTGATTCGGCGTAAATTCAGGTGGCAACGCAGCAAAATGCGCAGAAAACACAGCAAAAACAGTGCTGTGGATAAATTTTTTTTGTTCTCAAATGTTCCAGAGCGAAGCCGCGCGTTGTCATAGACTTCTGTTGGTTTTCTTATGTGGATAAGCCGAGGTTTGATCGCCTTGGGCAAGAATTTCTGCTTTGCGACACACTTTTTACGGGCAACGGTTGAGGGGTCACAACCATGAGATGAAAAGGACCTCACAATGACTGCTCAACGTATGACCGCCTTCGCTCTGACCTCTGCCGAAATCTCTGGCTTGCACAGTGGTGAGGACACACAGATGTTTTCCTCCGGCTCGGCCCCGACGGCAAGTGACGCGCTGATGGGCGATGCGACAATGATGTTTTCCTCGGGCTCGTCCCAGGTGATGG
The DNA here is from genome assembly GCA_039814435.1 of Pseudomonadota bacterium. Taxonomy (GTDB): domain Bacteria; phylum Pseudomonadota; class Alphaproteobacteria; order Rhodobacterales; family Rhodobacteraceae; genus Tateyamaria. The sequence goes on from JBCCBC010000091.1 coordinate 4,536, forward strand.
CAAGCAACGCAAGTGCCGGCGACGCGATCGAGATGTTTTCGTCCGGCTCGGCCCCCACAAACAGCGATGCGCGCACTGGCGATGGCGTGCACTTGTTCTCTTCCGGCTCCGCGCCGACTGCCAGCGATGCAACAGCGGGCGATGCCACGCATATGTTCTCATCCGGCTCTGCGCCAACAGCCACTGATGCCACATCCGGCGACGCGACAGAGATGTTTTCATCTGGCTCGGCCCCCGTCACTGGCACCATGACGAGCGGCGCTGTCACAGGCTTGTTCTCCTCAGGCTCCTAAATCGCTGCTGCGCGGCGGGACGATCACGATCCGCAAACATGTCAAAGGACACCCCATGTCAAACATCATTGCCCTTCACGCCCCGCCGCGCCGCCAACGCCTGTCTGAACGCACCGATACGCTGATCGACGGTTTCGCCCGCCATCGCCGCATTCAGGATGATGTGTTCTGGCTCAAGGAAAATGCGGAACTGCTGAATATTCTGGAATGCACAAGTACGCGGGTGTCCGAGGATGCATTGGCCCCGCACGCCGCCTTCTACGAAGGTCTGGCAGAACGGCTGCACTTTTTCCCGCAATACTACCGGTTCCTGTTGTCCATTGGCCTCGATCTTGAGGACCTTGGGATGCCCGGCGCGCAGATGGAATGCTTGTGTGATTGGGTTGCACGCCAAGGTTTGCCCCATGCCGAGCTTAGCGATTTGCAACGGGCCGAAGCGCGCCGCTTGCTGGCGCGGCGAGGTGTGTTCACGTCGGCGGCGGATCCGGGACTGGATGATCGGTTGCGCGCTTTTATAGGGCGTCCGGCGACCTTTGCATTGCCCAACAAAAAAGCGGCGTATGAGCTGACCCATATCGTGTTTTACCTGTCTGAGTATGGGCGGCGCGATCCGAGGCTGGACGAGGCGGCGCTGACCAGTCTGGAATACGCAGGTATTCTGGCGCATCTGGATCAGAACATGGATCTGTTGGCTGAAATCTGCGTGGCCTTGCGCCAAGCGGGCCAAACTCCAAGCCCGATTTGGGAAGACGCGGTGCGTTATGCCTTGTCAGGGTTCGACGTGAGCCAAAATGATCAGGTGCCACTGTCGGATGACTATCACGAATACCTCGTATCCACCTGGGCGCTGGCCAGCATGGGCGTGAACGACAGCGGCTGCGCCGTGCCAGAGGGGCGCTGCATTTTCACCCGCAGCCCGGGCCAGGCGGGGGCGTTGCGGCCAATGTCCGCCGCTTTGCTGACCTTTGCCCAGGCCCGCAGCAGCGAGTGGGCTCGGATGCGGCAGGGCGTTTATGACATGCTTGATCCTGAGGCGACGATGACCTTGTCCACCACGATCCAATCCACCGCCCGGTTTGATGCATTTTTTGAAGAATTCGCGCGGGCGGTGCCGCACTAGCGCCGTGACTACATCGAAAACGAGGTGCCGCAGCCGCACGAACTGGTGGCATTGGGGTTTTCGATGACGAACCGCGCCCCGATCAACTCTTCGGAAAAGTCGATGGTGGCGTTGGACAGAAAGGGCAAGCTGATGGAATCGACCACCACCTTTTGCCCGGATCCTTCGAGGATCAGATCATCGTCCTTGGGGGCATCAAGCGCAATCTCGTACTGAAACCCTGAACATCCGCCCCCTTCGACAGCCACGCGCAAGGCCTGACCTTGGTCTGCGGCGCCGATCTCTGCCAGACGCTCAAACGCGCGGGTCGTCACTGTTGGGGGCAATTGCATCACATTTCTCCGAAAAGGCGCGTTTCATGTTCGCTGCAACTGCAATATATGGGCAGTTGGAACAGGCGACAAGGATCACCCAAGATGTCCGCGCCCTATGCTAGCGATCCAGCCGACGCCCGGGGACGGCGCTGGCCGGAACAAGAGATGTCCTTTCGGTCAAGCTTTCAGCGGGACCGGGATAGGATCATTCATGCCTCGGCCTTTCGTCGCCTCAAGCACAAGACCCAAGTGTTTGTCGAACACGAGGGCGATTATTACCGCACCCGACTGACCCATTCGATTGAGGTGGCGCAGGTGGCGCGCACGATTGCGGGCGCGTTGGGGTTGAATGACTGCCTGACGGAAGCAATCGCACTGGCCCATGATCTGGGCCACCCGCCATTTGGGCACACGGGCGAGGATGCGCTGCAAGAGTTGATGACGCCCTATGGCGGCTTTGATCACAACGCGCAGGCGATCAAGATCGTGACCCGGCTGGAATGCCATTACGCAGACTTTGACGGGCTGAACCTGACGTGGGAATGCCTGGAGGGGATCGCCAAGCACAATGGGCCGGTCACGGGCGATCTGCCCTTTGCGCTGGCCGATTACAACGCCGGGCACGATCTGGAACTGCACACCCACGCCAGCGCTGAAGCGCAGGTGGCCGCGCTGTCAGACGATATCGCCTATAACAACCACGATTTGCATGATGGCTTGCGCGCGGGCCTGTTCAGTCAAGATGACATCGTGCACTTGCCGCTGATCGGCCCGGCCTATCAAGAAGTTGACGCGCGTTATCCCGGGTTGGAACCGATGCGGCGGCGTCACGAGGCGCTGCGGCGGGTATTTGGGGGGATGGTCAGCGATGTTGTAACGACGTCCGCTGCTCTCTTGGCGACAAGCGGGGCCACATCCGTCGCGGACATCCGCCATCTGGGCCGCCCCGTGATCCGGTTTTCGGACAAGATGTGGGCGGACCTCCAAGAGATCCGGGCGTTTTTTTTCACCAACATGTTACGCGCGCCCTCGGTCATGGAAAAGCGGGCCGAAGTGACTAAGGTCGTGACCGAACTGTTTCCGCTGTTTTTGGCACAGCCCGATTTGTTGCCGAACCGCTGGGTCGGAGATGTTGCGCGCGCCGACAGTGATCCGACCGCGCTGGCCCGCGTCGTGGCGGACTATATCGCTGGGATGACGGACCGCTTTGCCTTGCAGGAACACAGGCGCCTGATCCCCTAGTGTAACCCACAGCTTTGATTGACGCAGACACCCCGCGTGATACACCGCGCCAACTCCTAACGAATATTGGCTGACCATGAACCTTTTTGCTGACATCCGCGCCCTCGTGCTGAGCGATCTTGCCGCGATGACCGAAACCGGCGACCTGCCCGAAGGGCTAAGCACCGACAACGTCACGGTCGAGCCGCCGCGCGATGCGGCACACGGGGATATGGCCACCAATGCCGCAATGGTGCTGGCCAAACCGGCGGGCAAAAAGCCGCGCGACATCGCCGAGGCACTGGCGACCCGGCTTGCCACAGATCCGCGCATCACTTCGGCCGAAGTGGCTGGGCCGGGGTTCTTGAACCTGCGGCTTGCACCATCGGTCTGGCAGGGCGTTGTGGGTGCCGTTCTCGCGGCGGGGACCGAGTATGGCCGCTCGAACCTGGGGCAGGGTAAAAAGGTCAATGTCGAATACGTCTCGGCCAACCCGACGGGGCCGCTGCATGTGGGACACACGCGGGGGGCAGTTTTTGGCGACGCACTTGCCTCGCTGTTGGATTTTGCCGGGCATGACGTGACGCGCGAATACTACATCAACGATGGCGGTGCGCAGGTCGATGTGCTCGCCCGCTCGGTGTATCTGCGCTATCTTGAAGCGCATGGCCAAGAGGTTGCATTTCCCGATGGCACCTATCCCGGCGACTATCTGGTCGAGGTCGGCCAGGCCCTGAAAGCCAAAGTTGGGAACAAGTTTGTCGACACTGGTGAACAGTTCTGGCTCGAAGAGATCCGCGAATACGCAACCGAAGCCATGATGGACCTAATCCGCGCCGACCTGGCGGCCCTTGGGGTCGAGATGGATGTGTTTTACTCGGAAAAGTCGCTGTATGGCACAGGCCGGATCGAGGCGGCGTTGGACGATTTGCGCGGCAAGGGCCTGATTTATGAGGGGGTGCTGGAACCGCCCAAAGGGAAAAAGCCCGAAGACTGGGAACCCCGTGAACAGACCCTGTTCAAATCAACCGATCACGGTGACGATGTGGACCGCCCTGTGATGAAATCAGACGGGGCCTGGACCTATTTCGCGCCCGACATCGCATACCATTATGACAAGGTTTCCAGAGGGTTCGATGCCCTTATTGATGTATTTGGGGCCGATCACGGTGGCTATGTCAAACGGATGAAGGCGGCGGTGTCTGCCCTGTCGGGGGGCGCTGTGCCGCTGGACATCAAACTGACGCAGCTGGTCAAACTCTATAAAAACGGCGAGCCGTTCAAAATGTCCAAACGGGCAGGGACCTTTGTGACATTGCGTGATGTGGTGGATCAGGTCGGATCTGGCGTGACGCGGTTTCATATGCTGACCCGCAAGAACGACGCACCGCTCGACTTTGACTTTGACAAGGTGTTGGAACAAAGCCGCGAAAACCCGGTGTTCTACGTCCAATATGCCCACGCGCGCATCACATCCGTGCTGACCAAGGCGGGCGAGGCCGGGATTACGGTGGATGACGCGACCCTTGCGGGCGCGGATCTGGGCAAACTCGATCACGAGGCGGAATTGACGCTGGCTGCCAAGCTGGCAGAGTGGCCGCGGCTGGTGGAAACCGCTGCACGCAGCAACGAACCGCACCGGGTGGCGTTTTACCTCTATGACCTTGCAGGCACGTTCCATGGCCTGTGGAACCGGGGCAATGATCTGCCCGAGTTGCGCTTTTTGCAGGACGATCCCGCGACCTCGCAGGCAAAAATCGCCCTAGCGCGCGCCTGCGGCGTTGTAATTGCAGCCGGTCTTGGTATTCTTGGGGTCGAACCAGCCAAAGAGCTGCGTTAGGCCCCGCAAAAGGGGCGACACAGGCAACGTTTTCCCTTTGCGCTTTTGGGCGCACCCACAATCAGATGATCTGCGCGGGCACGTATCGGCGCGGACAACGAGGCAGAGATGGCAGATATGCAGTTTACCCATGATATGGGTCACGTGGGGTATGCGGCCCCCGAAACGACTTCAACACCGCCCTCCAATCCACTGAAGAACCTGACAAACTTTGCAGGCGCCGCCGTTTCACTTGCGCTGATCGCGGGCGTGTCGGTCTGGGGCTACAAGCTGGTGATGCGCGACGTGTCGGGCATTCCTGTGGTGCGCGCTGCCGACGGTGACATGCGTGTGCGCCCGGCCGATCCCGGTGGGCAGTTGGCGATCAACACTGGCCTCGCCGTGAACGAAGTTGCGGCTGCGGGCGAGGCATCAGGCCCCGTGGATCGCCTTGTCCTGGCCCCAAAGCCCATGGATTTGATGGACGAAGATCAACCGATGGAGGTGCAATCGGTGGCACCTGTGCAACAGCCCACGTCACTTGATGTGGCGGCAAGCCTTGAGGCGGCTCCGGCAGATGCGCCCGCTCCAGTCAATGTTGCTGAGGCCTTGACCAGTGGCAGTGTCGAGGATCTGGTGAACCAACTGACCGCTGGCGTCACCCCGATCGAGGCTGAAACGGCAGAAGTTGAACCAGTGCTGGCCAGCGTGGCGGTTCCCGACGTGCCGGCGCGTGAGCCCACAGCCAAGATCACCGGACCCGGCCCGAAACAGTCCAAGCGTCCACAACTTCGTCCCAAGTCAGCCCCCGCCGTTGTCGTGCCGACCTCAGCCGCTCCGACACCCCAAGTGGCCGCCGACCTTGACGCTGCCGCAATCCCCGCCGGCACCCGTTTGGTGCAGCTTGGGGCCATTGACAGCCCGGAAATTGCACGCGCGCAGTGGGAC
>JBCCBC010000118.1:0-8542 GCA_039814435.1 Pseudomonadota bacterium
CCCTGCAGGCATCTGTTCCGCCATCAGTGGCAACTCATGCGGGCCAGGCCCCCGACCTGTGGAAAATCCATACCCGTCGACTGCTGTGTTGGGCAGCGGCGGATGCGCACGCTGGGCAACGACAGGCTGCGCCAATATCCGACCCAAAGCATCTTGCACGGCGCAGGTTTCCGTTCCGACAACCGGCCCCAAGCGGCGGCGCAAATCGGCCAGGGCGTCGTCCACAGGGGTCCATTCCACACCTGCGGGCAATGCGAAGCAATCATTGCCCAGCGGCGGTGGGGCTGCTTCGCGCAAAACGTCTTCAAACCCAAGGCCAAGGATCCAGCCCTCGGACGAAGCGGGCACATCCAGCATATCGCGCAAGAGCGCGGGCGCGATGGCCGCAAGACTGCGCGCCAATTCATAGACCTGCCATTGATCTTTGATCCACCCTTCAGGGACTTTGCTGACCGTCAGAGACGGCCAGATTTCCACAAGGGTGATCGGGGCGGCAGGTGCTTCGAACGGCCACACCGCGATGTCGCCCTCAAAATGCGCGCGCAGTCGGGCAAGCACCGGCAACCCCATCAAAACCTGGCCTCCAACCGATCCGACACCCGACAACTGCCAAAGGGTAAATGCGCCCTTGGTCAGCTGTTCGGCCGTCCGCTTGTCTGGAAACGGGTTGAAATAATCCGACTTGTTGCGCGGCAGGCCCGCAACGTCGCGTTTCAGGCCATTGCCCCAGAAGGGCCCATTGCCGCCAAGCTGCATGTTGATCTGGCCGGCTACATCAAACCGGTTGTTGTCCTTTGGCGTGTCGCGAATGCGGTGCGCCAACCAGTCCCACAACTCAAAAGGCGAATCTGAACCAACCAGCGCCTTGCCAAAACCAACCGGATATCCAAAAGGAAAGTCAAAACCCACCATGACCCTACGCCCCGCTGCGCGTTCTGCCGTCAGTGTCTTGATCAACCAGTCCTCGGCAATTTGACGGTGGCGCAGGTACACCGGCGCATCAACTTCTCGTCCGCGCGCGATACAGGCCCATATCGCGTCTGCCTGTGGCTGGACGGATCCTTGGTTGCCACCAGACCAGTCGACCATAATGATCGTATCAAACCGGGCATTCGGCAAAGTGACGTTCACAAACCCACCTCACCAAGGATGAAATCCGCAATGCGCGGTGTGTCGTTCAAATCAAATAGAGGGCGGTCCAGGGTCAGCGGCGTATCGCTGGCCACGGCGCGGACCGTGGCGTCGTTTGGTGCAATCAGCGGATTGCCTGTTGTGGCGCGGTAGGCTTCGATCTTTGGGTGAGTGTCGCGTTTGTACCCCTCTACCAAGATCAGATCGACGGGCGCAAGTTTGGCCAACAACGTGGCCAAGGTCGGTTCATCCTCGTCGCGTAGCTCGTGCATGAGCGCAAAGCGGTTACGCGAGGCCAGCATGACTTCACGTGCGCCCGCAATGCGGTGACGAAAGCTGTCTTTGCCGGCATGATCAACGTCAAAGCTGTGATGCGCGTGCTTTACCGTGGACACCGAGTGACCCCGGCCAGTGATTTCGGTCACCAACCGCTCCATCAAGCCGGTCTTGCCCGCATTTTTCCAACCCACGACGCCGTATAACCTCATAACATCGCCCTTGCGGTCTCAAGGTCTTCGGGCGTGTTGATGTTAAAAAACGCACGCTCGTCCGGGAATGGTGCGATGCGCCCTGCGTGACCATCGCTCCACGCAACGACTTTGCGGACACCAGCACTCAAACCGGTTCGCAGATCGTGCCGCAAGGCGACCGGCCAAAGGCCAAAGGTCGGGTGGCGCGCGTGCCCGCGCTTTGGATCCGGCGTGGCCGCCAGCACGAGGGGATGCGCCATTCCTTCACCGGCAAGCTGCAAACGGGGCACCAGATCACACGGAAAAAACGGTGTGTCGGCTGCAACTGTCACAACTGTCTCAGCGCCCTGATCAGCGGCCCAATCAAGGCCTGCCAATATACCGGCCAATGGGCCAAGAAACCCGGCAATGCCATCGGGCAAGACTGGCATATTCAAAGCTGCAAATCGGGCTGGGTCACCATTTGCATTCAGGGCAAGCCCTGCAACCTGCGGGCTGATCCGGTCCACGACGCGGTCAAGCAAAGTCTGGCCGCCCAAGCGCAACAAACCCTTGTCGCCCCCCCCCATCCGCGTGGCGCGCCCCCCTGCCAATATGAGGCCCAACGGCGGCGTCATCGCGCAACGCGCGCCGCAGGCGCAAAAAAATTGGAATTTTTTTGGTAATTTTCTTTCTTCAAGAAAATTGCTGCGCGCGGGGCGGTCATTGCGCGCTCCCCCGGCGTTTGTGTTTTGCATCTTCTGAGCACACGGCACTTGGGTCAGCATCGCGCATCAAACGGTCTTCTCCGCTCAAGCACACAAAACGGGCACCCCGCATCCGTCCAATCACCGTCAATCCGACACTCTGCGCAATCTCGACACCCCATGCAGTAAACCCGGACCGCGACGCAAGGACGGGGATCCCCATCATCGCCGTTTTGATCACCATTTCAGATGTCAGGCGCCCTGTTGTGTACAGGATCTTATCCTGCGCCTGGACGTTGTGGGCCATCATCCACCCCGCAATCTTGTCCACCGCGTTGTGCCGCCCGACATCTTCCATATAGACCAGCGGCTGGTCGCCCTGGCACAGCACAGTGCCGTGGATCGCCCCCGCAGTTAGGTAAAGCGACGGTGTCCGATTGATCCGCGCCGCAAGCGCATAAAGATCGGACGTGCGCACAGTCGTCTTCGGCAAGGAGACATCCGCCAACCCCTCCATCATATCTCCAAACACGGTCCCGACAGCGCAGCCGCTTGTCCGCGTCTTTTTCTTCAGCTTTTCTTCGTGATTGGTGGAATTGGCCGTCCGCACGACGACGGTTTCCAGCTCTTCTTCATAATCGACCCCAATCACATCGTCCTGCGCCCCCAACATCCCCTGATTGCGCAAAAATCCCAGAGCGAGGTAGTCGGGATAGTCTCCAATCGTCATGGCAGTGACAATTTCCTGGCCATTCAGGAATATGGTCAGTGGCCGCTCTTCCACAACACTCACATCGATGCGTGCGCCCGTCTGATCGTATCCCGCAACAGTTCGCGTCAGGCGCGCAGCCCCCGGGTCCGGTGCGATCAAGTAGCCTGTCATGTCGTCTGTTTGCGCCAATGCCATCCCCAATTGCATCACATGTGTCGGCCAGCTAAGCCTTGTCGCACCAAGGTAAGGCCTCCTCATGCCCATCACCACCACCAAATCCGCATATCTTGCGGGCCTGCGCGACGGCGCACCGTTTATGGTGGTTGCCGGACCGTTTGCAGCCCTGTTCGGCGTCCTCGCATCCGAAGCCGGATTGAGCGTGTTTGAGGTCATGAGCTTTTCCTTTGTTGTCATCGCAGGAGCCGCCCAGTTTACGGCGCTCCAGCTGATGCAGGATCAAGCGCCGACGCTGATTGTTCTGATCTCTGCCCTTGCGGTCAACTTGCGCGTCGCCATGTATTCCGCGGCGCTCACGCCCTACCTCGGTGGGGCTCCGTTGTGGCAACGGATATTTGCCGCCTACCTTCTGGTTGATCAAAGCTATGCGCTGAGCCACGCCAAATTCGATGCAGAGCCTGCACTGACCGTGGCCCAGCGGATGGCCTATTACTTTGGGACGTGCACGCTTGTGATGATTGTCTGGTTTGGGTGCAGCTATCTGGGGGCCGCGCTTGGCACGAGCCTGCCCGAAGACATTCCGCTCGATTTCGCACTGCCGATTGCCTTTCTGTCCATGGTCGCGCCAATGATGCGCACCCTGCCGCACTTGATTGCTGCCTTTGTCGCGATTGTTGTCAGCTTGCTGGCGGTGAGTATCCCCTATTCTCTCGGGCTGATCGTTGCAGGCATGGCCGGGATGATGGCCGGAGCAGAGGCGGAACGCAGATTGAACAGGGCAAGCCCATGATCGAAACAACAACATTGTGGATGATCATTTTCGGGCTCGGCGTGGGCAGCTTTCTGCTGCGGTTCACCTTTCTCGGCTTTGTGGGCGACCGTCCGCTGCCACAATGGCTACTGCGGCATTTGCGCTATACTGCTGTGGCCATTCTGCCCGCATTGGTCGCGCCGCTGGTGGTGTTTTCCGGCGAAGAGGGCAGCAGCGACCCATCCCGGATTACGGCCGCTCTTGTCACACTTGTAGTTGGAGTGATGACAAAGAACGTCTTTGCTGCAATTGGTGCAGGGGCGCTCACGCTGTTCGCTGTGATCTACGGATTTGGCTAAACAAAGCTGGTTTTGACCAACCCGCGCGGGACGAATAGCACTTACGCGCTGCTACTCGGGAATCACGATTCCCGCGACACCGTCGATGATCGTGCCGTTATCATCTTCGTAATACCGGTCTTCGACCACACCCGGGCGCGCCGCCATCTGTTCCATCAGCCGGGTCGGGAACATGGCGGTATCAATATCCTCAAAACCCGGGATGCGTTGCATCAGTCCCGTGGTCGCACTGGTACAAAACGCGCGCGGGACCGCGCCGTTTGATGTGGCCAGTTGCAATGCAATCGCCGCTTGTTCGGGGGTCACTTCGATTGTCTGGCTGACCACATGAAACGTGCTGCGGGCATGCGCACTCTTATACCCTTTCAACACAGCCGGAGAGACGCCAAAAAGCACATCTTCCTGCTCGGGCACACGTTCGTTGACGAACGATCCTGCGGGATCGAAGATCACTCGCTGGGTGCTGTTGATCATCAGGGCGGAATGGGCACCCTTGCCAGTGCTGTTGTTGACCATTGTGAAAACGGTCAACGTACTGGGGCCAGGTTCGCGATAGGCCAGAGACGCCACGCGGGCGTCGGATGCGTAAGGAATCGCGGGCGGCTGGGCGCACCCGGCCAGAACACAACACACGGCCAAGGCCGCAAACACACGCATTCCCGTCATCCCCACCAGTCCCGTCTGATCAGCTGATAAAGATGGCCATACCGACGATGATGACAAGGATCACAACGACCGACCAGGTGGTCCACTGCATGAACCCGTCAAAGGTCTTTTCGTTGGTCTTGATATCCATTTCGCCGTGCTTGTGATCTGACATACCGGTTCCCTTTGTCTTTCTTTGGCTTGTTCGCGCTTTAGCGCATCATGCGTGCACTGTCACTGCGTCGTTGGCGCACGTTTGCTTTATCTGCGCACGCGGCACGTCAGCTGTCTTCCAGATCCTGCGCCAATCGAAAACCGATCCGTACGGGTTCTGCCTCTTCCACTGCTTTGGGGAGCGCGCGCAGCATGACGTTCAACTGCGTGACGTGCTGCACCAACTGCGTCTTGGCCCCTGTCGGATCGCTACCGTAAAAGGTCACGATATCCGGATCAAAATACCCCATGCCTTCGATCCTGAGCACACCGGCATCCCCACCGGTAAATCCCATGGCGACCTCGTGCTCGTTATCCAGGCTCTCTTCAAAGTTTTTGAGATACATGATGATCCGCTCGTATGACCATTGTGCAGCGCTTTTCTTGGCCGCCGGCGTTTTCTTGACCCCGTCAGGCACGGGTTGATCAGCGGCATTGCGGGCATCTGCATCTGAATGCACCTCGTGACAGCGTGGCAATGCGTCGGCTTCGACAGCTTCGGCGGCGGTCTTGATATCGGAGTTCATGATTACCCTTTGCGTTGATACATCCAGGCGCCATCGTCCCGTTTGTGGCGGGTTGCGCGCCCATCCTGGTAAAGGTGCGACAGATGCGCGATGGCTTCAACCAGGGCCAGCCCATATTCTGCGTCCCCGATGGTGCGCTTGAACAGCGGGGTAAAACACTCAGCGGCGGCTTTGGGGGTCTCGATGTAAGTCAGCAGCCTGTCCAGCGCGCCGTGATGATTGTCGATCAACTGGCGCATGCGGGTTGGCAGGCCGGTAAAGGGCAACTTGTGACCGCCCAAAACAAGCTGGTCATCGCGTGCCAGCAGCTTCAGCCGTTCGCAGGCCTCGAGCCAGTCGCCGATTGGATCCGCCATCGGTTCGGTTGCATAGACGCCGATATTTGGGCTGATCGAGGGTAGGATTTGATCACCCGACAGGACCAGATTGTCATCCCGGCTCCAGAATGTTGCATGTTCGGGCGCATGGCCATTGCCGATATGGATGTCCCAGGTGCGCTGGCCCATATGGATCGTATCGCCTTGCTTGATCCGGGTGTAGCCCAGCGGCATGGGCGCGACGATGTCACCAAAGTTAAACGGACGCTCGGCAGCGCGCTGATCGAAAATCGCGGCGTCCATGCCCGCACTGCGCCAAAATTCCAGGGTTTCGGACACAGGGGTCTCTTGGTCGTCCAGCGTCAACATGCGCGAAAACAGCCACGCTGTGCGCGTCGTGATCAGTTCGGCCCCAAATTCGGTTTGGAACCACCCGGCAAGGCCCACATGATCCGGGTGGTGATGGGTCACAATCACACGGGTCACGGGTTTGCCCTGCATCGGCCCTTGCATCAGCGCGCGCCAGATCCCCCGCGTCTTGTTGGAGGCAAAGCCGGTATCGATCACCGTCCAGCTGTCGCCATCATCCAGCGCATAGACGTTCACGTGGTCGAGTTTCATCGGTAACGGCAGGCGCATCCATAGCACGCCCGGTGCCACTTCGATCGCCTCTTCGGATGTGGGCGGATCAGCCCAGGGATATCTCAGCCCGGCAGGGGCATCAGCCGCCACCGATCAGGCCGCGAACTCTTCGGGCGTCAGGGCGTAAACGTCGTAATCCCCTGCCTGTGCATGCGCAAGCAGGCTCGCATGTTCGGGCAGGATGCGCTGGATGTAGAACCGGGCAACCTTGGCACGGGCCCCATTTGGATCTGCAGTTGCAGACATCAGGTGGACATAGCCGCCCAACACCCGGGCAAAGGCACGCAGATACGGCACCGCACCGGCAAAACGGACGCGGTGGTTTTGGTCGATCATCCATTCGGTGGTTTCGCGCAAGGATTCGCTCGCCTGCCAGACGAGTTCTGCCAAATCGGGCAGCGTATCGCGGGCTGCTTCGGCCGCGGCCTCGATCTCGTCCAGGATCAGGTTGGCGGCCTCGCCTCCGTCCATCATCTTGCGCGCCACAAGGTCCATCGCCTGGATCCCGTTTGTACCCTCATAAATCGTGGTCACCCGCACATCGCGAGCGTATTGGGCGGCCCCGGTTTCCTCGACAAATCCCATCCCGCCGTGGACCTGAATGCCCATGGCGGCAACTTCATTGCCGATATCGGTGCCAAAGGCTTTGGCAATCGGTGTCAGCAAAGCTGCGCGCGATTTCCAACGCGGATCCTGGGTGGCGGTTGTCATGTCGATCGCGACGGCGCACATCAGCCCGATACCGCGCGCGGCATAGGTTTCAGACCGCATGGTCATCAACATCCGGCGCACATCTGCGTGGTCGATGATAGTGCCGGTTTCGCCTTCGGTCTTGCCCTGCTTGCGATCCAGCGCGTAGCCCAGCGCATGTTGATAGGCACCTTCGGCGGCCCCCACACCCTGCCCGCCCACTCCAAGGCGGGCGTTGTTCATCATGGTGAACATGGCCGCCATGCCACCACCTTCGGGGCCAACCAGCCACCCTTTTGCGCCGTCATACTGCATGACGCAGGTAGGGGAGCCGTGCAGACCCATCTTGTGCTCCAAACTCACGACCTTGAGGCTGTTGGCCACCCCCGCCTCTCCGGCGTCATTTGGAATATTGCGTGGCACAAGGAACAGGCTGATCCCCTTGGTGCCCGCAGGGGCGCCGGGCAAGCGGGCCAACACAAGGTGGCACACATTTTCGGTAAAGTCGTTGTCCCCCCAGGAAATATAGATTTTCTGGCCCGAGATCGCATAGGTCCCGTCGCCGTTTTCTTCGGCTTTGGAGGTCAGTGCCCCCACATCAGACCCGGCTTGGGGCTCGGTCAGGTTCATGGTGCCCGACCATTCACCCGAGATCAGTTTGGGCAGATACAGATCCTTGATGGCGTCACTGGCGTGATGTTCCAGCGCCTCAATCTGGCCTTGCGACATCAAAGGGGCCAGTTGCAGCGACAGGCACGCGGCGCTCATCATCTCGTTCACGGCCGAGGTGACCGTCATGGGCAACCCCATGCCGCCATATTCGGGGTCAGCGGCCATGCCAACCCAGCCCCCCGTCGCGATGGCATGATAGCCCTCGCCGTATCCGGGCGAGGTGCGCACCACTCCGTTTTCCAACCGGGCGGGATGCAAATCCCCCGGGCGCTGCAGCGGGGCCATGATGTCTTCGCACATCTTGCCCGCTTCCGTCAGGATCGCGCTTGTGACATCCGGCGTTGCCTCGGCAAAGCGGTCGGTTGCTGTGACCTGGTCCAGTCCCACGACGTGGTCAAAGAGGAACGTGTAGTCGTCAACGGGGGCGCGATATGGCATCTGGTAAGCTCCGAACATCAATGTCTTGGCAAGCGCAAGTGCTGCGCGTACATGGGCGTCTTTGTTACTATAGATGCGGATGCGAGGCACGCGCCGCAACTCAAACGCCGCG
>JBCCBC010000165.1:0-6790 GCA_039814435.1 Pseudomonadota bacterium
GCAAAAGAAACCGATCCAGGAGATCGGGGCCAAGCTTGGCATCTCCAGCGATGACCTGCTGCCCTATGGCCATGACAAGGCCAAGGTCAGCCAATCCTTTATCAACGGCGTGCAAGAGCGCACCGACGGCAAGCTGATCCTGGTCACCGCGATCAACCCCACACCTGCGGGCGAGGGCAAGACCACAACGACCGTCGGTCTGGGCGATGGTCTGAACCGCATCGGCAAGAACGCAGCCGTGTGCATCCGCGAAGCGTCGCTGGGCCCGAACTTTGGCATGAAGGGTGGCGCCGCTGGTGGCGGCTATGCCCAGATCGTCCCAATGGAAGAGATGAACCTGCATTTTACCGGGGACTTTCACGCCATCACATCCGCCCACTCGTTGCTGTCGGCGATGATCGACAACCACATCTATTGGGGCAATGAACTGGAAATCGACACCCGCCGCGTTGTGTGGCGCCGCGTCGTTGACATGAACGACCGGGCCTTGCGCCAGATCACCGCCAGCCTTGGCGGTGTCGCCAACGGCTTCCCCCGTGAGGCCGGGTTCGACATCACGGTTGCGTCCGAGGTTATGGCGATCCTGTGCCTGTCCAAAGACCTTGCTGACCTGGAAAAGCGTCTGGGCGACATGATCGTAGCCTATCGCCGCGACCGATCCCCCGTCTTTGCCCGCGATATCAAGGCGGATGGCGCCATGACTGTTCTGCTCAAGGACGCGATGCAGCCCAACCTGGTGCAGACGCTGGAAAACAACCCGGCCTTTGTCCACGGCGGCCCATTTGCCAACATCGCGCACGGCTGTAACTCGGTTATTGCAACGACCACGGCGTTGAAGCTGGCGGATTACGTTGTGACCGAAGCCGGGTTTGGCGCTGATCTGGGTGCCGAGAAGTTCATGAACATCAAGTGCCGCAAAGCGGGTCTGTCCCCGTCGGTTGTGGTCTGTGTGGCCACGGTGCGCGCGATGAAAATGAACGGTGGCGTGGCCAAGGCGGATCTGGGTGCCGAGAACGTGGATGCGGTCAAGGCGGGCTGTCCGAACCTGGGTCGCCACATCGAAAACCTCAAGAGCTTTGGTGTGCCTGTGGTTGTCGCAATCAACCATTTCGTTACCGATACGGATGCCGAAGTGCAGGCGGTCAAGGACTTCGTCGCAGAGCAGGGGGCCGAAGCCATCCTGTCGCGCCACTGGGAGTTGGGATCCGAAGGGTCGGCTGATCTGGCGACCAAAGTGGCGGAACTCGCGGATGCGGGCACGGCCAACTTCTCGCCCATCTACCCCGACGAGATGCCGCTGGCTGAAAAGATCCAGACCATTGCCAAGCGTATATACCGCGCGGACGAGGCGCTGATGGATCAAAAGATCCGCGACCAGCTGAAGCTGTGGGAAGAGCAGGGATACGGGCATTTGCCGGTGTGCATGGCGAAAACGCAGTACTCGTTTTCGACCGATCCCACCTTGCGCGGTGCGCCCACGGGCTTTTCCGTGCCGGTACGTGAGGTCCGCCTGTCTGCGGGGGCCGGGTTTGTTGTGGCGGTGTGCGGTGAGATCATGACGATGCCGGGTCTGCCCCGCATGCCGTCCGCTGAGAACATCCGCCTGAACGACGAGGGTCAGATCGAAGGGCTGTTCTGATCCTGCAAGACCGGGGCGGGCGACACGCCCGCCTTACGTTTGCGTTATGTTTCCGTGCCCTCACAATTGCAGCAGTCGCGCGTAACGCGATTGACCGGTGGGGGTCTTGCGATCAGCTTGAGTTTCAATCGTCATCCTGAGGAGAGACCCATGACCCGATTGATTGCCCTGATCGTTGCCGCCCTGAGCGTGACCGCCACCATGTCGTTCGCAAGCGACCGCTATGCGGGTTATTACTATCCGGAGGTCACCTCGACCGAAGGGTTCACGCGGGTGATCCGCGAGGCTCCGACCTCGAGCAAGGCGGTACGCGTCGAGTTTGTCACCAACCTGACAGTCGCCCAGCTGGCCGCCCCTGAAAGCCCGCGCTTTGTGTTCTTTGCCAAGGGCGATGATGCCCGCCATCTGACGGTCATTGCCTTGGATGACGATGTGTTTTCGACGATTTACCGCGCCCGTGCTGTGTTGGCCCAGATGACTTCCAACATGCGCAACAACGATTTTTTCCGCCAACAGAACCTGCAATTTGTGGCGACCTTTTACGACCTTTTGCAATTCATGGAATTCGACACGCTGGTGATCAGCGATGGCGAGACATGGTCGCATGAGGTCACATTCACTCGGAACTGAAGGAAAACCGGCATGAGTGCGACGATCATCGATGGAAAGGCCTTTGCTGCGCGCGTGCGCGGACAAGTGGCAGAGCATGTGGCCCGCCTGAAGGGCGATCACGGTATCACCCCCGGGCTGGCTGTGGTTCTGGTAGGCGAAGATCCGGCAAGCCAGGTCTATGTGCGCTCAAAGGGGAAGATGACCGTCGAAGTCGGCATGAATTCCGTCGAGCACAAGTTGGATGTGGACACGTCAGAGGCTGATTTGCTGGCCGTGATTGCGGATCTGAATGCAGATCCGGCGATCCACGGGATCCTGGTGCAGTTGCCTTTGCCGGGCCATTTGAACGAGGATCTGGTGATCAACTCTATCGATCCGGCCAAGGATGTGGACGGGTTCCATATCTCGAACGTCGGGTTGCTGGGCACGGGCCAGAAATCGATGGTGCCCTGCACGCCTTTGGGCTGTTTGATGATGCTGCGCGATTACCATGGCTCCCTTTCGGGGTTGGATGCGGTGGTTGTGGGCCGCTCAAACATTGTGGGTAAGCCCATGGCCCAACTGTTGCTGGGTGACAGTTGCACCGTCACCATCGCCCATTCCCGCACCAAAGAGATTGAGGCGTTGACCCGACGCGCAGATATCGTCGTGGCCGCAGTGGGGCGCCCCGAGATGGTGACGGGTGAGTGGATCAAACCCGGTGCCACAGTCATCGACGTGGGCATCAACCGCATCGACGCCCCCGAAAAGGGCGAGGGCAAGACCCGCCTTGTGGGCGATTGCCACTTTGAGAGCTGTGCTGATGTGGCCGGGGCCATCACGCCAGTGCCCGGTGGCGTTGGCCCGATGACCATCGCCTGCCTGCTGGCCAACACCGTTACGGCCTGTTGCCGCGCCAATGGGTTGGACGAGCCCGAAGGGTTGACCGCCTAGCGCGGCATCGGCACCTGGACAGGCTTTGGCCCGGTCATAATCGCCTTGGCGTCGGGCCGCATGATCCGTGTCAGGGCAGTGTCGTGGCTGCGCAATCCGCCGGTATAGGTGCCATAGGCTGGCATGATCAAACGATCCGTATCGATCAAAAACGCCGGGCGCGAGATTGCGCGGGCGCGGGTTTGTAGCGTGGCCTTGGGGTGGTAGTGCCCTGAAATCTCTCCACTTGTGCCGACTTGGGCGATGTGGCGAAACACCAGTGGCGGCACCGGCAGGGCGGCCAGGTGCGTGCCGCCAAATTCGATGGGGCCGGGATCGTGATTGCCTTCGATCCAGACCCATCGCCGCCCGGCTTGCAGCCGCGTGATCCACAGACGCTCTTCTTCGGGCAGGGCTTGGGCGGCGGCGAGATCATCAAAGCTGTCGCCCAGGCAAATCACGGTGCGCGCGCCCGTCGCGTCCAGATCTGCGGCCAGACGGGTGAGGGTATCGCGTGTTTCGTAAGGCGGCAGCTGGCTGCCGCCACGCCGCGCGATGCGTTCAGCCTTGCCCAGGTGCAGGTCCGAGACACACAGCAAATCCTGGTCGGGCCAGAAGAGCCCCCCGGATCCAAGCGCCTTGAGCTGCGCCCCGGCGAGGGAAAGATCACACATGTTCATACTTTGTTCATAGCTGGGAGCGCCGGGCGCATCAAGATGCGCCTTACCTGTGTAAGGCGGACGTGTCGTCCGCCGACGTGGGGGCGTTGCCCCGCCGCTGACGCGACTCCCGACGATTGTTTCGAACAAAGAAGCCCTTAGAACGGCACGCGCCAGTCACGCTTGGGTGGATCGGGGACAAGCCCTGCGGTCGACATCAGCCGCTCCGCTTCTTCAGCCAGCAGTTTTTCCTCCGCCAGCCCTTTGATCGGCACGCGGCCCACCTCAAGAAACAGCGGTGCAGCCAGCGGGGTCACACGATCAAGTTCAATCAGATCGATCCGGTCCTCGATCCGGGCGCACATTTCTTCGATCCGGCCGAAATCGACAAGGCCGCGCATCGCCTCTTGCCGCGTGATATCGAGCATCAGGTGGTCAGGATCGTATTTCGACAGCGTGTCGTAAAGGATGTCTGAACTGAACGTGGCCTGCCGCCCGGTCTTGCGATTGGAGGGCAGGTTGCGTTCGATCAGCCCCGCAATTGTGGCCGAGGCCCGAAAGGTCCGCTTCATCACTGCGTTTCCGGCAAGCCAACGTTCCAGCCCGTCGCGCAACGCATTGATGTCAAACAAAGGGCCGGGATCCCGCACCGGATCCAGCCCCCAAATGAGCGTGGCATAGTCCGTTGCCAGAAATCCAAGCGGGTTGAGCCCGGTTTCCTCCATCCGCTTTGTCACCAAAAGACCAAGTGTTTGCATGGCGTTACGCCCTGCAAAGCCGTAGATTGCAGTGTGCACGCGCCCGTCATGCGGGAAGCTTTCGATCAACAGCCGCCCCGGTTCGGGCAACCGGCTGACCTGTCGCTGCAGTGCCAGCCAGTCCGCCGTGTGGGGTGGCAGATCGGGCCAGGCCTCGTGTTGAAACATCTCGATGATGCGATGGCTGAGTTGGGTGGATGTGGCAAATTTGGTGCCGAGAAACGTCGCGATCTTGGGCTTTTTGGCGGCATCCCGTGTCACTTGCACCGTCATTTCGCGCAAAGAGTCATAGCGCACGATTTGCCCCCCGATCAGGAACGTATCGCCCGGGGTAAGGGTGGCGGCGAACCCTTCTTCGATCTCGCCCAGGGGTTTGCCGCCCCGCCCTTTGAAGCGCACCTTGAGCGTGTCTGTGTCCTGGATTGTCCCGATATTCATGCGGATCCGCTGTGCGGCGCGGGGGTCGCGCAATTGCCACTGCCCATCAGCGCGCCGTTGCAGCCGTTGCCATTGGTCATAGGCCCGCAGCGCGTAGCCGCCCGTGGCGCAAAAATCGAGGCAGTCGTCAAATTCCTGTTTGCTGAGAGCGCTATAGGCCCCTGCGGTGGTGATTTCGCCATAAAGGGCGTCGGCGTGGAACGGCCCTGCGGACGCCACGATCAGAATGTGTTGGCAGAGCACATCGCGCGGCCCTGGCCCACGTGGGTCGCCGTCGAGCGCGCCCGCTTTTACTGCATCAAGTGCGGCGATACATTCCACCACTTCAAACCGGTTTGCGGGCACCAGCAGCGCCTTGGACGGCGCATTGTAGCGGTGATTGGCGCGCCCGATCCGCTGCACCAGCCGTTTGACGTTTTTGGGTGCGCCGACCTGGATGATCAGATCCACATCCCCCCAATCGATGCCAAGATCGAGCGTGCCCGTGCACACGATCGCCTTGAGATCGCCCGCCACCATCGCCTGTTCCACCTTTTCGCGTTGCTGGCGATCAAGGCTGCCATGGTGGATCCCGATGGGCAGGCCGTCATCGTTGGCCAGCCAGATGTTGTGAAAATACAGTTCCGCCTGCGCCCGCGTGTTATGGAAAATAAGTGTGGTTTTATGGGCCTTTACCTGCTCCAGCACGGCGGGAATTGCGTATTTCCCGCCTGAACCTGCCCAGGGCGGTGCCTCTTGCGTGACCAGCATCTGGATGTCCGGTGCGGGGCCGGGATCGGCCTGGATGATGTCGCAGGGGTCTGGGTGCTTGGCCAGCAGGTGGGCGATGGCGGCGGGGTCCTCGACCGTAGCGGAGAGGCCGACGCGTTTGAGGTCGGGGCAGAGTGCTTGCAGCCGACTGAGCGCAAGAAACATCTGGTCGCCCCGTTTGCTTTCGGCCAGGGCGTGAATTTCATCCACGATCACCCGTTTGAGGCCTGCAAACATCCGCGGCGCGTCCTCATAGCTGGTGAGCAAGGCAAGGCTTTCCGGTGTGGTCAGCAGGATGTGGGGCGGGTCCGCGCGCTGCCGTTTCTTTTGCGTTTGGGAGGTGTCGCCGGTGCGGTCCTCGATGCGGATAGGCAGCCCCATCTCTTCGACTGGGGTGCGCAAATTGCGTTTGATATCAGCGGCCAAGGCCTTGAGCGGTGAGATATAGAGCGTGTGCAACCCGTCGTGGTTCCCGTCATGCAGTTCGGCCAGCGAAGGGAGGAACCCGGCCAGCGTTTTACCACCCCCCGTTGGGGCGATAAGCAACAGGGCGGGGTCTGCTGCACGCTCAAGCATGTGCTGCTGGTGGGGGTGGATGGACCACCCTTTGGAGGCGAACCAGTCGCTGAATTTTTGGGGCAAGTACGTCATCTTGCGCAACTTAGCAGGCGCGCCGGAGGGGGCCAGTCCCCCTGTCAGTTGACGGAGCCGTCCCCGGGTTTTTTTTGGAACAGAGAGGGCGGGGCATACTGCGTTTGCGCCATTTGGCCGTCCGTTTTTTGGACGTTCACGGCGCGGTGCACGCATGCAACCAAAGCGTGTGGCATGTGGCTTCGCGATGCAACGCGCACTCGGCGTTTGTCCCGTAAGGCGGAGGTGTCCTCCGCCCTCTTCAGGTGCGGGGTGTGAGGGTGCGGGGTGTGAGGGTGCGGATGGTGCGTTGTACCGATTGCGGCAGGCTTTGATCTGCTCCTGACGGGGCTGCATCAAGGGCGGCGGTGATGTCCTTGACCAGAATGCCA
>JBCCBC010000049.1:0-13536 GCA_039814435.1 Pseudomonadota bacterium
GCTTTGCTAATACCCGCCCGCATGCGGGTGTGGCGAAATTGGTAGACGCACCAGATTTAGGTTCTGGCGCCGCAAGGCGTGGGGGTTCAAGTCCCTCCACCCGCACCACTTTTATTTGGCCTACCGCGCGGGGCGCTACTTGAGGCCCGGTTTGGTTCGAGGTTTCTACTCTCACCTGCACCATTCTTTATCTCACGGCGCGTGGCGCCTCCGATGGGGCGGCCTGACCGGTCGGCGAAGGGTCGTTTCGCGGGTGTTGGGCTTTGGCAAACCCGGCCCGTCTTTCGTGCACGCTCTGATCAATGTGCAGTAAGCCTGACGCGTCTAGGAGGCGAGGCTCGGCAACCACAGCACGATGGCCGGGAACGCAACCAGAAGCGCAATCGTGATCGCGTCGGCGATGAAAAACGGCGTGACGCCCTTGAACACATCCTGCACGCTCAGATCATCGCGCACGCCCGCCACCACGAAGCAGTTGAGCCCGATGGGCGGCGTGATCAAACAGAACTCCGCCATTTTCACCACCAAGATCCCAAACCAAATCGCGCACATGGTGCCGGACATGCCAAAGGCGCTGTCTGCGGCGGCAACGTTTTCGCCGCCATTCAGCGCCATAACCGCCGGGTACACCACGGGCAGCGTCAAAAGCAGCATCCCAATGGCGTCCATGAACATGCCCAGCACCGCATAGGCCAGCAAGATGCACACCAGGATCAGCATGGGTGACACCGTCAGCGACGTAATCCAATCGCTGAATGCGCCGGGAAGGTCGGCAAAGCCCAGAAACCGCACATAAATCAACACCCCCCAGATGATGGTAAAGATCATCACGGTCAGCTTGGCCGTCTCGATCAGCGCGTCTTTCAGCTCTTTGAGCCGCATGCCGCGGTAAAGCGCCATCAGGAACACGATAAACGCGCCCACCGCGCCCCCTTCGGTCGGCGTGCCCCAGGCATCGCCAAACGGGTTGTAGACGAAAAAGATGATAATCACGACCACAGCCACGATAGGCAGCGCAGGGGGGAGCGAGACCAACCGCTCTTTCCAGGTGAACCCGGTCACAGGCGGACCGACATTTTTCCAGATCAATGCAATGCAGATGATCATGCCCGCATAGATAAAGGCCGAGAATGCGCCAGGAATGAACCCCGCAAGCAACAGCTTGCCGACGTCCTGTTCGACTATGATGGCGTAGATCACAAGGATCGCCGAGGGCGGGATCAACGAGGCCAGCGTGCCACCGGCGGCAACAACTCCGGCAGCGAATTGCTTGTTGTAGCCGATTTTGAGCATCTCGGGGATGGCAATGCGGGCGAACACGGCAGCCGTGGCCACGGACGCACCAGACACTGCGGCAAAGCCTGCCGTGGCGAATACAGTCGACACCGCCAGCCCCCCGGGCACCCACGCAATCCAGCGTTTCGCAGCTTCAAACAGGGCGGTGGTCAGCTTGGCGTAGTAAGCAAGATAGCCGATCAGGATAAAGGTCGGGATCAGCGACAATGCCTGGGACGAAACCTTGGAATGAGGCACCTGGCCTGCAACTTTCACGCTGATTTCCAGCGCCTTGCCAAAGCGGTCCGGAGCATAGTCAAAGCCGTTCCAGCGTAGCCAGACGAGGCCAAAGAAGCCTGCCAAACCGGCGGCAAAAGCGACGCGCATACCCAGAAAGACCAGACACAGCATGCCCGCAGTGGTCCAAAGACCAATCGTGATCGGATCCATCAGTCCGCACCCTCCAACGCTTCTGCCTCGGCGCGGGCTTGTTCCGCAACGCTTTGGATCAAGGGAACGGCCACAGGGCTTTCCAACCCCAGAACAAACGCGCGCCCATATCCCACGGCCTGCAACACCAAGCGCGCGCACAGAACGGCAAAGGCGACGGGCACGATCAGCTTGGAGGGCCAAATGGGCAGCGAAATATCAATAGAACTGTCGCGGCTGCACAAGGGGCGCGCGCAGTCAAAGGAACGGTCAAAATGCGACCAGGAGCCCCAGACAAGGGCAATCATCAACACAAGGATCAGCACCACGGACACAAGTTCAAAGAACCACAGCCAGCGCCCCTTCATCGCGCCAATGATGATGTCCATGCGGATGTGCCCGCCGTTGCGCTGCACATAAGAGACACCCATGATCGCGATCAGCGGCATCAGCATCTCGATCAGATCGACATAGCCCAACAGTGGTTTCTCGAAAAACTCGCGCCCTGTGACCGAATAGGCGGCCAGAAACATCAGCGAAAAGGCGGCCAAACCGCTGAGCAAGGCCATGAATTTCTCAATCGGAACAAGGGCCCGATCCAGACGGCTCAGCGTGCTGGAATCCTCAAGAACGGCTGCGGTGCCGGCCATAACTGCCCCTACTGTATGGGTGGGTGTAGGGTGGGCAATATGCCCACCTTACGTCTTTGCTTAGCTGCCGGATTTGGCGTCAGCCAGTGTCTTTGCGACCAGATCATAGAGTTCCTGACCCGGCAGGCCCTGCCCTTCCATGTCGGCAATCCACTGATCACGGATCGGATCAGCCGCCTTGGCGCGGAACTCTTCGATGACGGCACCGTCGATTTCGACCTTGGTGACACCTTTTTCTTCCAGCACCGAATCCCAACGTTCCAGCAAGGCGGCGTAGTTGGTCAGGTAATGCTCGATCGCTTCGGGAACCGAGCTGTCAAGCGCGGCTTTGTGCGCGTCTGACAGGCTGTCATAGGCGTCGATGTTCACCACAACGGGACAGTTGACCGTGCCGGGGTTGAGGTTTGCCGTCCACCAATCCGCCTGGTTGATCGTGCCAAAGGACAGGTGCGCGTGCTGGGCAAAGGCCACTGTATCCACAACGCCGGATTCCATCGCCTGATAGGCTTCGGTCGCGGTCACGGATGTCGGCACACCGCCCACGGCGGAAAATGCGTTGCCGATGCCACCGGTGGCGCGCACACGCATGCCTTCAAAGTCAGCGAGGTTCGCGCGCGGCTCGCCGGTGCCCACAAGGTTGTATTGGGGCATGGGCGACGTCATCAGCAGCTTGGCATTCCACTGCGCCATCTCTTCGGTGGCCGCCGGGTGTGCGTAAACAGCCGCTGACACGGCCACTTCCTGTGCAAGGTTTTCAACACCAAGGAAGGGCAGCTCAAGCACCGTGATCACGCGGTTCTTGTCGCGGTGATAGCCGGCGCAGAACTGCGCCATCTCAAAGGCACCGATCGATATCCCATCCAGGTTCTCGCGATTCTTGGACAGACCGCCATAGCTGATGTTCATAGTGAATTCGCCATCGGTCTTTTCGCTGACCAACTCGGCCAGCTTTTCGACATGTTCGGTAAACGCGCGGCGCTTGCCCCAGACGGACACATTCCATTCTGTGGCGGCGGCCTGCAGCGCAAAGGTGCACGAAATGGCACCGACAACGGTGCCTACAGCATATTTATTCATGATGGTTCTCCCTAGATGCGAGACGTAAGCCGCCCGCTTGATCCGGAAGCTAGCGCGACATCGCGTCGCTGCCAAGGGGGTGCTCTGCGCTCCAACAGGCCGACACTCTGAAACAGAGTAGAGGCTCCGCCGCCTACGGCTTGCTCGGGGGTTTGGGGAACAGACACGGCGGACGCAGCGTGATGACGTCAGGGCTGCACGACGATATTGCCGATATGAGCCTTGTCGATGAACATCTGCTGGGCGGCGTGCAGCTCTGCCAATGGGTATGTGGCAGCGACCAGAGGTTTCACCTCGCCCCGCTCGATATAGCCAATCACGTCAGGAAAGATGTTCAACGGCACCACAGTTGAACCTGTGAACGTCAGATCGCGCAGGTAAAACGTGCGCAGGTCCAACTCCACCATCGGCCCCGCAATCGCGCCCGAACAGGTATAGCGTCCGCCCCGAGCAAGCACGTCAATGATCGCGCCAAAGTCCGGGCCGCCCACAATATCGGCGACAACAGTGACGGTATCTCGCCCAATCGCCTCTGCGAGCGCCGCGCCAAGATGGGCCGGACTGCGCGACAGCAGCGCATCTGCACCTAACGGGGCCATCTGTGCGTGCTTGGCCTCTGACGCCATACCAACCACCTTTGCCCCGCGCCGTTTGGCAAGCTGGATCAGGGCAGAGCCCACACCGCCAGAAGCCCCTGTGACCAAAACCACATCGTCCGGGCCCACGGTCGCGCGCGCCAGCATTCCCTCGGCCGTGGTGTAGGAGCAAATGAAAGTGGCCAGTTCCGCGTCGCTCAGGGGGCTGTCCACCACGCCAACACTGCGATGATCAGCCGTCGCGTACTGAGCAAAACCGCCATCGCGCTCACTGCCGTAATATCCTGTCTTGTTCATGTTCAGCGGGTCGGACCAATCGCGTTGCCATCCATCGGTCATCACACGCTTGCCCATCAACCCCTCGGGCACCTCAGCGCCCACAGCAACAACCTCTCCCACCGCATCCGCGCCCTGAATGCGAGGAAAGGTGATCGGGGCCCCGCCCCAACTGGGGTCTTCGTCGTCGACGCCGTCATAGCCATCACCGCTCGTGGCGTCGCTCACGCCCTTGGAATACCAGCCCACGCGCGTGTTCACATCAGTATTGTTGAGCCCGCAGGCCCCCACCTTGATCAGCACATCCGTCGGCCCAACCACGGGCATGGGCCAATCGGTGTGAAAGCGCAAGGCATCCATATCGCCATGCTTGTGCAACACAAATGCAGCCATCGTTTCGGGCAATGTCATATCGGGGCCTTTCCATCGACGCCAGAACAGAGATGCGGCCAAGCGCACCCTGTGCACCTTGGTGGCATGGGGGCTGGGCCAAGCTCAAGCGTTCATTCCTGTCGGGCATTTCAGGGCGCGCAGAGGAATCACACTTGATAAAGCCTGCCTGCTCATAGTCAGATTGCCACAACCCCAAGCCTGCGCGCGGTAATGGTGGTCGCGCGGTGCGCGGATGGTGACACACCGCGGCGTTGGGGTAAGACCGGGAAAAGACAAGGAAACCAACACGATGAGCCTGTTTGACGAAGATCTGTTCGAAAAAGGCCTCGCCCAGCGCAAAAACACGCTTGGGGCAGAGTATGTGCAAAACAACCTCGACGCCTCGGACGGCTTTAACCGCCCGTTCCAAGAGGCGATGACCGCGTGGTGCTGGGGTTTTGGCTGGGGGGACGACGCGATTGACGCCAAAACGCGCAGTCTGATGAACCTCGCCATGATCGGCGCATTGGGCAAAATGCAGGAATGGGAACTGCACTGCAACGGGGCCATCAACAACGGCTGCTCGGTCGAGGAAATTCGCGCCGCCGTACACATGGTCGCGATCTATTGCGGCGTACCACAAGGGCTCGAATGTTTTCGCGGGGCGCGCAAAGTGCTGGGCGAACGGGGGATGCTGTGATTCTGACGGACGGGGGCTACGACAGGATATGTCGTCACGCACCGGGCAACCTTTCGCAAAATGTCCGGCGGCGCGCGTCGGGCCACACACCAGCGCGTTGACACCCAAACGCCGGTAATCACATCAAAATTTACTGATAAGGACCCCAGATTTACAAAACAGGCGCTGAAACGGAAACTGGTTTACACCAAAACCGTTATAATCCAGCGCATTATTCCATTCTTTTCAACTTTGACTATGATCACGCAGAAGGGAGGAGGGCCCGCGCCAAACATCAGCGCCACCGCAAGGTAGTGAACGCTTTGACGCCCCTTTTTCAAACAGACCGACGACCATGCGGAGGAACCAATGTCCGTCACCAAAACCTATGCCCCATCGCCCGACATGACGGCCAATGCCCATGTGGACGCCGCCAAATATGATGCGATGTATGCCGCCTCTGTCGCTGACCCCGATGCGTTCTGGGCCGAGCATGGCAAGCGGATCGACTGGATCAAACCCTTTTCCGCCGTCAAGGATGTGAGTTACGAGTTTGGCAGCGTCGACATCAACTGGTTTGCAGACGGCACATTGAATGTCTCGGCCAACTGCATTGACCGGCATCTGGCCACGCGCGCCGACCAAACAGCGATCATCTGGGAACCCGACAGCCCCGAAGACCCTGCACAGCACATCACATACCAACAGTTGCACGACGAAACGTGCAAAATGGCCAACGTACTGAAATCGCTGGGCGTTGAGCGTGGCGACCGGGTTGTTTTGTACCTGCCAATGATCCCCGAGGCCGCCTATGCCATGCTCGCCTGCACGCGCATCGGGGCGATCCATTCCATTGTCTTTGCGGGCTTCTCTCCGGATGCGCTGGCGGCGCGTGTGTCTGGATGCGACGCCAAGGTGGTGATCACCTCGGATGGTGCACCGCGCGGTGGGCGCACCACCAACCTCAAAGACAACGTCAACCAGGCGCTGATCAACGTCATGCACGACACGCACTGTCTGGTGGTGCAACGCACCGGCCAGCAGATCGCCTGGCGCGACGGGATGGATCACTGGCTGCACGAAGAAGCAGCCAAGGTCGACGCCACCTGCCCCCCCGAAGAGATGAACGCCGAAGACCCGCTTTTCATCCTCTACACCTCCGGCTCAACCGGACAGCCCAAAGGCGTGGTGCACACCACCGGTGGCTATCTGGTCTATGCTGCGCTGACGCATGAAATCACCTTCGACTACCACGACGGCGATGTTTTTTGGTGCACGGCCGATGTCGGCTGGGTGACCGGGCACAGCTATATCGTCTATGGGCCGCTGGCCAACGGGGCGACCACCCTGATGTTCGAAGGTGTCCCAACCTACCCTGATGCCTCGCGCTTCTGGCAGGTCTGCGAGAAACACAAAGTCGCGCAATTCTACACCGCCCCTACTGCCATTCGCGCGCTGATGGCGCACGGCAACGAACCGGTGGCCAAGGCGGACCTGTCCAGCCTGAAACTTCTGGGCACCGTCGGCGAGCCCATCAATCCCGAAGCGTGGAACTGGTATAACGACGTGGTCGGCGGCGGGCGTTGCCCGATCGTGGACACGTGGTGGCAGACCGAAACCGGCGGCCATCTGATGACGCCCCTACCTGGTGCCCACGCGACCAAACCCGGATCAGCGATGAAGCCGTTCTTTGGCATCAAACCCCTCGTGCTTGAACCCGCCTCGGGCGAGATCATCGACGGCAATGGGGTGGAGGGCGTTCTGGTCATCGCAGACAGCTGGCCCGGGCAGATGCGCACCGTCTGGGGCGATCACGAACGCTTTGAAAGCACCTACTTTTCTGACTACAAAGGCTATTACTTTACCGGTGACGGTTGCCGCCGGGACGAAGACGGCGATTACTGGATCACAGGTCGTGTCGATGACGTCATCAACGTCTCGGGTCACCGGATGGGCACCGCCGAAGTGGAAAGCGCGCTGGTCGCGCACGCCCAGGTGGCCGAAGCCGCAGTTGTTGGCTATCCCCACGATATCAAAGGACAAGGCATCTACTGCTACGTCACTCTGATGAACGGAGAAGAGCCAACAGAAGAACTGCGCAAAGAGCTGCGGACCTGGGTGCGCACCGAAATTGGACCCATTGCATCGCCTGACCTGATCCAATGGGCGCCGGGGTTGCCCAAGACGCGTTCGGGCAAGATCATGCGCCGTATCCTGCGCAAAATTGCCGAGGATGACTTTGGCGCGCTTGGCGACACCTCGACCTTGGCAGATCCATCAGTGGTTGAGGATCTGATAGAAAACCGAATGAATAAAAGCGCATAAGCCGCTGATAAGAAACAGATATGCGCGCTGATCTGCTGGCGCGCGTATCTTTCAGAAAAGCCCGCATATCGCGCCAATCCAATAACGATTTGCGCCAAGGCTCTGGCCAATTCCGACCAGCACCGCCACACTCTTCGGTATGAGTGACCCACATCAGATCCGCTACAAGACCGCGCGCACCACAGAACAGCTGTGCGGCCTGTTGCGCATTGACCCTGCCGCGGTCCTGCGCCGTATGCGCTTTCCTGCGGATTTCTTTCAAAACGAAGGGCGCGGCGTCACCACTGCCGATTTTTTCGCCGGGTGGGACGCGATCATGGCCGAAGCCAACCGCCCCGACACACCGCTTTTTCTGGGTCAGGCCTATGCGCGCGGGCCGTTTAATCCGGCCTTCTTTGCGTTTACTTGCAGCCCGACGGTCGTGGTTGGGCTAGAGCGGCTCGCCCTCTTTAAGCCATTGACAGGACCGCATTATTTAGGCCTCTCTCGGGACGAAAAGCGCAACTTGATCATCAACAAATCTTCCAACAACCCGGCCCATCCGCTGCCTGCGTCCTTTGCCGCCACCGAACTTGTGTTCTTGATCGAAGCGATCCGTACTTGTACCGGCCACAGCGTCACAGCGCAGCGTGCAACCTTGCCCGCCCGCCTGCCCTGCCACAGCGAGGTTGAGGCGTTTATCGGCTGCGAGATCACCCTTGATCCTCACACCACGATGCAATTGAGCGCCGATGACAGTGACCGGGTCCTGTTGTCAGCCGACCCCGATCAATGGGCGCAGATCGAACCCAATTTCCGCCGCCAAATGCAGATGCAAACAGCCGAGCAGACCATGACCACACGGCTGCGCAACATCCTGCCCGAGATGTTGCCCGCAGGTGAGGCCAGCATAGATGCAGCTGCCGCGCGGCTTCGCCTAAGCGCGCGCAGTCTACAACGCCGCCTTAAGAATGAAGGGACCCGGTTCCAGCAGATCCTCGACACGACACGCGAGGATATGGCCCGACAGTACCTTGCCAAGACAGACCTAAACATTGAGGAAATCAGTTACTTACTGGCCTATCGTGATCCAAATTCCTTTTACCGCGCCTTTCAGGGTTGGACAGGTCAAACCCCGCTGTCGGTGCGCCAGAATGCGACGGGTTAAAGCGCCCGCGTCGCATCATAGCGATAAACCCAGTCTTGGCGCGCATGGATGATCCCCGGAAACAGTCGCGCACCCACAGCCATCGGGCCATAGAACGCCAACTGACCCAAAGCCGACCCTTTGTGAAACAGACGGGCATTGGCCAGCGATCCCTTTTGAATGCGCGATGTCCGCGCGATCCTTGTGTTGAAATAGGCCTCAAAAGCCTTTTCCGCGTCTGCATGGGCGTCCAATGCCGCAGCTAAAATCCACGCATCTTCAATAGCTTGCACAGCCCCCTGTGCCATCGAGGGCAGCATTGGGTGCGCCGCATCCCCCATCAGCGCCACCCGGCCCTCGTGCCAAAAGGGCAAGGGCGCTCGATCAAACAAGGCCCAGCGGTTCAGTGCGGGTGCTGCCTTGATCAGGCCAGTGATCACCGGATCCCACCCCGCAAAGGCCGCAAGCGCATCGCTGCGTGTGCCCGAGATCCGCCACCCTTCAGGCGCAGGCTCTGCCTGTTCGATCATGCCGACAAAATTTGCCATGGTGCTTGCACGCAAACGGGTGGTGACTGCATGGCGCTTGTCCCCTGCCCAAACGCAGGCAGTGGGCGGGGGGGCATGATCACCCAGCGCATCCATCGGGACAACTGCACGCCAGGCCACGTTGCCTGTGTAATTGGGCGTGTCCGCACCGTGCATCTGCCCCCGCACCACCGAATGCAATCCGTCCGCTGCTATGACGATATCGCCGGTCTGCGTGTCTTGCCCCTCAAAATGCAACGACGCGCCTGCGTCGGTTTGCGTGTATCTCGCAACCCTATGCCCCGTCCTGATCACGTCGCCCGCCAGTGTACGCAACCGCGCCGCCAAAGCGTCCGCCAGATCCGCACGGTGGACATGCATATAGGGCGCACCCCAGCGGTCCTGCGCTGTATCCTTGATTGGCAAATGAAACACCCTGCGGCCTGATCGCCCCAGACGCATCTCTATCGCTTCGGGTTGAAAAACAAATGGTTGCAACGCGTGGCTCATCCCCAGCGCCTCAAGCACACGCCACCCGTTGGGGGAAATCTGCACGCCCGCGCCGACCTCTTCCAACGCGTCAGCCTGTTCGAAAACCCGCACCTCCCACCCGTGCAAGCAAAGTGCAATGGCTGTCGCCAAACCGCCGATACCGCCCCCTGCAATCAGTGCCTTCACGTCAGCACCCCATCCTTGCGCAACTGCGCAATGGCCGCTGTGTCATAACCCAGCGACGCCAGCACGGCATCCGTCTGTGCCCCCGGCGCGGTGGGGGCGCTCAGCGCATGCGCGGCGGAGCCAGAGAAACGTGGCGCTGGCATAGCCTGGCGCACATCGCCCACGTGGGTGTAAACGCCGCGCGGCCCAATATGAGGATCCTGTGCCGCCTCATCGAGGGTCAGGACCGGGGCCACACAAGCATCCGTCCCGGCAAAGACCTGCGCCCAGTGATTACGCGGTTGGCTGGCGAAAAGCCCGGTGAACCGCGCAACCGTTTCAGGCCAATGCGTGCGGTCCATTTGCGCTGGCAGATCTGCCGGGTCCAGCCCAAGCCCATCAAGCAACAGCGCATAGAACTGCGGCTCCAGCGCCCCCACGGCCACATCCCGCCCATCTGCGCAGCGATAGCAGCGATAGAACGGCGCGGCCCCGTCCAGCCAATTCTGCCCGGTCGGATGCCACTGCCCCTGCCCCATAAGCCCGTGGATCAGACCCATCATCGCAGGCACTCCGTCGACCATCGCCGCATCTACAACCTGCCCCTTGCCGGTCACGCCGCGGGAAATCACCGCCGACAGCAAGCCAAACAGCAAGAACATGCTGCCACCGCCGTAGTCAGCCACGAGGTTCAAGGGCGGCTTGGGCGGCGCGTCTGGCGTCCCAAGCAGGCTCAACACCCCCGAGGTGGCAAGATAGGTGATGTCGTGGCCCGCAACATGCGCCAGCGGTCCGTCCTGCCCCCACCCAGTCATGCGCCCATAGATCAGCGTGTCAGCGCATGTGTCCGGGCCCAGTCCCAACCGCTCCATCACGCCGGGGCGAAACCCTTCGATCAGGATATCGGCGCGCGCTATCATCTGATGCGCCAGGTCGCGTCCTTGTTTGGATTTGAGGTTCAGGGCAACAGAGGCCTTGCCGCGCCGATTGACATCCGTTGGGTCACCAGGCCCGGACGCTTTGTCTATCACGGTCACCTGCGCGCCCAGATCCGCCAGCAATTGACCCGCCAGCGGGGCTGGCCCAAGGCCCGCAAATTCCACAACGTTCAAACTGTCCAGCGGCCCCGGCATGCCCGCCCCCTATGTTCAGTATCCCGACGGATAGGACGAAATGCAGCGACGGTGTGCAAGCCCAGTTTGACGGCCACCGCAGCGTAATGAGCGGCCCAATGTTGTCCCATCGTGCAAGCAGTGACGCGGCCCATCCCCGATCACGGCTGATCCGCAAATGACGCAACAATCTGTTCGGCGAATTTTGCAGCACCCACAGGCAAAGACCGCCCGCGCAGTTGCGCCAGATGCAACAGCCCCCCATCACTGACCCGCAGGTCGATGGGGCGCACGGCCGTCCCTTCGCGCACGCCTTGGGGCAGCCCGACTTCGATCTCAAATCCGATCGCATCGCTGCTGGCGACGTAGTTGCGTAGAAAGATATAGCTCTCGGTTTCGACCACAGGGCGCAAGGACGTGTTGAGGCGCTTGGCCTCAAGATCCAGTAGATTGCGTACCGCATATGGGCTTTTGGGCAGTGCCAGCGGGTATTGCAGGCAATCGCTTAGACGCAACCGGGTTTTGGCCGTCAACTTGTGGGAGGCAGACATGATCGCAAAAACCGGCTGACGGGTCGTTGCGATGGTCTCGAAATTCTCCATCGCGAGGGGTGAAAAGACGATTGCGAGGTCCGCGTCATAGGTGATCAGCGCATGCTCTGCCGCTTCGCCGTCGGCCATGTGTACGCGGAATTCGACACCGGGAAACACGGAACGGTACGCTTGGATTTCCGACGGCAGAAAGATGGGCAACAGCGACTGCGAACAGACAATCGATACCGTCCCGCGCCGCGCCCCTTTCAAATCCTCGATCCGCGACCTCAGCTCTTCGACTTCTGCCAAGTGGCGGCGAAATGTGTGCACGGCCTGCTCTCCGGCCGGGTTCAAACGAACCCCTTTGGCGTGGCGCTCAAACAGTGGCGTGTCGAGTTCCTGCTCCAAAGCTTGGATCCGTCGGTTCAAAGATGAGGGCGTAATCGCGAGGATTTCGGCCGCTTTGCGCACAGATCCGGCGCGCGCAGTCACGTCAATATACTTGTAAATCAGGAGATTGCGCATGAGCGTTGCATTTTCCGTGTAGGGTCGGCTCTTTTTTAGCAGCAGATCGAAGCAGTTGCCACTGCTAGCGTGACGGCAAGATCACTGGGGAATGCTTGCATGTCTGTCACCGAACTGTCCGCACTCGAAGACCGCGTGCTGGCGCGCATCACCGAAGACCGGTGGTTGAAATTGGCCGCCGAACTGATCCGCACCGGGCAGCCGCGATCAGGCAATCCGCTCGATCCCGATATGCCAGGTGGCGAGGAAGAGGCGATCGCCATGCTGACTGCTGGCAAGCTTGAAGCCCTTGGCATGACCGTCGAAACCTATGCAGACGTGCCGGGCCGCCCCAACGTCGTGGCGACGCTCAAAGGGGCGGGTGATGGCCCGTCGCTGATGATGAACGACCACCTTGATACTTATCCAGTGGTCGAACCCGAAAAGTGGACCATGACCGATGGCCACCCCTATGAGGCGCAGCGCCATGGTGATCTGCTCTATGCCCGAGGCACGTCGGATACACGCGGCAACATGGCATCCTGCCTGCTGGCCGCACAGGCCCTGATCGAAGAAGGCGTCACCTTTGAAGGCGACCTCATGTACTGCTTTTGCGTGGATGAAGAGCGCGATGGCACACACGGCTCTATCTATCTGACCAAAGAGTTGGGCATTCGCGCCGACTACTCCATCACCGCAGAACCAACCGCATGGGGTGGACCGGTCAACCCCGACAGCACCGGCGCATTGCCCGATTGGGGGATCAACCTGTCGGTCGCCAACTCCGGGCATTGTTTGGTCGATATCGCGATCACCGGGGAAAAAGGGCACATCTGGCGCCCCGACGTGATCGTCAATCCGATCAACGAGGCCGCCAGCCTGATCCCCTTGCTGGAAAAGATGGTGTTCACCCACGAGGCTGACCCGTTTCCAGGCCACACGCCGCCCTGCACGACCATTGTGCGGATCCGGGGCGGATTGGCAGGCGAGATGCAGTTTTCGCCCGACACCTGCGTGATCACGCTGGCTGTCGTGGGGATTGTACCCGGCATGACGATGGAATCGGTGCTGGCCGACATCAATGGCGTCACCCGGTCCGTAACCGAAGGGTCGAACCGCATCAGTGCAGCCGTAAAACAGGTGCCCGGGTCGCTGTTTGTTGAAGCAACCACCCCAGTGCCGATGGATCAGGAGCCCTGCGTGTCATTGGTACGCGCCTCAGAACGGCTGCTGGGTCAGACCCCCGAACCCAACCGCAAAAACGCGTTCAACGACACGATCCGCCTGCGCGAATTTGGCATGAACGCCGTCACGTTTGGGCCGGGCGAAGATGGCTGGGCGGCGGACAACGAATGGATCTCGATCACCAAAAGCGTGGCGGCCGCACAGGTCTACGCA
>JBCCBC010000084.1:0-10803 GCA_039814435.1 Pseudomonadota bacterium
CAAAATAGCTGCCGTTGTTCAGCCAGTTCATCCGGTCGGGCGAGGTCGACACCTTGCCGCTGATCCGGTCATAGGTGAATCCGTCAAGGTACAGCGCGGCAGCCTTGGGCCAGTTGGTCGGGTCGTCTTCCAGTTCTCCAACATGGGCCCCGTTCAGGCTGACCGCACCAGTGCCGTTTGCGACCTTTTTCCAGATAAAGGCCTGATCCACCTTCATCCGCTGCCCGTTAAAGGCATGCCCGTGTTCGTTGTGAAACTGGGCCTTTTCGCAATCAAGTGCCCCTTCGATCCGCGCCCCCGAAAACTTGACCTCGCCTACGGCATGACAGCCCCCCAGCCGCACATCGCCTGTTACCGTCAGGTTGTTGGCGCTGAGCGCGTCGTGCCCGCCCGATGCGGTCAGCGTGATCGTTTCGCCATAAAGCAGCTCGATACGCGACCCGGTCAGTTTGATGCCGCCATTGGCCTGAAAGGCAGGGCCGGTGGTGTCTTCGTTTGGTTTGACCTTGGGATGCAGCACCACACCCCCTCTGATCGTGGCGGTTTGCGCGGTCAGGGCATAACCGTCTGTTGAGGTAAGCCTTGCAGCTTCGCACACCAGCTGCCCGCCGATGTCGGTGCCGTTAAGGTCAATGGCCGCCTCGGATGTCATGCGTCGCAGCAGGACTGGCCCTTTGATCTGGGCCCCTTGGGCGCGCCAGCCCACAAGGTGGCTGTCGCTGAATTGCACCAGTTCAAACTGGGTCTGAACGGAGTCTATGCGGGCGTCAAACCGGCAGTTGATGATCACCGTTGGCCCGCGCGCTGTGGCAAAGCTGACGTCGAAGTCACCAGTGACATAGGCCCCAACCAGCCAGACCCCGTTGTCGTGCAGCTCAAGGTCGGCGCATCCGCCAAGGATGAGATAGCGCAGGATATCGGCGCGGATTTCCGTTTGCGGGGTGGGTTCGGTCGGGCATGTGCTGCCCAGATGGCAGGCATCGCCGGTTTTGCAGGCATCGATCAGCGCGTGCTCGGCCTTCGTTGGCGCAAGTGCCATCAATTGGTCGTAAGTGTGGACAATCGCCATAGGCCCCTCGCGCTGCGCGTTGCCCTCACGCTAGCGTATGTTGCCCTTTTGTTAACCCTGATCTGTCATCTGCACAGGAGAATTTGGTGACTTTTCGGGCGCAGGTGACCGGGCACCATCACAAGGATGCGTGCCCCATGGTCATTTCAGATATGATCGTTTAGACGGCGGCACAACGAACACCACCCAAGCATACGGAGCCTTCATGGCCTTTTTCGATTTTTCGAACATGAGCACCAAGACGCGTTTTGGCGACTTTTCCATCGCGCCGGGCGAGGTCAAATTGACCCCGGGCCAGATGAAAACCGAGCTGTTGTCGGGCCTTACCGTTGCTTTGGCGTTGGTTCCCGAGGCTGTGGCCTTTGCGTTTGTTGCGGGTGTTCATCCGCTTGTGGGGCTTTATGCGGCGTTCATGGTGGGGCTGATCACGGCCCTGTTCGGCGGGCGTCCGGGCATGATTTCGGGTGCGACGGGTGCGCTGGCCGTTGTTATGGTGGCGCTGGTCGCCCAACACGGGGTTGAGTACCTGTTTGCGACCGTTGTTTTGATGGGTCTTTTGCAGATTTTTGCGGGTGTCATGCAGTGGGGCAAGTTTATCCGATTGGTGCCCCATCCGGTCATGCTTGGCTTTGTGAATGGTCTGGCGATTGTGATCTTCCTCGCGCAGCTGACCCAGTTCAAAGTGCCCGGCACGGCGGAGGCTTCTGGTCACGGCATGGCGGGTGGTGACTGGCTGTCGGGCACGCCGCTTGTGATGATGCTGGGGCTCGTTGCGCTGACCATGGCGATCATCTGGCTCGCCCCGCGCATCACCCGCGCCATTCCTGCGCCGCTCGCAGGGATTGGGATTGTTGCCGCCATCGTCATCGGCTTTGGCCTTGATGTGCCCCGCGTCGGGGATTTGGCCTCGATCGAGGGGGGCTTGCCACCGTTCCATATTCCCATGGTCCCTCTGACCTGGGAAACGTTTGAAATTATTCTGCCCTATGCTGTGATCCTTGCCGCTATCGGCCTGATCGAGAGCCTGCTGACCCTGAACCTGGTGGGCGATCTGACCAACCAACGCGGCGGGGCCAGCCAAGAGTGTATCGCCCAGGGCGTCGCCAACACGGCCACAGGTTTCTTTGGCGGTATGGGCGGGTGCGCGATGATCGGGCAGTCGATGATCAACGTCAAATCGGGCGGGCGCACGCGCATTGCCGGCGTGGCGGCGGCGCTGTTTCTGCTGGCCTTTATCCTCGTGGGATCCAGCGTGATCGAGCTGATCCCCTTGGCGGCCCTTGTGGGTGTGATGTTTATGGTGGTGATCGGGACGTTTGCGTGGAACTCGCTCAAGATCCTGCGCAAGGTGCCGCTGACGGATGCGTTTGTCATCGTGCTGGTCACGGTGGTGACGGTGATGGAGGATTTGGCCGTCGCCGTTGTTGTCGGCGTCATCGTGAGCGCGCTGGCCTATGCCTGGAATAACGCGCGGCGCATTCACGCCAAGGCCTACGAGACGCCGGAAGGCGCGCGCGTCTATCAGGTGCAGGGTCCGCTGTTCTTTGGCTCCGCCTCGGGCTTTATCGAGATGTTTGATGTGGAAAATGACCCCAGCGAGGTCATAGTGGACTTTGTGGACAGCCGTGTGGTGGACCAGTCCGCATTGCAAGCCATCGAGGCGGTGTCGGCCAAGTATGCCGAAGCGGGCAAACGCGTTCAGTTGCGCCATCTGACGCGGGACTGCCACAAGCTGCTGAAAAAGGCGGGTCACTTGATGGTGGATAGCGATGATGACCCCGACTACGAGATTGCGACCGATTACGGTGTGCGCACCGGGATCCTTGGCGGGCACTGAGCCCGTGCATCGGTTCATCACGTGACAAAAAAGGCCGGGCAGGGGTGCCCGGCCTTTCTAGTGTTTTGCTCCCGTGGGGCGGATCAACCGGCCGCAAAGTCGAGGATAAAGTTCGCCATCGTCAACTCTGACACGGTGGTGTTTTCGATGAGGACCGAGTTCGTGCCGAACTGAACCACCACATCGCCCGCCACATCTGTGGTTGTGATAAAGTTGGGGTCGGTAAAGCCCTGAATGCCGATCACATCAACAGCGTCGTCGAAATCCGTGATCACGTCATCCTGCACAGCACCGGTTTCAAAGAACCGGAACAGGTCGGCATCTGCGCCACCGGTCAACGTGTCATCGCCTGAACCGCCAAGCAAGGTGTCGTTCCCGTCACCTGCAATCAACCGGTCACGGCCGCTGCCCCCGGACAGGGAATCGTCCCCATCGCCGCCGATCAGCTTGTCCTTGCCGCCGCCGCCTTCGAGGGTGTCCTGGCCCGTGCCACCGCGCAGCGTGTCGTTCTGACCGCCACCATTCAACAGATCGTTGTCGCTGCCCCCGGACAGCACATCCGCGTCGCGCCCGCCAAACAGTGAATCGTTGCCCGCCTGACCGTTCAGCTCATCCTGGCCAGCGCGGCCCCACAGCACATCATCATCTGCGCCGCCGTTGACCGTATCATCTCCAGCCCCCGCATCGAATTTGTCAAAACCCTGGTTGAGTTCGACAAAGTTGTTGCCGGTAAACGAGGTGGCGACCCCGTCGCTCGAGGTCGCGTTTTTGAGGAACAGTTCGTCCTGCCCATTGCCGATCAATGTCCAGTCGAGCGGGAACAACAGGTTTTCGATGGCCGCAGGGTCCGCCCCACTGTTGTCGGCGGCGTACGTTGCAGCAAAACTGGGGATGTCAAACGACACACCGCTCATCTTGATAAACTCACCGTCGCTGGTTGTGGCGGTCAGTGCGGTAAACGTCCCCCCCGACAAGGTCAGGGTTTCCCCGGATCCGGAATAGGTAAGCCCCACACCATCCACAGTCAGCGTTGTCCCGTTCGAGGTCACAAACACGGCTTGCGTTGCAGTGTTGGTCAGCAGTGTGACGTCGTTGAACAAGTTGTCAAACACGCCATCAAGGGTTTCGATTCCGCCTTCGTAATTGTTAGAAATTTCTATTTTCGGTGACATATGAAAATCTTTCTACGTGCAGTTTTTGTTGCGCCAGAGTGTATCGGTTTGGGCCGGGTGGGCCAGAAAAAACGCGCGCAATCGCGGAGTTACACGTCATGCGGGAAAGACTTGGCCCCAAGCGTTGACCCGACTGAACGGTGCGTCAATCAGATGCGCTTGAGCGCCGCGATATCGCCGCCAAGAAGGGCCGGAACCGCGCGTGCAACCTTGTCCGCGGGCCAGTCCCACCAGCACACGGCAGTCAAATCATTTACTGTATCGGGGTCGAACCGCATCCGGGCCACCCGTGCAGGATTACCGCTGAGCACTGCGTAGTCGGGCACCGTGCCCCGCACCACTGCGCCCGCCCCGACAATCACCCCGTTCCCGATCTGCGCCCCCGGGCAGACCAGCGCCCCATATCCCAGCCACACGTCGTGCCCAATTGTCGTGTCCCGGGTGTCGGGCTGGTAGTGCGCGATCCGATCTGCATCGAATATGGGGAAGGGAAAGGTCGTCACCCCGTCCACGGCGTGATTTGCCCCGGCTGTCAAAAACCGCACGCCGTGCGCGATCTGGCAAAACTTGCCGATCCGCAACATGTCCCGCCCAGAGCCGAACTGATAAGGGGCCAGTCGGCTTGCCCAGTCTGTTGGCGGCTCAAAATCAGACGCGTAGGTATAGTCCCCCACCGCCCATCCCGGGTGATCGATCACCTTGTTCAGGAACACCGTGCCCCGGTGCTCTGATCCGTCCGGCAATGTGACGGGATAGGCCCGCCCGGCGTCTGGAAAGCCGTTATTCACCGGGGCGCTTCAGGCTGAACTTTTCGCGCACCACAGAATAGTCGCGGTATCCCAGACGTGTCAGCGGGTTGAATTGCAAAACATCAAAGATGCCGTCGACGATGCAGTCGTCCCGCATGTGAACGCCAATGACCTCGCCGAACACCACGTAGTTTGACGGCCCCTCGATCTGGACGATCTGCGTCATCCGGCACTCCATGGAGGCCGGGGCCGCGCCGACCCGCGCGCAGTCAATGTCCGTGCACGCGGCCTTGTCGATGTCGGCCAGGGTGAATTCGTCGGTCGTTGCCTCCCATGGTCCGGAGGTTTGGTTCATTGCGTCCTTCATTGCGTATTCGACGATGTTGACGCAAAAGACACCGGTGTCGCGGATGTTGGCCACAGAGTCTTTGGTGCCGTCCCGGTCATCCTTGGTTCCGGTTGAGGAAAACATGACCTGCGGCGGCACATAGGCCACCCCGTTGAAGAACGAGTAGGGCGCGAGGTTGTCTGATCCATCAGCACCCCGGGTCGAGATCCAGCCGATGGGACGCGGCGTGATTATGGCGTTGAACGGGTTGTGGGGCAGGCCGTGGCCGTCAGCGGGGCGGTAGAACATAAGGCCTCCTCAGATGTCGTATTGGGGGTCGTGTTTGCGCAAGGGTTACCCGCATGCTAGGGCGGGTTCCAGCCTTGATTGATCTTCTGCAAAGACCTGCCCCACCCATGTATTATCTGTCGCAAGAGACCGAGGACGACTGGTGGGACGTCGAGGCGCTGTATGATTTGTGCTTTGCTCCCGGGCGCGAGGCGTTGTCGTCTTATCGTTTGCGTGATGATGTCCCGCCCGAGCCGGGTCTGAGCCATGTGGCGCGGGATGTGGACGGTATTCTGGCGGGTGCGATCCGGTATTGGCCCGTTCTGGTGGGCCGTGACATTGCTCTGTTGTTGGGCCCAGTGGCCGTGCACCCGACCCGGCAGGGCGAGGGGCTGGGCGGCCAGTTGATCGAGACCTCGCTTCAGGCGGCAGGTGCGCATGGCTGGGCCCGTGTGATGTTGGTGGGCGATGCCCCTTACTACAGTCGCTTTGGCTTTGCCCGGCTGTCCAGAGTTGTCATGCCGCCCCCGACCAACCCGGCCCGTGTGTTGGGCCGCGCTCTGCAAGACGGGGCCTGGGACGGTATCGGGGGCGAGGTCACCCGCGTGCATTGAAACCGGCCGCGTCGTCCCCCACTTTCTAGGGCATGAACGAAATTCTTGTTGAGACGCCCCCTTTGGACGCGGATGCCGAGTTGGAGCGCCTGGCCCGCCGCTACAAGGCTGCGGGTGGTTTGGGTATTCAGGTGCTGAATGCGCTGGGCACCCAGGCGGATGGTTTACTGGAGCGCCTGCCAAAGCCGGTTCGTGACCAGTTGAATGGGGCCACCCAGGCCGCATTGACGCAAGCCATGGCCGCCGCCAGCACATCGCGCCGCGTGGTGCCCGATCAGTCAGAATGGGTGAACACCGCCGTCAGTACGGCCATGGGGGCTGCGGGTGGTTTTGGTGGCTTGCCCACCGCCCTTGCCGAATTGCCCGTGACCACAACGCTGCTGTTGCGCGTGATCGAGGGGGTGGCAGTTGAACACGGGTTTGACCCGGCATCCGAGTCCGTTCGGTTTGACTGTGTGCAGGTGTTTGCCGCGGCGGGCCCGCTGGCCCACGACGATGGCGCTGACCTCGCCTTTCTGTCCGCCCGCGCCGCCCTGACGGGCGCTGCGCTACAGGCGATTGTGACCCGTGTGGCCCCGCGTCTGGCCGTGGTGATGGGCCAAAAGCTGGCAGCACAAACCGTCCCTGTTCTGGGGGCTGCGGCGGGGGCGGCGACAAATTACGCCTACACCAGCTACTACACCGACGTGGCCCATGTGCATTTCGGCCTGCGCCGTTTGGCCATTGATGCGGACATCCCGCATGATGTGCTGACGGATCGGCTCAAATCCCAGGTTCTGGCCCTGAAGTAACCCCACCCGAGATCGCATTTTGCGCCACGGACGTGGCCTTGAGGATGGCAAAAAGCTGTTGGCCCGGCTGCAATTCCATAGACGCCACCGCGCGCGCCGTGACCCGCGCCAACAGGGCGTCTCCGCCCGCATCCAGTGCAATGGCTGCCCCCGGTCCGCCCCCGGCCCGGATCGATGTGATGGTCACCGGCAGAATGTTTTGCGCGCTGAGCCCGGTGGGCCGCTCAAGCGACAACAGCACATCCTGCGCCAGCACGCGCAGCCGGATTTCGGCCCCGACAGGGGCGTGGACCCCCAACACATCCAGTGCCCCCCCCGCCACATGCAGGGTGCTGAGCCCGTCCGCCCCGTGCGCATGGACCCGCGCACGCAGCACCGCGCCCGCTTCGCGCACGCCAAGCAGGGGTACGGCTGCGGGATCCGCCATCACATCAAACAGCGGGCCAGCGCGCGCCACGCGCCCTTGGGCCAGCAGCACCATGTGGTCGGCCAGCCGCGCGACTTCGTCCACCGCGTGGCTGACATACAGGATCGGCACGTCCGTTTCACGCTTGAGCCGGTCGAGATAGGGCAGGATCTCGGCTTTGCGTGGCCCGTCAAGCGCGGCCAGCGGTTCGTCCATCAACAGCAGGTGGGGATCTGACAGCAGTGCGCGACCCAGGGCGACGCGCTGTTTTTCTCCGCCCGAGAGCGTGGCGGGCGCGCGGTCAAGCAGCGGGGCAACGCCGAGCATGTCGATCACCTTGTCCCGCGCGACGGCCCTGGCCCCGAACCGCTGCGCGTAATCGAGGTTTTGGGCCACCGTCATATGCGCAAAAAGCCGGGCGTCCTGAAACACATAGCCAACGCGGCGTTTGTGCGGGGCAAGGTGCGTGCGTGCATCATTGAACACGGTGCCGTTCAGCGAAATCTGCGCCACGTTGGGCCGCAGCAACCCGGCAACCGCGTTCACGATTGTGGTTTTGCCCGCGCCCGAGCGACCAAAAAGGGCGGTGACACCCGGCCCGGCCTCAAACGCGACATCAAGCGTGAACGCACCAAAGCGGTGCGACAGAGCGACCGACAGCGTCATGTGCCCGCAATCCTGCGGGCAACGCGCCGC
Source organism: Pseudomonadota bacterium (assembly GCA_039814435.1). Taxonomy (GTDB): domain Bacteria; phylum Pseudomonadota; class Alphaproteobacteria; order Rhodobacterales; family Rhodobacteraceae; genus Tateyamaria. The sequence continues at coordinate 7,951 of JBCCBC010000084.1, forward strand.
GCCAGCCATTCCGACAGCACCACAGCGCCAAGCGCCAGCGCACAGGCCCACAAGACAAGCACGATGGCGGCGTCCTCCCCCCCCGGCACTTGCAACAGCGCATAGATGGCGGAGGGCAGCGTTTGTGTCTCGCCCGGAATATTGGCGACAAAGGTGATGGTGGCCCCGAATTCCCCAATCGCCTTGGCAAACCCCATGACCCCACCCGCCAGGATGCCCGGCAGGATCAGCGGCAGGGTGATGGTGCGAAAGACCGCCCAGCCCGGTGCCCCCAGCGTGCGCGCGGCCTGTTCGACACGGGGGTCAACAGCCTCGATCGCAAGGCGGATGGCGCGCACCATAAGGGGAAAGCCCATGACGATGGCCGCCAGCACGGCCCCCGTCCAGCGAAAGGCAAGCACAAGGCCAAAGGTCTGTTCCAGAAACTGCCCGGCAGGGCCTGTGCGCCCGAATGCGATCAACAAAAGGTAGCCCGTAACAACCGGGGGCAGTACCAGCGGCAGGTGGACGGCTGCATTGAGCGCGGATTTGCCCCAAAACTCGCGCCGCGCCAACACCCATGCAACCCAGGTGGCCAGCGGCAGGGCACATAGGGTCGCCACGACCCCAACCAGCAGCGACAGGCGCAAAGCGTCCCAGCCTGCGGCGTCCAACATCATGGCAGCGCCGTGAACCCGGCGGCGACAAAGACGTCAGTGCGGGTCATGAGATGGTCGAGGAATGCAGCTCCGTCGGGTGTCAGCGCAAGTGCAGGGTAGCGGATGGGCGGATGTGCCGTGGCGGGTACGGCCCAGAGCACGGACACGTTGCGACTAGCGGCAGCATCCGAGGCATAGACAAGCCCAAGCGGTGTTTCACCCCGCGCCACAAGCGCAAGGGCCGCGCGCACGTTTTCGGTCTCGGCAAGGTGCGGGCGCAGGGTGGCCCATGCCCCAATTGTTTCCAACCAGGCGCGCCCGTAGATGCCTGCGGGAACTGACATGTGCTGGCCCATCGCAAGGCGACCGCCGGCCAGCCGCACCAGCAGGTTTGCACCATTTGGTGCGGTCAGGGGGGCAGCCCCGCTTGGCCCAACCACCACGAGCGTGTTCGAGATGACAGCGCGCGCAGGCCCGGCCACATGTCCGTTGTCCACCAGCCAGTCGGCCCAGTCTGCATTGGCCAGAATCACGATATCCGCCGGGGCTCCAAGGCTGATCTGGCGCGCCAATGCGCCGCTGCCACCATAGCTGATCGCGGTGCCCGCACGCCACTCTTGCGCCACCTGATCCAGCGGTCCCTGAAGGCTTGCCGCGGCAAAGATCCGCAAGGGTGCCCCCTGCGCAGCCAGCGCCAGCGGCAGTGCGACAAGCGCGGCAAGCGCCAACCCTTTGATGCGTTTGAAGGTTTTCATTGTAGCAGACTATTGGGCATGGGGCAGGTCTGCTCAAGCGGAAATACGGGGCTGTCGCGGCGCGCAAGGTGAGGGGTGATCTGGCGCGCAATTTCGGTCACTGGCCCGTCATGTTGCGCGGTTTTGGGAAAATTTCGGCAGAAATCTGGTGTTTTTAACACGTTACGGGTATAAGCGGAGCAATTAAGAGGAGGGCAGGGCAGTGACCGCCCCTATGATCAAGCAGCTTCCGCTTAGATTTGGAAGTGGCCATAAAAGAGATGTGCGCACGCAGTTTGCCGCGATGTGCTACCGCGTAAAGAACGACAAGCTGCAATTTCTGCTTGTGACGTCGCGCGGGACCCGCCGTTGGATCATTCCCAAAGGGTGGCCGATGGACGGCAAGACCCCTGCAGAGAGTGCGGCTCAAGAAGCCTGGGAAGAGGCTGGCGTGCGCGGTGTTGTGGATTCGCGGCCCCTTGGCCTTTATTCCTATCAAAAGACGCTGGACGAGGACGAGCCGGATTTGCCATGTGTGGCAATGGTTTACGCGGTTCGCGTCAAATCGCTGTCGTCCGTGTTTCCCGAAGCGGGAGAGCGCAAGCGCAAGTGGGTCGGCCGCAAGAAGGCGGTGAGCATGGTGGGTGAGCCGGAACTGTCGCGCATTTTGCGCGACTTTGATCCCAAGCAGTTGCGCTGATCTGCGGCATTGCGCTTGGCGTGGTGTCCCCTATGTTGCTGGGGCGATGATAAAATACACGTTGAAATGCAAAGACGGTCATGAATTTGACAGCTGGTTTGCGTCGGCCGGTGCCTACGAGGCCGTGCGTTCTGGCGGTCATGTTGTGTGTGCCGTATGCGGATCGGAGTCTGTGGAAAAGGCGATCATGGCCCCGCGCGTTGCCACGGCCCGAACCAAGGCGGGCGCGCCCGATCACGGCGGCGAGCGTCCATTGTCCACCCCGGTGAATGAGGCCGAGGCCGCGTTGAGCAAGATGCGTGCGGATATCGAAAAGAATGCAACCTATGTGGGTGGCAGTTTCGCCAAAGAGGCGCGCGATATGCATCTGGGCGATGTGCCAGACCGCCCGATCTGGGGCGAGGCCAACGCCAAAGAGGCCAAGGCCCTGATCGAAGATGGGGTGCCTGTCGCCCCGCTGCCGTTTGTTCCTACACGCAAGGCGAACTGATTTTATGAACATTCTGATTACCGGGGCGACCCGTGGCATTGGCGCAGGCCTGGCCGATCACTACCGCGTGGCGGGTCATTCGGTTGTGGGCACGGGGCGGTCTGCCGGTGCTGATGTGACGCTGGATGTGACGCAGCCCCCTGATCATACGGCGATGGCCGAGCGCCTCGCCGGGCAGCCCATCGATCTGCTTGTGTGCAATGCTGGCGTCTATCTGGACAAGGGCGCGGATCTGGAGACAGGCTATGCCGCCGATCTGTGGTCCCAGACTTTTGCGGCCAATGTGACGGG
>JBCCBC010000003.1:0-30882 GCA_039814435.1 Pseudomonadota bacterium
ATGAAACAGGTCACCGACACCGGTGCCATCGAGGCGGCCGTGGACGAGATCATCGCCGCCAACCCCGCGCAGGTGGAAAAGGCCCGCGAGAACCCCAAGCTGGCGGGTTGGTTCGTGGGGCAAGTGATGAAGGCGACAGGGGGCAAGGCCAACCCCAAAGCGGTGAACGAGTTGGTGGCCAAAAAGCTCGCGCAATAACCGTAGGGTGGGCAATCTGCCCACCTCCCGCTGCGACCATACACTTGCGTTGATCCTAAAGCGCGTCACACCTATCTTTACCAAAGGAAAAGGTGGGCCATGACAGCTTCAAAGGAGTTCGCGACACAAATAGGTGCACTTGCTGTCGGCAGCACCGCTTTTGCACTGGGCGATCCAAGCGGTGGGACGCTGCTGGCCACTCCCATTACTGCATTGGCCGCTCTTGGTCTGACCCTCAAATCCGGCTGCGCCCACAAAGCCTGCTCGAAAGCGGAAAACAAAGTGCTGGATTTGCTGGCACAACACCCCGAGTACTTGGACGAGGACATCGATCGCGCGCGCATCATCCTGGCCAACGCGCCCAACCTCGCCACACTCGATCCCAAAGAGGTGGCCACGCACATTCACGGCAAAGACTTTGAAACCGAATTGGCCCGTTTGCTGATGGCCCCGCTGGGGATCGGCGCGGATGATCACAAGGTGCGCACCATCATCGACACAGCACTTGTGGCAAGCATTGCGGTCTGCAAACAGGACACGGAATTTCGCTCCGCCCTGACTTTGGAACTGGTCCTTGAAACGGCGCGCAAACAGGGGATCGAGATTGGAACGCTCGCCCGAGTTGAAACCAAAATCGACAATATGGGCGACAAACTGAACGCGATACTTGCGGGTCAATTTGTATCGCTTGGTGACATGAGGGCGCTGGCCACTGAATTTGGCGCACATGATATCGACGATCAAGCCAGCCTTGAATCGTTCCTGCGGCTCAAGGCCGAAGAATACCTTGCCCTCAAATCCGAAGTCGCCGCTATCGACGATGGCCTCAAACGCCTTTCGAAACTAAAGGCCGCCGCGCAAGGCGCGATTGATCGCGTGGACCTAGACGAGGTTGAGTTGCTCTTGTCCCGTGTGCAAGAGGTGGAAAAAGAAGAGGCCGCAAAAACTGGCGAGTTGCGGGCAAACAATGCTTTGCTGCGCGGCGAAGTAAATCAAGCTTTTGACCTGCTCAGCGACGCGGCGGACGGTTTCAGAATTTTCGATCCCGTCGAACCTGCGCGGCGGCGTCACGACTATATGCAAAAGCTATATCATTACGGTCTTAGGTATCGCGGGCAGGGACTGACGGTTGCATCGCGCATGATCTCTGACGCGCTAGCTATCTGCCCAAAACCCACAAATCCGCACGTCTGGGCCATGTGCCAGAATGCGGCAGCCGTGGTATTTCAGGAACAAGGTAACCGAACTGAAGGGCAAACCGGTGCGCAAATGCTGGCTGACGCCATAGCCGCCTATCACGCAGCAATGGAGGTTTACACTCGCGCCGAACATCCGGAGAACTGGGCCGCGACGCAGAACAACCTCGGCAACGCCTTGTCACATCAAGGCTCTCGCACCGACGGGCAGGCAGGCACGAGACTACAAGCCGACGCCGTCACCGCCTATCGCGCCGCCCTGGAGGTCCGCACCCGCGCGGATCATCCCGTGGACTGGGCAACGACCAAAAACAACCTTGGCAATGCCCTGCGAAATCAAAGCGCCCGCACCGATGGGCCGCAGGGCGCGCAGCTGCTGGCCGACGCCGTCACCGCCTATCGCGCAGCCCTTGAGGTATACACACGTGCGGATCATCCCGTGCAGTGGGCCATGACGCAAAACAACCTCGCCGCCACCCTGCGAAGACAAGGCACTCATACCGACGGTCGAGCAGGCACCAAACTGCTGGCCGACGCCGTCACCGCTTACTGCGCGGCCCTTGAGGTTTCCACCCACGCTGAGCATCCCGTGGACTGGGCTATGACCCAAAACAACATTGGCATCGCGCTACAAAATCAAGGCATGCGCACCGATGGGCCGCAGGGCGCGCAACTGCTGGCCGACGCCGTCACCGCCTATCGCGCGGCCCTTGAGGTCCGCACCCGCACGGATCATCCGGTGCAGTGGGCCGACACACAGGAAAACATCGCCATCGCGTTATACTTACGCGCCGCGCGGCCTGACGCTGAGGACGCGCGTGGCGATCTGATGGATGCGCTTGCCGCCGTGGACGGCGCGTTGGAAGTTTATGACCCCGACAATATGTCCTACCACCATACCAACGCCACTGGGAGGCGCGACGTTATCCAATCCGCCCTTGCCGCCCTGCCCGACTGACGCCGCCCTACACCAGCAGGCGCGAATAGTGCATCATCCCCGACCCGCACAGGGCCGCCTCGACCGGTGACCAAACTGCGTCGAAATCCGCCACCCCGTTGCCGAGGGTGCCAATCGGCGTGCGCCCATCGATGCGTGACAGTGGCTCGGATGCTGCCTTGGGCACCGCAAATGTAAACGCCTCTGCGGCTGTATCGACGACCAATTGCCCAGTTTTGGCGACATGGGCCGCCAATTGCGCCGCGGACACGCCGCGCAAATGCGGGATGGCATCGCTCCGGCCAAAGGGCGGGGCAACCACCTGGCCGCGGGAGCGCGCATAGACAACGTGGGTTTTGAAGGTGCCGCGCAGATCCTCGGCCAGTTGCATCCGCGCGGTGCCGGACAGGTACGGCGTGTCCCCGACCAAGCCGGTGGGATCATAGAGCATCGGCTCGGGCGCCCCTGCGTAATCAAGCCCGGCCCGGTTCAACGCATCCATCAACGCAGTGATCGAAAACGGCACGTCTGAGGCATGCAGCAACAGATCGTAAAACCCCGCATCCCCCTGTTCGTGATCCACCAGCCGCGTGTTGCGCTTGAATGGGTGGGCATCCGGCAAGGCCGCATAAATCGCCTTGGCCCGTTTCAACCGCTTGCGTGGCTCCAGCCCGTCAAACAAACGCCCAAACGCGGCCTGCAAGGGATAGACACCGGAGCGCCCCAATGGCGCATAGACCATGAGGCCGATCCCGCCCCCGGGGGCCAATGCCCCTGCAAGCGCATCAAACCCGGCTTGCGGGTCTTGCAAATGATGCAACACACCGCAGCAATCGATGTAATCAAACGGCCCATGCTCTGCCGCATCCAGCAGTGATCCCGTGACAAACCGGATCCCTGTCAAGTTGCGCACCCCGGCACGTTTTTCAGCGATACGACGCGCGGCCACAGACATATCCAGATAGGTGATCTCGTAAGGGCGGCCCGCATCCGTCAGCAGCTGCGCCATCTGGATCAGCGCATCGCCCGTGCCACCCCCCGCCACAAGCGCGCGCAACGGCTGCGACCAGTCCCGCGCCCCGCCCCACAGCCAGTGATCCATCTCGACAGGCAACGAGGGTGAGCCGGTGATCAGGCGCTTGCGCTCGTCGGTGGGCTTGCGCTCGGGGTACGGATAGGCCTCGTATTGGGCCTGTACATCCTCGCTGCTCATCTGCCGGCCCCCTCGCTTGCGCTTTCCTCTGGCACCGCTCTGCCCTAGCTTGACCCAAACCGCAATCCGGAGCCGCCCTATGACCGCCCCTTTCCGCTCAAGCGTGATGACAGTCAAACCCGAATGGATCGACTATAACGGGCACCTCAACATGGCCTATTACAACGTGCTGTTTGATGAGGGGGCGGATGAGGTCTATCCCCTGATGGGGTTTGGGCCGGACTATCATGCAGCGACCGGCAACACGACGTACACGGCTGAGTTCCACCTGACATATGTGCGCGAATTGCATGTGAATGATCCCGTCACGGTGACGTTCCAATTGGTGGATTTTGATGAAAAGCGGTTCCATTCCTATCAGGAGATCTGGCACAGCGACGGCTGGCTGGCCGCCTGCGGGGAGGCGATGACACTGCATGTCGATCAGTCCGGGCCGCGGGTGGCGGCAATGCCTGCCGACGTGTTGGCCAAGGTTGCGGCATTGGCACAGTCTCATGCCGATCTGCCGCGCCCCGACCGCGCCGGGGCCAGCATCGGCATTCGACGCCGTTAAGTCCGGGTTGGACGCATGTGGGGGGGTATATGGCGCGTGCATGCGTGGTGCATCTGGTGTGACACCCCGCTGCATCCCCTTTTCACCACCCACCGACCCCGCTATACGCCAGCGAAATGCCGTGGAAAGGTGCCGCATGTCGGGTTGGGAATACAAGGTCGTGCCAGCGCCGACCAAAGGGGTCAAAGCCAAAGGCGTAAAAGGCCCCGAAGGCCGGTTTGCCAACGCGCTTGAAGTGTTGATGAACCAGATGGGCCGCGAAGGCTGGGAATTTCAGCGCGCCGAAACGCTGCCGTCGATCGAGCGATCCGGCCTGACCGGCAGCACCACAGAATGGCGCAACGTCATGGTGTTCCGGCGCACGGTCGCCGAGCCGATGGACGACTTTGAGCCCGAACTGCTGCCCCCGCCGATCCCCGAACCCGAAGTGACCGCCGCGCCGGTTTCTGAACCCGTTTCACAACCTGTTCCAGAGCCTGTTCCAGACGCAGAGTCCGAGGTCAAAAACACCAGTCCGGAGCCACAAAAACAGGACGCGACAACGCAAGGCGAAGATGCCGGCAGAGGGCCCGGCAAGGGAGCGACCGAGATGTTGCCCGACAACGGGGTCGAAGAAACCAGTGACGTCGCCGGCATGACCACGTCGCTTAAAAGTCTGGCAAGTCAGCGCAAGAAATCAGACGGCAGCGGCCCTGCGACTTAAACGTCCAGATCCAGCTCCAGCGCGTGGATGCGCCCGATCAGATCCGGGCCTAACGCGGAGTGGACAGACCGGTGGCGCGCGACCCGGTTTTTTCCTTCAAAAACAGTGCTGCGCAGCATAACATTGAAGTGACTTTCACCTGTCGCCGGGGCCCCTGCATGCCCTGAATGACTGGCACTGTCATCGACCACATCAATCGCCGTTGGGTCAAAAGCGGCCCGCAACTTGTCTTCTATTTCTTGCCGGACAGACATTTTTTTCACTGACCCCCTTCAATCCTGATCTGGGAAGTCTAAACTTGTTGCCTCGAGTCGGAAAGGACCCACCTGATGCGCAAATCTGATCCCTTTGGTTTTGACATGTCCGTCTCATCGGCGAAAAAGAAAAATCCGCGCGGGCGGCGCGGCATGTCGGGCGCGTCCGAGACGTCTGTGCGGGTGTGCGATCACCCCGGTTGCGAAGAAGCGGGCAAGTTCCGCGCGCCCAAGGCACCGGACGTGCTGGACGACTTTTTCTGGTTCTGCCAGCAGCACGTGCGCGAGTATAACCTGAAATGGAACTTCTTTGACGGCACGACCGAGGCCGAGATCAACGCGCAGCAGTCCAAGGACAAGGTGTGGGAGCGTGCGACCAAGCCCATGAGCGACCCCGAGGCCCGCGCCTGGGCCCGCCTGGGCATCGAGGATCCACATCAGGTGCTTGGCAACAATTCGACCCAGAACCCGGGCCGCAACAAGCCCGGGGGGGGCCGCAAACTGCCCCCCACCGAAAAGCGGGCCATCGACATTCTGGAAGCCCAGGAGGCCACAACCAAAGCAGAAGTGCGCAAAGCCTATAAGGCGCTGATCAAGGTGCTGCACCCCGACATGAACGGCGGAGACCGCAGCCAGGAAGAGCAGCTGCAAGAGGTTGTGTGGGCCTGGGACCAGATCAAAGATAGTCGGAATTTCAAGTAGTTGCCGGATGCTGTGAAGCAGTTGACCGACGCAGCTTGCCGACTTGCCAGTGAAGACAGGCCATCGCCACCACCCATGTGACGGCCACCGGCACGCTGGTGGCGATGCCGTCCATGATAGCCAACAGACCCAGTGAGCCAACCTCGGCCGCGCCCTCCATCCGCTGAGAACTGAGGGTGGCGTTCAGGAACGTTGCGATCAACGCGCCTGCAATGGCCCCGAGGCACGTGGTGGTCACGGCCGTTACCGCGCCAAGCCCGTGACCCTGCCACCGCGCGCGGCCAAACCCGTCGCATAACGCCGCTCCGGCCAGGCCCGCACCGATCATGGCCGAGATCTGAAAGAACGGGACCTGGCGCAGGTAGCGCGCGAGATCACCACCAAAAGGGCTGTGCATCACAAAGGCCACGATCCCGCCGGCGAGCGCGGTGTAAACGGTTGCGCGAACGCGCAGGGTGAGGGTGGCGTAAACTGGCATGTCGTTTCCTTGAACTGGACTGGTGCGCCACCATGGCGCCACCCCTGTGCAGTCCACGCTGCGGATTTGTGCAGATCCTGCTGAGGCCTCGCGCAATTTCGACGCTGTGTTTTGTCCCTTCCCCTTGCCCTTGGTCGCGTTATGTTGCACCACGATCAGCGCGCCCCTGTCAGGCGCGTTTACTGCTTTTGAAGGGATAGTCGAATGGCCGACGGCGCGATGGATATCGATGCAAAACCAAGTGAAGAGATTTCGGTACGCGAAGTCTTTGGCATTGATACAGATATGGTTGTCAAATGCTTTGCCGAAGCCAGCGACCGCGTCCCTGCAATTGACGAGACTTACAAGTTTGACCCCGACACGACACTGGCGATCCTGGCCGGCTTTTCCCACAACCGCCGCGTGATGATCCAAGGCTATCACGGCACGGGAAAGTCGACCCATATCGAACAGGTTGCCGCCCGCCTGAACTGGCCCGCCGTGCGTGTGAACCTTGATTCCCACATCAGCCGGATCGACCTGATCGGCAAGGATGCGATCAAGCTGAAAGACGGCAAGCAAGTTACTGATTTCCAAGAGGGTATCCTGCCCTGGGCCTTGCGCAATCCCACCGCCATCGTCTTTGACGAATATGACGCGGGCCGCGCTGACGTGATGTTTGTCATCCAGCGCGTGCTGGAGGTGGACGGCAAGCTGACCCTGCTGGACCAGAACCAGGTGATCGAGCCGCACCCCTATTTCCGCATTTTTGCGACCGCCAACACTGTGGGTCTGGGTGATACAACGGGCCTGTATCACGGCACGCAGCAGATCAACCAAGGCCAGATGGACCGGTGGAGCCTTGTGGCGACCCTGAATTATCTGAGCATTGACGCTGAAACCGCGATCGTGCTGTCAAAGAACCCTCATTACAACACCGCTGAGGGTCGCAAGACCATCAAGCAGATGGTGACTGTAGCGGACCTGACCCGCACGGCCTTTATGAGCGGCGACCTGTCCACTGTGATGTCGCCCCGTACGGTCATCGCCTGGGCCCAAAACGCCGAAATTTTCCGCAATGTGGGCTATGCCTTCCGCCTGTCCTTCCTGAACAAATGTGACGAGCTGGAGCGCCAGACCGTGGCCGAGTTCTATCAGCGCCTGTTTGACGAGGAACTCCCCGAAAGCGCGGCGAGCGTGAGCTTGGGGTGAATCGGGGTGTAATATGCATATCGGTTTGATTGGTGGTATCGGTCCCGCAGCAACGGTTGCATATTATCAGCGCCTGACAGACGCGATGCGCGCTGCGGGCGCGCCGCTTGATCTGACGATTGTGAATGCGGACGCGCCGACACTTGTGGCGAACAACGCGGCCGATCATCGTGCCGAACAGGCCACCATTTACAGCGACTTGATCCAACGCCTGGCCAATGCGGGCGCGGACTGTGCTGCGATCACGTCGCTGGGTGGGCATTTCTGTTTTGACGAGACGGCGCGCATCGTTACTCTGCCCCTTGTCAGTGGTGTACGTCCATTGGATGCGCATTTTGCCGAACAGCGATTGGGGACCGTCGGTATCCTTGGCACTGGTCGCATCATGCAGACGCGGTTGTTTGGATCGCTTGAGCGCACCGCAGCCGTGGTGCCGGATGATATCGAAACCGTTGGTGCGATGTATATTGAGATGGCGGTTGCAGGCACTTGCACCGACGCGCAACGCGCGTTTTTCCTGGACCAGGGTCAATCGCTGATCAACAAAGGGGCCGAGGCGGTGGTTCTTGCCGGAACGGACCTCAACCTCGCGTTTGATGGGCGCCCCGTCGGGTACCCGGTGATTGACGCCCTAGATATCCATGTCAGTGTTCTGGTTGATCTGGCCACTGACCGCACAAGCCTGTCTGAGCAAGCCGAAGGTGTAGCGACATGAGCCCGCAAAACGACAACCCCGCAGATCCGTTCAAAAAGGCACTGGCCGAGGCCACCAAGGTCTTGGCGAATGATCCAGAGTTGAACGTGTCCTATTCGGTTGACCCCTCAGGCGTGTCCGGCGATGCCATGCGCTTGCCGCAGGTCTCGCGCCGCATGACCCGCGAGGAAGTGCTGCTGGCCCGTGGGACGGCCGATGCGCTGGCTTTGCACCGCCGCTATCACAACGGGCAGACGCACGCCCGTTACACGCCGCAGGGCGAAATGGCCCGCGACTTGTACGAGGCGATGGAAACTGCGCGTTGCGAGGCGATGGGCGCGCGCGATATGCCCGGCACTGCGGGCAATATTGATGCCAAGATCAGCAACGATGCGATGCGCCGTGGCTATGATCAGTGCAAGCAAGCCAGCGACGTGCCCTTGGCTGCGGCTGCTGGGTATCTTGTCCGTCATCTCGCCACGGGACGCGACCTGCCCGGTGGAGCCCAGAACGCCATGGAGCTGTGGCGCGGCTTTATCGAGGATCAGGCGGGTGGCACCCTTGATAACATTGACGATATTCTGGATGATCAGGCGGCCTTTGCCCGTCTTGCGCGGCAAGTGATCACCGACCTTGGTTACGGCGATCAGTTGGGCGATGACCCGGATCAGCTGGACGAGGATCAAGAAGATCAGGCCGAAGAAGGCGACGAGGACACCCAAGAACCCGACAGCACCGGCCAGGATGATCAGGACGATGAAGAGGCCGAAGGCAGCCCCGAAAGTTCGCAGGAAGAGCAGCAGGACGCAAGCCAGGCCCAGGTGTCCATGGACGACATGGCAGATCAGGAGATGGGCGAAGAGGCAGAGATGCCTGACGGCGAGGCCCCGTTAGAGCCCCCTGCCCCGCAGCCTGTGTCCGAGGCCGATCCGGATTACCGCGTCTATCTTGATACCCATGACGAAGAGATTTCCGCCGAGGATCTGGCTGAACCTGTCGAGCTGGAACGTTTGCGCGCCTATCTTGATCAGCAGCTTGAGCCATTGAAGGGTGCGGTCAGCCGACTGGCGAACAAATTGCAGCGTCGCTTGCAGGCCCAGCAGAACCGCAGTTGGGAGTTCGATCTGGAGGAAGGCACGTTGGATGCGGGCAGACTGGCGCGTATCGTGGCCAATCCGACCACGCCCCTGTCCTTCAAGGTCGAAAAGGATACCGAATTCCGCGACACCTGCGTGACCTTGCTGCTGGACAACTCAGGGTCGATGCGCGGCCGCCCCATTTCGATTGCTGCGATCTGCGCGGATGTTCTGGCCCGCACTCTTGAGCGGTGCAACGTCAAGGTCGAGATCCTCGGTTTCACCACGCGTGCGTGGAAAGGCGGTCTTGCCCGCGAAGCGTGGTTGAACGATGGCCGCCCCGCCCAGCCCGGCCGTTTGAACGACCTGCGCCATATTGTTTACAAATCGGCAGACGCCCCGTGGCGGCGCACCCGCCCCAATCTGGGCCTGATGATGAAAGAGGGCCTGCTGAAGGAAAACATCGACGGCGAGGCACTGGAATGGGCGCACCGCCGGATGATGAACCGCCCCGAAGCGCGCAAGATCCTGATGGTGATTTCAGATGGTGCCCCGGTGGACGATTCAACGTTGTCCGTTAACCCCGCGAATTACCTGGAAAAACACTTGCGCGATGTGATCGCCATGGTGGAACGCAAGCGTGCCGTGGAATTGCTGGCCATTGGCATTGGTCATGATGTGACCCGTTACTACGACCGCGCCGTGACCATCACGGATGTGGAACAACTGGCCGGTGCCATGACCGAGCAACTGGCCGCCCTGTTTGACAGTGACCCGCGTGCGCGGGCCCGTGTGATGGGGATGAAGCGCGCCAGCTGAGACCGGCCCTGCGGGGCGGCATATTTGTCGGAACAATGAAAGAAGTGGGTTATGTTTCAGTCATTTGAGGTGACCGCGCGTCCTGAGCAAGGCCCCCCCCGTTTGAGTGCTTTGCGTGCCGAGCTGGACGCCGAGGCCTTGGATGGGTTTCTGGTGCCCCGCGCGGATGCGCATCAGGGCGAGTATGTTTCTGCCCGCGATGAGCGTTTGGCGTGGTTGACCGGGTTTACCGGTTCCGCCGGATTTTGTGTCGTGCTGCGTGCCAGTGCCGGCGTGTTCATCGACGGGCGCTACCGCACGCAGGTCAAGGCTCAGGTTGCTGACGTGTATACCCCCGTCCCCTGGCCAGAGGTATCGCTGGGTGCGTGGCTGAAAGAGCAGTTGCCGGACGGCGGCCGTGTCGGGTTTGATCCTTGGCTGCATACACCGTCCCAGATCGCTCAGGCGCGCAGAGTGCTGGCGGACACAGGGGTTGAACTTGTGCAGACCGCAAATCTTGTCGATCGCGTGTGGCAAGACCAACCCGGGCCTGCGGCAGAGCCCGCAAAAGTACACCCTTTGGAGTTTGCAGGTGAGGCGCACGCAGACAAACGCGCCCGCCTCGGTCAGGATCTGGAGGCGGCGGGCGCAATGGCGGCTGTCATTACCTTGCCTGACAGTCTGTGCTGGCTGTTGAACATCCGCGGTGCCGACATTCCACGCAATCCCATCGCGCAGGGCTTTGCCATTTTGCAGGCCTCGGGCGCTGTGGATCTGTTTATGGACCAGAGTAAACTGGCAGAGGTGCGTGATCACCTGGGCGCGGACGTGACATGCCATGCGCCGGACGCCTTTTTATCCGCAGTGGCGGCACTTTCCGGGCCTGTGCGTCTTGATAAATCCTCGGTCCCGGTCAGCGTTGCAGAGGCGGTCACGGGCGATGTGCAATGGGGCGAGGACCCATGCGCCCTGCCCAAGGCCTGCAAGAACAGTGCCGAAATTGCAGGCACCGCCGAGGCGCATCTGCGCGACGGTGCGGCGGTTGCGGAGCTGTTGGCATGGCTCGACGCCCAGCCCGCAGACACGCTGAGCGAAACACAGGTTGTCACGCAGCTGGAAACCTATCGTCGTCGCGACAACGCGCTGCAGGATATCAGTTTTGAAACAATCGCGGGCACGGGTCCAAACGGCGCGATCATGCACTACCGCGTCACTGAAGAGACGGACAGCCCGCTGCAGGACGGGCAGTTGATCGTTCTGGACAGCGGTGGGCAGTATCTGGACGGGACCACCGACATCACCCGCACCATCGCGATTGGCGCTCCGCCTTCGGACGCATGCGCCGCGTTCACCCGTGTGTTGATGGGCATGATTGCGATGTCCCGCCTGATCTGGCCCACGGGGCTTGCGGGTCGTGACATCGAGGCGATTGGCCGCGCGCCCTTGTGGTATGCGCATCAGGACTTTGATCACGGGCTTGGCCACGGTGTTGGGGCGTATCTGTCGGTGCATGAGGGCCCACAGCGCCTGAGCCGGGTCAGCACGGTGCCTTTGCAACCCGGTATGATCCTGTCGAACGAACCTGGATACTACCGTGAGGGGGCTTTCGGCATCCGCATCGAAAACCTGCTGGTGGTTGAGGCCGCTACCCCGCCCGCAGGCGCAGACGCCCACCGCGAGATGTTGTCATGGCGCACGCTGACCTTTGCCCCTATCGACCGCCGCCTGATTGTTGACGAGATGCTGGATGATCCAACGCGCGCATGGCTCAACGCGTATCACGCGGAAACTCTCGCGAAAATTGGCCCCCGGGTTGGCCCCGAGACTCTGGCTTGGCTGACGCAGGCCTGTGCACCGCTCTAGCCGCTGGTCGCCTTGTCATTCATCTGTTACACCCGCCCTTCATCACCGCGCAAACCGTCAGAGGAGAGACCAAATGGCTGATCATATCACGATCCGCAAAGCACCGGGCACATGGACGGTACGCGCTGGCGGGGCCGTCCTTGGGGAAAGCGCAAATGCGCTTGAGTTGAGCGAAGGTGACTATCCGTTTGTGATCTATTTCCCACGGGATGATATTGCGATGGCGTTCCTGGATCGAACCGACATGACCACGCATTGCCCTCACAAGGGGGATGCGTCCTATTTCTCGGTTGTGACCAAGTCCCAGACCCTTGAGAACAAAGTCTGGAGCTATGAAGCCCCTAAAGACGGCGTGGCGCGGATCAAGGACCACCTTGCGTTTTACATCGGTGATGGAATCGCTGTCGAACAGATCTGACCCAAGGGTCGGTGGGTGGGCGCCTTTTGCGCCTGAGCGCAAAACAGAGCACCCGCCGGACCCAAATTCAGCGCCCTAGCTGTGTTCTTCTGCAGCAGTGGCCGCCAGTGCGCGGTTATAGGCTTTCAATGCATCCACATGGAACAGCGCACCCTGCAATTCGGGCGCTGCGTTTTCGCCAGTCAATGTGACGACGGGGATGAACCGCACAAGGGTGCGATCAAAGATTGGCAGCGCCACTTCAAGCGTGGCAGCCGCATCGACGTAAATACCATCCGTGATCATCTGCCAGCACGCCTCTTCTTCGGCAGCGCGCGGATCGTCTGGGGTGCGCATCACCCCGCTGACACGGAACATTGCCAGCAGATAGGCTTGCGGCCCGGCGGCCAGATGGACCCCGCGCCGTTCCAGTTGCGTCAAGAAAAAGCTGCGATCCACAAGTCGGGAGGACAGGGCTGTCGACATCGACACAGCCACCATCACGGCCAATCCAGTTTGCCAGTCCCCCGTCAACTCAAACACAATCAGCGTTGTCGAGATCGGAGCTCCAAGCACCGCTGCTGCCACAGCGCCCATACCAGCAAGAGCATAGAGCGTGACCGAGCCCGACACGTCCGGAAAAATCCCCGTCGCAACCAGACCAAAACCCAGCCCCGTCAGCGCCCCGATCATCAGCGACGGCGAAAACACCCCACCGCCCATGCGACCCGCCATCGTGATCGCCACAGCAGCCGTTTTCAGCACCACAAACACCATCACCTCATTGAGGGCCAGCTGGCCTGTCAACGCCAACGATGTCGTCTCGTACCCCACACCAATGATGTGCGGATAAAAGATCGCCATCGCCCCCAGCAATGCCCCCGAAACAGCCGGGCGCAACCAGCGTGGCAGCCCGGTGCGCGCCTGCAGCGTGGTGCCCAGGTCATCTGTCCAGAAAATTGCGCGCATCAGGACGACTGCCACAAGGCCACATACCAACCCAAGCAGCAAGAACGCCGGAAGCTCTTGATAAAAAACAAGTTCATTGGCTTCGGGCAGCATGAATTCGGTGACCCCGCCAAATTCCAGGCGGTTGATAATCGTCCCCGCCACCGCCGCGATCACAATCGGCGCAAAGGCGTGGACTGCAAAGTGGCGCAGCACAACCTCGAGCGCGAAAAGGGCACCGGCAATCGGCGCGTTAAAGCTGGCCGATACGGCGGCGGCCACGGCGCATCCCAACAGGTCGCGCCCGGTGATCCCGTCCGCTTTGATCCACCGACACACCTTGGTCGAGATGACAGCGGCGATGTGCACGACCGGCCCTTCGCGCCCGGTTGAGCCGCCCGAAGACAGCGTGATAAAACTGGCAAATGCCGATGCGACCCCGGCCCGTGTCCCGACCCGACCATCGCGCAACGCTGCCCCTTCGATCACGTCAGCCACGGACCGTGCGACGCCGTCCTTGGTAAAGGTGTGCAGGATAAGGCCGGTCAGCAGCCCGCCGATGATCGGGATGATCAGGATCAGATACCACGGCAAAGACGAGGCAAAGCTGTGCAGGTATTGCACATCATCCGTCCCATAGAGCCAGGCTTGCAGCGCCTCGATCCCTTTGCGAAAGAACAGCGCGGCGAACCCTGCCGCCACACCGATGGCCAGTGCGATAAACCAGAACTGAACTTGCGACGGCCCGCGATCACGCAACAGCAGCCAGCCATCCCGACAGGCGTTCAACGCCAGGTCAAGTTGTTCGGCAAACAGGGAGCGCGAAGGAGGAGGCATGGGCGCGGATCGCAATGTGCAAATGTCTTGACCGTCTTAGGCCAAGTGCAGCGCGCGTAAAACCCCACGAAAGGTCACAGGGGCATGACCGTGACCTTATCCCCCCAACAGCGCCCGTGCGGCCCCGCGGGCTTCGTCTGTGATGGTGTCGCCTGCCAGCATCCGCGCAATCTCGTCCACGCGATCTGGCGCGGCAAGTGGCACTACGGTCGACGTTGTGGCCCCTTTTTCTACCTTTTTCTCAACCCGCCAGTGATGCGCGCCCAAGGCCGCAACTTGGGGTGAGTGGGTGACAACCAGCACTTGCCCACCATCCGCGAGGGCTGCCAGCCTGCGCCCCACCGCATCTGCTGTTGCACCGCCCACGCCGCGGTCGATTTCATCGAAGATCATCGTCAACCCGCCTTGATCGCGCGTCAGGCAGACTTTGAGCGCCAACAGGAACCGGCTCAGCTCGCCTCCGGACGCAATCTTGTTCAGCGCGCCCGATGGCGCGCCGGGGTTGGTGGCCACTGTAAACGCCACCATGTCGCGCCCATCCGGCCCGGGTGTATCATCACTGATCTGGGTGGAAAAAACGGCCCGCTCCATCTTGAGGGGGGCAAGTTCGTGCATCACGGCACTGTCGAGTTTGCGCGCCGCCTTTGTTCGGCCCGCGCGCAGCTTGTCCGCCGCCGCGTCATAGGCAGATTGCGCCGCGCTGACGTCGCCGCGCAAGCGCTCCAGATCCGCGTCCCCCGCATCCAGTGCGGCGAGTTTGGTGCGCAGATCGTCGGCAAACGCCGCCAGATCGTCGGCTGCAACATCATGTTTGCGTGCCAAGGCGCGGATCGCAAACAGGCGCTCTTCGGCGTCCTCAAGATCTGTCGGGTTGAACGACATCGCATCCAGCGCCCGCACGATCCCGTCGCTTGCGTCATCAAGTTCGGCCATCGCGCGCGTCAAGGCGGCCAACGGCGCGTCGAGCTGCCCCTGGGCTTTGTCTGCGACCCCATCCAGCCAGCGAATGGCGTTGTTCAACGCACCCTCGGCCCCGTCATGGCCCAGTGTTTTATGCGCGCTTTGCACGTCTTCGCGAATACGTTCCGCCCCTTGCATGACCCGACGGTTGGTATCAAGCGTGGCCTCTTCACCCGGTTGCGGGTCCAATGCGTCAAGTTCGGCAACGGCGTGGCGCAAATAGTCTTCTTCGGCGCGGATCGCCTGCATTGCGGCCTCGGCCTGATCCAATGCGGTTTGGGCCGCCCCCATTGCGCGCCACGCTTTGCGCGTGCTTGACCGCGCGGTGTCGAGCCCTGCAAATTCATCGAGAATTGCCCGGTGTCCGCGCGGGTTCAACAGCCCGCGATCGTCGTGCTGTCCGTGCAATTCGATCAGCGTTTCACTCAGGGCGCGCAGCACATCACCCGAGCAGCGTCTGTCGTTGACCCACGCCGTTTTGCGCCCATCCGCTGAATTGACCCGCCGCAAGATCAGCTCGTCACTGACAGGCAATCCAGCCTCTTGCAGAACGGCGCGCGCGCTGTGCCCCTCGGGCAAATCGAACCATGCGGTGACTTCGCCCTGCTCTGCCCCTTGGCGCACAAGTTCGGCCCGGCCCCGCCATCCAAGGACAAACCCAAGCGAATCCAGCAAGATAGACTTGCCCGCACCGGTTTCCCCGGTCAGCACGTTGAGACCGGGCTGAAACTCAAGTTCCAGCCGGTCAATGATCAACATGTCCGAGATATCAAGCCCGCGCAGCATCTGTTCAGCCTGTGCTGTGGGAACGGCCCACGAAGGTTAAATCCAGCGGCCCTGGATCATTTGGCGATAGACTTGTGCCAGCCAGCCATTGCCACGCACCCGAGGCTCGAGCCCCTGCCCGGTCAACAGTTTGAAGCTTTCCTCGTACCAATCGGTCGACTGGTAGTTAAAGCCAAGGATTGCCCCCGCTGTCTGCGCTTCGTCCGTGAGGCCAAGCGACAAATACGCTTCGACCAGGCGGTGCAACGCTTCGGGCGTGTGACTGGTGGTCTGAAAATCCTCGATCACGACGCGGAACCTGTTGATCGCAGCCGAAAAATTGTCGCGCCGCAGGTAGTAGCGCCCGATTTCCATTTCCTTGCCTGCCAGGTGGTCAAAGGCGAGGTCAAATTTCAGGATGGAGGATTTGGCATATTCACTGTTGGGATAGCGTTCGATTACTTCGCGCAACGACTGGAGCGCCTGAAATGTCAGCCCTTGATCGCGGCCCACTTCATCAATCTGGTCATAATAGCTGAGCGCCAGCAAATACTGGGCATAGGCCGCGTCATCATCGTCGGGATAGAAATCGATAAACCGTTGCGAGGCAGACCGGCTGTTGGGGTAATCCCGGTCGCGGTGATGGGCGAACGCCTGCATGATCAACGCGCGGCGTGCCCAATCTGAATAGGGGTACAGCCGTTCAATCTCGGAAAAATAGAACGCCGCTTCGGTGGGATCGTTCTGTTCCAGCTCGAACTCACCGCGTTCAAAGATCTGCTCGGCGCTGAAGTTTTCGAGTGGCACCTCTTGGCGGTTGAAGAAACCACCGGTGGTCGGCCGGTCATTGCCACCGCCACATGCTGCCAAGAACGCTGTGATCACCATGACAACCGTCAATCGCGAAATGGATCTACCGCCGATCATGCCCTGTTACCCCCAAAAGACGCTCAACACCGCCCTGTTTCAGGCTGTTTGCCTGTCTCTACCACAAACTGTCGAAAGGATAAAATGACGATTTCGCCCTGATTTAGGCAACGGCGGGGATTTCATCCCAAACGAGGCCCGCACCGGGCAGTTGAGCCGCTGTTTCACCGTCGCACGTGACCATCCGGAACGCATCAGGCGTGGCAAACAGCTTGCGCAGCAACTGGTTTGTCAGAGTGTGCCCTGCGCACACGCCTGTGTAGTGGCCGATCACAGGCGCGCCGGCCAGCGCAATGTCGCCCAATGCATCGAGCATCTTGTGGCGCACGGGTTCGTCCGCGTGGCGCAACCCACCCGGGCTGGAAACGCGGTCGCCATCAAACACCACGGCGTTGACACCCGGCGTGCCACCAAGGGCCAGGCCGTTGGCTTGCATCTGCTCGACGTCGTTCTGGCGGCAGAACGTGCGGCTGTCGCTCAGCTCGCGTGCGAAGCTGCCGTTGGACATGTTCAGCGACTTTGTTTGACGCCCGATTGCGGAGTCTTCAAAATCGATGTGGAAGTCGATCCGCATCACATCCGACGGTGCAAGTGTTGCGCTTGCATTGCCGTGGGTCACGGTGACCGGTTTCAACACCTCGATCGCGCGGATCGGTGCAGACAGCCGGCGCAGGCCGCGGTGCATGATGCCACGCACAAACGGAACGGCCGACCCGTCAAGGATCGGGACCTCGGGGCCGTCGATTTCGATCAACGCGTTGTGCACGCCGCACCCGGCCAAAGCGGCCATGATGTGTTCAACCGTGCCGACCGACACGCCCGCATCATTTACAAGTGTGGTGCACAGTGGGGACTGGCGCACGATATCATAGCGCGCGGGGATCATGGTATCGCCTGTGTCGATATCCACGCGGCGGAACCAAATGCCGTGTTCGGCGGTGGCCGGGCGAATGGTCAAATGCACAGCACTGCCGGAATGCAAACCGCACCCCGTAAATGACACTGGCCCTTTGACTGTCGCTTGCACAGGTCCCACCCCTTTTGCTGCTCGTGTTGGATCAACAGCTATGGTGGTGCCACCAAACACTCAACTCAAACTTTGTAACCGTCTGAAACATCCCGCTGCGGATTGGGCACCTTCGCGCGCACCCTGTTTCAAGGCCCTGTTTTACATGGAAAAAAGGGCCGCCCTATGGCGACCCATGATTTTGTTTGTGACCGGAATTTAGTTCGCTTGGCGGCGCAGGAAGGCCGGTATTTCAATCCGTTCCTGATCCGGGTCAACCGCTTCGGTCGGTTGTGGCGCAGGTGCGGGTGCCGGTGCGGCGGCCCGGGTTTGGACGGGCGGTTGCTGACGCGCGGGGCGTTCTGCTGGCGCGCCTTCGGGCGTTCCGGTCATCCGGTTGATCAAGGAATTGATGCCGAAGCGCGGTCTTTCAGCGGCCCCTGCTGCAACTGCCGGATCTTGTTGCGGTGCTGCGGCGGGCGCGGCTTTTTGCGTTGCGGCGCGCAGACGCGCCAAAGCTTCGGGCGATGGCGTGCCCGGTGCGGGTGCGCGCGGTGCGACAAAGTTCTCTGCTGCGGGCGCCGCAGGCTCGGGCGTTGGTTCAAACGCTGCGACCTGAGGCTGATAGGCGGGGGGCGGCAGGTCATCGCGTGCCGCCATCGGGGCCTCATCGGCAAAGATATCTTCGGCCATGTCTTGCGCGGCGGCTTGCTGCACATCCATTTCCTGGAACAGCGAAGGTTCTTCTGCCGCTGCGGCGACAGGCGCTGGCGCGGGGGTCGGCATCGGTTGTGGTGCGGGGTCTTCGGCCATCACCGATTGGGTCAGTGGCGCAGCCATTGAGCGGCGCGGCACGGGCATTTCGGTGTGCACGTCGCTGGCATCGATGCCCGTGGCGACGACGCTGACGCGCATCATGCCCTCCATCGCCGTGTCCAGGGTCGAGCCGACGATGATGTTGGCGTCTGGATCGACCTCTTCGCGGATGCGGTTGGCCGCTTCGTCCAGTTCAAACAAGGTCAGGTCGTGTGCGCCTGTGATGTTGATCAGGACACCTTTGGCACCGCGCAGGCTGATTTCGTCCAGCAGCGGGTTGGCGATGGCTTTCTCTGCGGCCTGGATCGCGCGATCTTCGCCGTCGGCCTCGCCTGTGCCCATCATCGCCTTGCCCATTTCGTCCATGACGGCGCGCACATCTGCAAAGTCGAGGTTGATGAGGCCCGGACGGACCATCAGGTCCGTTACGCCCTTAACACCTTGATACAGCACGTCATCCGCCATGCTGAACGCCTCGGTAAAGGTCGTCTTTTCATTGGCGAGGCGGAACAGGTTCTGGTTGGGGATGATGATCAGCGTGTCGACCATCTTTTGCAGGGCGTCGACACCGTCTTCGGCCTGCTTCATCCGTTTGGCCCCTTCGAACTGGAAGGGTTTGGTCACAACACCGACGGTCAAGACACCAAGTTCGCGCGCGGCCTGCGCGATGATCGGCGCCGCGCCCGTGCCCGTCCCGCCACCCATGCCGGCGGTGATGAAGCACATGTGCGCGCCGGCCAGATGATCGACGATCTGTTCAATTGATTCTTCTGCGGCTGCGGCACCGACGCTGGCACGCGCCCCGGCTCCCAACCCTTCGGTCACTTTGATCCCCAGCTGGACGCGGTTGGTGGCAGCGGACTGTTGCAGCGCCTGCGCATCCGTATTGGCCACGACAAAATCGACGCCATCCAGTTGTTTTTCAATCATGTTATTGACCGCGTTCCCGCCAGCCCCGCCAACACCGAAAACGGTGATGCGTGGTTTCAGCTCGTCATGTCCGGGCAACGAAAGGTTCAAGGTCATGGGTCAGGTCCGCCTGTCTGTTTGCCGCATTCGCGGGTGTTTTTGTGCCTAAATTGGCTTGACCCTATCGTTCTGGGGCCGCGACGTCACCCAAAAAACGCAGTTTTGCCCCAAAATATGGGGGTTTTAGCGCTGGCTTCGGCGAGATTTCGCATACCTCGCTACAAATCGCGGGGTCTAGGGCCGAGTCCACTAGTGGCACGGACGCGATAGGATGCGGTGCCTGCTGTCGGCTCTTGGTTTTTGCGGCCTGTTCGGGCCTGCCTTATCGGTGCCTTACACCCCTGCTTGTGGCGACGTAGGCAATGGTTGAAACGCCCTTACCAGTTGTCGCGGAACCATTTGACCGCGCGGCGCAGGCTGCGCGACGGGTAGCGGTCGTGCGGGATGTCGAAATCCCACCATTCGTCTTGTGGATGTGCTGCAAACAGCGCAAGCCCAACCGCGCTGGCAAAGCCCGGCCCGGTCGCCGCCTGCGGCAGCCCGTGGACCCGCAGTGGACGCCCCAAGCGCACTTGCTGGCCAAGGATCTTGCTGGCCAGACCGTCAAGGCCGGGAATTTGGCTGCCCCCACCTGTCAGCACGATCTGTTGGCTGGGCAGATGGTCAAATCCGGCCGCGTCCAGACGGGCCCGTACTTCTTCCAGGATCTCTTCGACCCGGGGGCGCATGATACCGATCAATTCGGCGCGGCTGGCCGTGCGCCTGTCGTGTTCGTAGTCGCCGGTATCCCCACCAATCTCGATCATTTCGCGGTCGTCCATGCCGGTGGCTTGCACGCCGCCATAAAACGTCTTGATCCGCTCGGCGTTGGCCGTGGGCACTTGCAGCCCCATTGAGATATCCGATGTCACGTGATCGCCGCCAATACGCACCGCGTCGGCAAAAATCATGTGTTTCTTGATAAAAATCGAAACGCCGGTGCTGCCACCGCCAAGGTCGATACACGCCGCGCCAAGTTCCTGTTCATCCTCAACCAGCGCGGCAATCCCGGCCGCATAAGCCGAGGACGCAATGCCAGCCAATTCCAGGTCGCAGCGTTTGACGCAGTGGGCAAGGTGCTGCACTGCTGCGGCATCTACCGTCAGCATGTGCAGATCAACGGCCAGTTCATTGCCAAGTTGTCCACGCGGGTCAGACAGGCCCGAACGATGGTCCAGAGCAAAATTCACAGGTTGGGCGTGCAACACTTCGCGGTTTTCGCCGTAGTCCGGCACATCACAGCGCGACAGCACACGCGCCACATCCTGTTCCGAGACAACCTGCCCGTCCAGATCCACGCGTGCATCGAGGCCGTAGCTGCGTGGTTCGGCCCCGGAAAAGCAGGCAATCACGTGATCGACCCGGATCCCGGCCATCTTTTGCGCCGCCTGCAAAGCGGTCCGAATGGCGCGCTCGGTTTCCTGCATTGCGCAAATCTCGCCAAAGCGGACCCCGCGCGAGCGTGTGGTGGCCGCCCCGATCACCCGAAACCCGGACTGACCGGCGAGCGAGCCGATTTCGCCCTCGTCCCCGAGCGTTGTTGACCCGTCAAACCGCAGCACGAGGCACGCGATCTTGGAACTGCCCACATCGAGGATCGCGACCACGCCCCTTTGCATCGCGATTTTGCGCATGTTTCGCATGGAGCGTTGGTTGTCATAAAAGTCAGTCATTACTGTCACTCGGTCCCGGAATTCAACTGTCGGATGCGCCACCATTCTTCGGTAGCCGTGGCGTTCATGCGTACGGTGGGGCGATCCCGCAGCCGCAAATCTATGCGGGCAACATCGCGCGCCAAAATCTCGTCAACGCCGTCCAGCGCAATGACCCGTTCCAGCGCCTGGACAGGATCAACACTGGGCAGCATGATGCGCTGGTTGCGGTCCAGAATGACGTCCCACCGTCGGTTCCCCAGCCGCACCAGACCGCGCATCCGCGCGCCCAGCGGTTGGCCGACCCGCACAAGTGTCAACGCTTCGCCGACATGCCCCGGCGCGCCCTCGCCCGCGATAACGGGCAGATCAGGGCGCAAACCCCGCCGCGCGATCGGCCCGACAAACATACCTGTGCCATCAATCAGGCTGAGGCCCTCGGGCGTGCGCCAGATGGCGGCTGGAATGCGCGGTGTGACGTCCACTTGCAGCACGCCGCCCGGACGGATGCGTACGCTGACTTCCTTGACTGGCGGCATATCGAGGATGCGCAACCGCATCGCCGCCGGGTCGAGATCAAAGGATGACACGGGAAAATCAAGCGGTACGGCAGCCCGTATCGATGCGCCAAGTGCGGCATCCCCGCCATCGATCGCCATGAGGTTGACCATGAATTCGGGGCGTTGTTCGATGCTGGCGCGGGCTTCGGCCACGGTGTCGCGGATAGCGGTTTGCGTGTTGGGGTCAGAGAGCCACCACGTCGCGGCCCCCAGAGAGAGCGCAAATGGCAGGCCTGCGCGCAGTGTCAGACGAAACAGCGGCGTCAGCATCAGGCGTTGCAAGCGCCAGGACCACCGTGAGGGAGCCGGGTCCGCTTTGAGTGCTGCGCGCCGGTTCATCTGTTGCATGACGCGTCCTCGACCATCCAGGAACAGAATTCGGCGAACGAAATGCCCGCCGCCTGCGCCTGTTCCGGCGTCAGCGATGTAGGGGTCATGCCCGGTTGCGTGTTGGTTTCCAGCAGGATGAGGCCTGCCGCGCCCTTGCTTTCGTCCCAGCGGAAGTCTGTCCGGCTGACCCCGCGACAGCCAAGCGCGTTGTGCGCCCGCACAGCGTAGTCGAGGCACAGCTCGGTGATTTCTGTTGGCACATCTGCGGGGATGACGTGGCGCGAGCCGCCCAGTTTGTATTTCGCATCATAGTCATACCAGCCATCGGTGATGATATCGGTCACCCCCAGAGGGCGTGCGCCCATCACTGTTGTCGTCAACTCGCGGCCCGGTGCAAAGGCCTCGACCATGACGTCAACCGGCATGCTGTCATCCAGCTGCGGCGGCCCGTTGCTGGCCTCGTGGACCAGATAGACCCCCACGCTGGAGCCTTCGTTGTTGGGTTTGACCACATAGGGGGGCTGCATCACGTGGCCCGCGCGGACCTCTGTCGCTGGCGCTATGATGCTTTTGACCACGGGCAGGCCGGCAGACACGAAGACATCCTTGCTGCGCTGTTTGTCCATCGCGAGCGCAGAAGACAGCACACCGGAATGCGAATAGGGGATGCCGAGCCATTCCAGCAGCCCTTGCACACAGCCATCTTCACCCCACCGCCCGTGCAGGCAATTCAAGACAGCGTCAGGTTTTTCTGTGGTTAAAACATGCGCAAGGTCGGGGCCTGCATCGACCTCGATCACCTGATATTCTGTGCTCCGCAATGCGTCGGCGCAGGATTTCCCGCTGGACAGGGACACCTCTCGTTCAGCCGAGGGGCCACCCATCAATACCGCCACTTTCGGAGTCGTCCTGCTCGACTGACCCGCCATGTGCCTCTAAGTCCCGGAGTCCTTTTTCGGACCCTCATTGGTTATTGCCGAATGTGTTGTGTTGTTTCGGCCCGCCTGGCTCATAGACCCGGTTTTTAGCTGTCCGGTTCGCCTATGCGCATAATTTCCCATTCTAGCGTGATGCCGCTGGAATCGTAAACCTTTTTTCGCACCTCTTCGCCCAATCCTTCGAGGTCGGCGGCACTTGCCCCCCCGGTGTTGATCAGAAAGTTGGAGTGTTTTTCGCTCATTTGCGCCCCACCGCGGCGCGCGCCGCGCAGGCCCGCGTCATCGATGACCTTCCAGGCCTTGAGGTCATGCACGTCGTCAGCCCGCCCGGTCGAAGAAAACCCGGCGGGATTGCGAAAGGTCGATCCGGCGCTGCGGTCCTTTGTGGGTTGGGTCGCGTCGCGTTTGGCCAATTGCTCTTCCATGCGGGCGTGCAGCGCCGTTGGATCCCCAGCCGGCCCCTGCAATGTGACAGATACCAGCACAGCCCCTTCGGGCAAATCGGACTGTCGGTAGCGGAAATTCAAAGCGGGCCCCGTGACGGTTTTGACCTGCCCGTCGCGCAGCACCACCGTCGCCCTTTGAAAAACATCGCCAGTGTAGTGGCCGTAACACCCCGCGTTCATCCGCACGGCCCCACCGATAGAGCCGGGGATTGTGCGCAAAAACGTCAAATCAATGCCTGCATCTGCCGCCCGGCGCGCCACGTGGGCGTCCAACGCCGCCGCACCCGCCGTGACGGTTTCCCCCTCAACAGTGATCCCGTTGAACCCGCGCCCCAAGCGGATCACCACGGCCCGCAATCCCCCATCACGTACAATCAGGTTGCTGCCGACGCCCATGGGGAACACCGGAATGTGCGGATCAAGCGCCGATAGAAAGGTGCTGAGATCGTCGATATCGGCCGGTTGAAACAACCAATCCGCGGGTCCGCCCACACGCAGCCACGTCAGCGCAGACAAGTCTTTTTGTGGGGTGAGCGTGCCACGCACATCAGGCAAATCATAGATCATGGCGCGCTTTGACCTTTTGTCGTGCTGTTTTCAAGCCGTCTTGGCGTGGCGTTTGAGTAAAAGTCCGATGAGCGCCCCACCAAGCAGCCCCGGCACCGCCGTGATCGTCAACGCCGCCGCCAGGGTCGCGTGCAGATGGTCCAGCCCGGTCACGATGTGCGGCGCCGCAAAGATCCCCGCCCCAATCACCAACAAGAGCAGGATCCACTTTGCCCGTCCGGTGCGCACCAGCCAAACTCCAAGGCAGGCGGACGCAACGAACAGAACAACGGGCAATACCGTGATCATCGTGCGACCTTGCGCCGGATCCAGCGCCCCAGATAAATCACGGGCCAGCGCAGGATGCTCATCCCGGCGACCATCACCAACAACCCGACCCAAGGCCCATGTTGCCACGTGGCGTAGCCCACAATTGGGATACCGATCGCGATCAGCCCATAGGCATTTGTCCAGTGATTGTCGCGGCTGGGCAACATCGCCAGCACATTGGCAATCAACGCCCAGAGACAGGCAAAAATCAAAGAGAGGCTCATGAACGCAGTTCCGGGGGCAGTTCAGGGTTTTGGCCGCGTGCTTTGGCCCAAAAATATCGCAGTGGATTGCGAAACATCGACACGAATGCAGCCAGCGCCAGGATGCCAGCCCACCAGGCCACGGCAAGGCCAATCCATAAGATCAAAAGCGGTGCCGCCACCAGCAGTGCGACGCCGGGCACGTATTGGTGCCGCATGGGCAACATCGCCACCGCTGTTGCGGCGAAGACCCAGGCAAGACAGACCCAGATCAGCATCAAGCGCCCTCACCACGCGCAGAACCCCGCGCCAGATGTGCGGCGCCAATGCCCGACAAGCCCATGACCGACACGTACAAAACGAGCGTGATCAGCATCGCGTGGCTCAGATACGTTGTGTCCAGTTGCGGCCCGTACCCCGTCGGGTAAATCGTGATCGCCCAGTGAAAGCCAAGGCAGGTTGCCCCAACCCAGGCCAAGCCCGCCAGTCGCGTGCTGAACCACGCCAGACCAAAGGCCAGTGCCAAGGCCAGCAAGCCAAGTGGAACCAAAAGTGTCATGCCGCCCCCTTTTGCAGACGTCCCGGCAGCCCGTTGGCCCAGGCCGAAATCGTCCCGGCCCCGAGGCACACGACCATGTCGCCCGGACGGGCCTGTTCGCGCACGAGGCGTTCGAGATCATCCTCACCCATCACGGCGCGCGCATGGCGGTGCCCGTGCCGGATCAGTCCGGCCACCAGGTCGTCGCGTGACGCGCCTTGGATTGGGTCTTCTCCGGCTGCGAAAATGTCAGTGATCCCGACGACGTCAGCATCGTTAAAGCAGGCGCAGAATTCGTCAAAGTGGTGGTGCAGTCGCGTGAAGCGGTGCGGTTGGTGCACGGCGATCACGCGCCCGTCGGTCGCTTGGCGGGCGGCTTTGAGCACGGCCGCGATTTCAACCGGGTGGTGGCCGTAATCGTCAATGATCGTGACACCATCAATTTCGCCCACGCGGGTAAAGCGGCGGTTGACGCCGCCAAAATTGGCCAGTGCGGTGCGGATTTCGTCCGCTTTCATGCCCAGATGCCGCGCCACCGCAACAGCCGACAGCGCGTTAGAGACGTTGTGATCCCCGGGCATCGGCAGCGAGCAACCTTCGATCACCATCTCTTCGGCTTGCAGCGCGATGTCGAAATGGGCTACGCCGCCCGCATAGGTCAGGTTCACAGCGCGCACGTCGGCCTGGGCATTGAACCCATAGGTGACCACGCGCCGGTCCGTGATCTTGCCCACGAGGCTTTGGACCTCGGGGTGATCGGTGCAGCACACGGCCACGCCGTAAAACGGAATGTTGGACACAAAGTCGAGAAAGCCCTGACGCAGGTTTTCGATCGTACCCCAGTGTTCCATATGCTCGGGGTCAATGTTTGTCACAATCGCAATGGTCGCGGGCAGCCGGTTGAAGGTGCCGTCGCTTTCGTCCGCTTCGACCACCATCCATTCGCCGTCGCCTTTGCGCGCGTTGCTGCCATAGGCGTGAATGATCCCGCCGTTCACCACCGTAGGGTCAAACTTGCCCTCGTCCAGCAAGGCCGCAACCATGGTGGTTGTGGTGGTTTTGCCGTGGGTCCCGGCAATGGCTATGTTGGACCGCAGTCGCATCAGTTCCGCCAGCATCTCGGCCCGGCGCACGATGGGCAGGCCCCGCGCCCGTGCCGCATCCAATTCCGGGTTGCCGGGCTTGATCGCTGACGAAATCACGATGACTTCGGCGTCTTCGATGTTTTGCGCCTGCTGCCCGACAAAGATATGGGCGCCCAGATCTGCCAAGCGGTCGGTGATTTTGGAGGTTTTGAGGTCTGAGCCCTGCACCACGTAACCGTGGTTCAGCAGCACTTCGGCGATGCCGGACATGCCGATGCCGCCAATACCGACGAAATGGATCGGGCCCACATCACCGGGCAGTTTCGTTGCAGCGTTCATGTGGTCCCTTTCTGTGCGAGGGTTTGAACCATGTGGACTAGGTTTTCGGTGGCGTCCGGTTTGCCCACCCCAAGGGCTGCGTTGGCCATGTGCAGCGCGCCATCGGGGTTGTCGAGCACGGCCGCGATTTGATCAGCCACAGCCGGAACCGTCATCTGGCTTTCTGGAATGAGGATCGCCGCGCCCGCATCGACCAGCCCGCGTGCGTTGGCGGTCTGATGGTCGCCGGTGGCTGCTGCGTAAGGGATCAGAACGGACGGGCGCCCGATGACCGAGATGTCTGCCACTGAGGACGCGCCCGAGCGTGAGATGATCAACTGTGCTTCGCTCATTCGGCGCGGCACGTCCTGAAAAAATGGCTGCACGTCGGCGTTGATGCCATGTTCTGCATAAAACGCGCGCACGCGCTCTTCGTCTTCGCCGCGCGCTTGGTGGCTGACGCGGATGTTGCGCAACCGCTCCATCGGCAAGCTGGCAAGGGCTGGCGGGATCACGTCGCTGAGGATGCGCGCGCCCTGGCTACCGCCAATCACCAGCACCTCCATCGGGTAGTCGCCGGGTGTGATGTATCCCGCGCCCGCACGTTCCAGCACGGCCCCGCGCACCGGATTGCCAACATGAATGCCCTCGATCCCGTCGGGCAGATCGGTTGGCCAGGTCCCACAGGCTACCGCATCTACGCGTTTGGCCAGCAGTCGGTTCACCCGGCCCAACACCCCGTTTTGTTCATGGATCATACGTGGCAGCCGCAGCAAGGTCGCCGCCGCCATGGCCGGGATGGTCGGGTAGCCCCCGAAACCCACAACAACTGCGGGTTTGTCGCGCATCAATTTCATCGTGGCCCCAAGAATGCCCGCACCGATCCGAAACGGTACGGCGGCCTTGGCGACAATCCCACCGCGCGCAAACGTGGCCGAGGATATCTGTTCAATCTCTGTCGTGTGGGGGAACCCCCCGGTGTAGCGTGCACCGCGTGCATCCGTGCTCAGCTTGACGCGCCAGCCCTGGGCCAGCATCGCTTCGGCCAATGCCTGGGCCGGGAACATGTGCCCCCCCGTGCCGCCCGCCGCGATTAGGAGCAACGGCTGGCTCATCTGCGCCCCCGCCCCAGCAAATCCGAAATCTCGCCCTGGGGTCGGCTGCGGGTAAAGGCCAACAGCATCCCCACGGCGATGCCGGAGGCGATCACCGACGAGCCCCCATAAGACACGAAAGGCAATGTCATGCCCTTGGCCGGGAGCAGCCGCACGGCCACGCCCATATTGATCATGGCCTGCACCCCAAACATGCAGGCCAGCCCGGTGCCCGCCAGGCGGATAAACGGATCGCGTTCCCGCACCAGCCGCAACAGCGAGCGCACAACGATGCCGGTGTACAAAACGATGATGCACAGCACGAGGATCAGGCCGTATTCTTCGGCGGCCACAGCTATGATGAAATCGGTGTGCGCATCGGGCAGCGACCACTTGACCTGCCCTTCGCCGACGCCCACGCCAAACAACCCACCCTCTTGGATCGCATTGGTGGCATAGCCAAGCTGGGTGCGCGGATCCACATCCGGGCTTAGAAACCCATCGATGCGGCGCGCAAAGTGTTCGGAGTTGGAATAGGCAATTGTGCCCGCAAAAATCACCAGCCCCGCCATGCCGACCAACAGCAGCATCGGAGCGCCAGCAACAAAGTACATCACCCCCCAGCCAAACAGGACCAGGCACGCCTGCCCAAAGTCGGGCTGCAAGGCCAGCATCAGGACAATCGAGATGCACAAGGCAAAGGACCACACCTTGCCCGGCGGGCCGTTGATATCCTGGCTTGCCGCCATCATCCACGCGGCGGCCACAACAAACCCGGGCTTGAGAAACTCGGACGGTTGGACTGACGCAAAGCCAAGCGAATACCACCGCATCGCGCCTTTGCCAAAATCAGTGCCGAAAAACGGCAAGAGCGCCAGCGCGATAAAGGCGACGAGAAAGCCCAAGACCGCCAAGCGTCGCACCAACAAAGGCGTCATCATCGACGTCAGGATCATCGCAATCAGCGCGCCGACGCCAAAAATTGCTTGGCGAATGACATAGTGAAAGGGTGGAAATCCGTTCTTTTCCGCGAGGGGGACCGAGGCCGCAAGGCCCAGCAGCAGCCCAATCGCAAACAGGATCAGCACGCAACTCAGCGACCATTTATCAATGGTTCGCCACCATTTGGGTAAAATTGGTTCGCCGTCCCGCACCGGGACTGCGCCATAGACCATCTCTGTCATGATCGGCCGCCTTACTGCCTTACACTGCCTCTGGTCCCCGGTTTCTCCGGAGTACTCATGTCGCACCATAGCGGCAAACACCGGCGCGGGCTAGCCTTTGTTGGGCCAGCCCGCTTTTGGCTTAGGCGGCTTTATGCGTGCCGCGAATGGGGTAGTCATTGCTGCGGATGAAGGTGATCCCGCTCAGCACTTTTTCCAGATCAGGGCGCAGGAACGGGGCGTTGGACAGATCGACCATCTGGATCGCACCGTCACCGTTCACCACAAACAGACCTGGCTCGGCAAACGGGCGGTCGGTTTCCTGCGGGCTGCGCGGATCAGAGACATAGAGACCCAGCGTGTTCATCTGGTCCACGCTCATCTCATATCCCATCGCAAGAGTGGGCGCGCATTCATCTGCCATGGCGCGCGCTTTGTCCTCAGGATCGCCCGAGGCAATCACCACATCGACGCCCTGCGCGTTAAACTGGCCTTGCATGGCGTCCAGTTGGGCAAGGTACTTTTTGCAAAGCGGGCAGTGCAGGCCGCGATAAATCACAACAAGCTGCCAATCATGGCCCCCTTGCGGATCACCCAAAGTGACAGACCCGCCACCAAGTTTGCTGAGGTCAGTCTGTGGGAACGGGGTTCCGGCGGCCAGTGCAGTCATAACGATTTCCTTGTGCGTTTCAGATCTGTGTTTGACGTAAGACCGCAAGGAAAGCGCGCAACCCCAATGCCTTGACCCTTTCTGTGCAATCCTGCACGGGGTGGGTATGGATTATGATACGCTTGTGATCGGAGCCGGCGCTGCTGGCATGATGTGTGCCGCACATGCCGGTGGGCGGGTGCTGATCGTCGATCATGCGCGTGCCCCGGGCGAGAAAATCCGCATTTCAGGCGGTGGGCGGTGCAATTTCACCAATATGCACTGCGATCCCTCAGCCTTTCTGAGCGCGAACCCGCATTTTGCGAAATCCGCCCTGGCCACCTACACGCAATGGGATTTCATCGCTTTGGTCGATGCACACGGGATCGCGTGGCACGAAAAGACGTTGGGGCAGCTGTTCTGCGACACGTCCGCCAAAGAGATCATCGCGATGTTGCGCAACCTGATGCAGGCGGCCGGGGCAGAGTTGCGATTGCAGACCTCCGTCCGCCAGCTTGAAAAAAGTGCGGATGGGTTCAAAGCCGCCCTTGTTCAAGACGGGCAAACCCGCAGCGTGACTGTGGGCAATGTTGTCCTGGCTACCGGCGGCAAGTCTATCCCCAAAATGGGGGCCACCGGATTTGCCTACGACATTGCGCGCCAGTTTGGACATGCAATCACCGCGTTAGACCCTGCATTGGTCCCGTTCACCTTTCCCGACCGCCGATTTGCCGACATTTCCGGCGTGTCCTGCCCGGCACGCGTACAGGCAGATGGGCCTGCATTTGATGAGGCGCTGCTGTTTACCCATCGCGGCCTGTCCGGGCCAGCGATCCTACAAGCCTCAAGCTATTGGCAGGCGGGGGACGACATCACCGTTCACCTTGCACCTGACGTCGATTTTGCTGCTGTGCTGCGGGAAAAACGGCAATCAGAGGGGAAAAAGGCGCTGACGACCGCTCTGGCTCAGCTTTTGCCGGCACGGCTGGTTGAGCATCTGGGATCTGAGCAGGATCTGGCGGGGCGGCTTGGGGATCTGTCAGATGCGCGGATCGACGCACTGACCAAGCGTTTGACCGAGTGGACGCTGACACCCAATGGGACAGAAGGATACCGCACCGCCGAAGTGACACGCGGTGGGGTGGAAACCGATGGGATCAACTCCAAAACGCTGGAATCCAAATTGATGCCTGGCCTGTACTTCATTGGAGAAGCCGTAGATGTAACCGGCTGGCTTGGGGGGTACAATTTCCAGTGGGCCTGGTCATCGGCTATGGCCACCGCCCGCGCCTTGTCCAAACAGCTGTGAAACAACTCAGCGGTGCGATTGCATCCAAATAAGTAATGTCGTGCGCCCGCCAGGGCGCTCCTTTGGATCAAAGCCGCTTGGTGACTTCGGCCACAAAATCGTCACCGCGCCTCTCAAAACTGTCGTATTGATCGAAACTGGCGGCCGCAGGTGCCAACAGGACCACATCGCCGTCCTCAGCCTCTTTCATCGCTGCGTCCA
>JBCCBC010000017.1:0-19487 GCA_039814435.1 Pseudomonadota bacterium
CGCAAGACACAGTGCGACCCATTGGATATCTCGCCCAAAAACAATCTGCAGACAACAGCTTAGGGCCATAGGCCCGGCCAGCGAGGAACTCGCTTTATCTTGCCATCCCCTTCCCTTGCCATCCCCTTCCCTTGCTCCCTGGCGGCTCTCCCAAGAGGCGTTTCAGGTGATCTTTTGCATGATTCCAGCGAGCCAATGTTGCCGACCGAACCGGCTTGATTCGAAATACGGCAACAGCGCTCTGAGGTGCGCCGGTCGCCCGTCGAATTCATCACGAGACGCCGATGCGCTGGAGAATCCAACTGTCCGATTTGTACGCTGTGACAAGCCGTTGTGCGAGCAGCGGGCTGATGCTCTGCACAATCCAAACGCGCCGACCCATGCTGATTGGCATGTCGTCATCAGCTCGCCCTTCAACATCTCGTACGCGTCCGACCCAGTCAGTCGATGCCGCGCGGATCGAGGCGGCGCTAATGAAGGTGTCGCAGCTCGTCGTCGAGGATGCAGCTTTCGCACCAATCTTCGAGCGATTGGAGGCGGAACTGGCTGCAGCCGTTAGGGAGGAAACACGGCTCACCGAAGCGCAGCGCCGGGCGCGGGCATTGTTGGCTCAAAAGGCGATCCCGCGCACAAGCTCTGCGACCTGTTCCAGTGATGCGCCCTTGCCGTATCGTTCCCGGTCGAGCCGATGACCGAACAGGTCACGCCGGATGCGGTCGTCGATCCCGGCGGCGAGCATGCGGTCCTCGAAGGAGTGGCGCAACGAGTAAAAGGAGTGGCGTGGCGTTTCCAGCAGACCATTCGCCCTCAAGAACTTGTTCACGACTGCGCTCAGGGTGGCGCGGTTGCGGTAGCGTGGGAAGCCCTCGGGATATTGCCTGAAGGCTTCCACCGAGACGCCCGTCAGCGGGATCATGCGGCGGGCGTAGTGGCTCTTTAATTGGCGCCCCTCTGCTTCGATGGAGATATGTGGCACGTCGCAATCGAGCCGGATCGGATCCGCCGTGAGCGCTGCCCCTTCGGACGGGCGGTAGCCGGTGTTGATCATCCCCAGCAGCAAAGCGCGCGCCTGACTATTCAAGCCGTCCAGCGCACCGGGGGCGAGCAGGCGTGTCCTGATCCAGTCCTCGGTGAAGGGTGGCCGCGTCTGTTTCTCCCCCTCCTTGAAGGACAACTCGCCGAGCGGCAGTGCCAGGCCCAACCGCTTCATCGTGTTCACGGTCTTCAGAACGTCGCCGAAATGGATCAGGTCCTTGTTCGCGGAATTGGCGGTTACTTCTCCCGCCTCAATCCGGTCGAGCCAGTGCTGGCGAAAGTCCAGCATGTCGTCGCGGGTGATGTTGGCGATGTCCTTGTTGCCGACGACCGCGATGAAGTTCTTCACCGCCTTCTTGCGCGGTGCTTCCCAGCGGCGCAGCTGGTCCTCGCTTTTGCCGAAAGTCTTCTCCCTCGCGAGCGTCCAATAGAGTTGCAGCGCCTTGGTGACCGTGATGCGGGGTTCGGGAACAGTGCCGAGAAGGGCGGCGGCCTCAACTGCATCGGACTGGTTTGCCGGGGCCGGAATGGCCTCGACGCGTGCGACAACGTCCTCAACCGGCAGTTTGGCCACATTGCCCGCGTCCAGATACCGAAAGCCGCGAACCCGGGCGAGGTCGCGGGCCGCCTCATACCGGGCCTCCGCGTCGTCGCTATTCCCGGCCAACCGCGCTTCCCAGGCCTCGATCATCTGGGACCACGCGCGATCTGCCTTGCTGTGGGCGATAGTCTCCGAGTCAGTATGCAGGCTGATCCAGACCGTTTCGCGCGGCTCAACCCCCCGGTACCGGCGCGGCACGCGGCGGCGGAGGTGGAAGAGACGGCCTCTTTTTGCGATGCTCATGACGGAAATCCTCCGCGATTGTGCAGCAAATTGTGTAGCAAAATGTGCAGCAAATCAAGCGGACCAAGAACCGCCATAAGCGCGAAAACGCCGAATTCCGCTCTACTATCAGATGGTTAAGTGAAGATAGATTTGAGGAAAATGGCGGAGACGAAGGGATTCGAACCCTCGAGACCCTTCCGGGCCTACTCCCTTAGCAGGGGAGCGCCTTCGACCACTCGGCCACGTCTCCGCCGACCCGTTTAGAGAGACCACCCAAAAGGAGCAAGCGAAAACACGCGCTGTCGGGCCTATTGGCTTGTCGCTTTGACCTTGCTGCCCGTGATGTCGATCAGGATCTTGCGCTTCTCACTTGCCAGCGGGGATTTGAACACGACGTCAAACACCACCGTGCCTGCAGGATCCGCCCCGTTTGCCTTGAGGATGATGCGCGACGTACCTGTCACACTCATGCTCAGCCAGCGCGCGACCGGCGTGTTGTAAACGACACTGGCGGTGGGCACGAGATTGCGGATGAAGGACTGCGAAAGGTTGGCATATTGCACAAGTTCAAAGGCAACGCTGGCCTTGACCTGAACATCAAATCCCTTGGTTTCCGCCATTCCCAGCTTTTCAAACAAGCTGCGACCCAGGCTGTCCCACACCAACGCGCTGCCGCCCGAGACTTTGCGCACGGTCTCCTTGCCGCGGTCTTCGTGAACCGGGGCGACCATCGACGCCCAGCTGGTGTTTGAGGCATGTGACGACTTGTTGGCACCCTGCAGCAGCTTTGCAGTGCCCTTGATCTCGGCACCGATGCGCAGCTTTTTCATCTCTTCGCGCTTTGCTTCTTGCGCGCGCTTGTCCGCTTCGGCCTGGATTTTCGCCAGAACCGGTTTCAGATCCGACTTCCACGATCCGTTCTCGAATTTCGTGTTCTTGGGCTTGCCTTCGAGGCGGGTCAGCTTGGCGTAGTGCAGCAAACAGGCCTGCACGCGCTTGTCACTGCGCGGCACCTTGCTGTCATCCAGCTCAAAGTGAAACGCGTCCCCCTTGCCCCAGCCATCCCCGCCCTTGTGGTTCTTGAGGTCGTGCTTTTTCATCAGCGCTGCCCACTTCGTCTGCAAGGTGCTCAGGGTCATGAAATGGTGATCCTTGGCGCCAAACGCCCCCTTCAGATCCCAACTGACGCCCGGCTTGCTGCCCGCCGCGCCATACAGCATCTTGACGTGGCGCGCCTTGTCGACAAGGTGTGACCCCGCGCAGGTCCAACTGGTCCCTTTCGAGACATACTCGGCCTGTTTCTCCGGTGTCCGGGACACGCTTCCAGCTGACGAACTGTATTCAAAACTGACCTTGACCAGTGTTGCGTCCGCGTCTTTTCCGGCCTTTTTCAGCGCCTTTTCCTTCTTCAACCGCTCGGCGGTCAAATAGGCGGTGATGTCTTTAGCGAATGCTTTGACTTTGGTGGTAATCGTGCCGGCTGCGTCGGGCATGGGGTAAGGCCTTCCAGAAAGTACGCGAACGTATCTGGAAAACAGTAACCCTGACGCGAATTTCCGTCAAATCAGCGGTGCGGTCTCAGGTGTTGAACAGGAAATGGAGCACGTCGCCGTCCTTGACGGTGTATCCTTTGCCCTCTGCACGCATCTTGCCAGCCTCTTTCGCCGGCCCTTCCCCGCCCAAGGCGACAAAGTCGTCATATGCGATGGTTTCGGCGCGAATGAACCCTTTTTCGAAATCACCGTGGATGACACCGGCAGCCTTGGGGGCAGAGGTGCCAGACGCAATCGTCCAGGCACGGGCCTCTTTCGGGCCAACGGTAAAATACGTCTCCAGATGCAGCAGCGCATAACCGGCACGGATCAAACGATCCAAGCCTGCCTCGGCCAATCCCATCTCTTCGAGGAACATGACTGCCTCTTCGGGGTCCAACTGGCTGATCTCTTCCTCGATCTGGGCAGAGATGATCACATGCGCGTTGCCTTGGGTCGCAGCCATGTCCGCCACTGCTGACGAATGGGCGTTGCCCTCTGCGGCCTCCGCCTCGCCCACATTGCACACATAAAGGACCGGCTTGGTGGTCAGCAGTTGTAGCATGTTCCATGTGCGCAGGTCGTCGTCGTCCACATCGACAAGACGGGCGGGCTTGCCCTCTTCCAATGCGGCAAGGGCCATTTTCATCAGGCGCTCTTGTTGCACCGCTTCCTTATCACCACCGCGCACCTTGCGCACGATGTTCTGCAGGCGCTTTTCGATGCTTTCGATATCGGCCAGCATCAATTCGGTTTCGATGGTTTCGGCGTCTGCCACCGGATCCACGCGGCCCTCAACATGGGTGACATCGCCATCCTCAAAACAGCGCAGCACATGGGCGATGGCATCCACTTCGCGGATGTTGGCCAGAAACTGGTTGCCCAGGCCCTCGCCCTTTGACGCACCTTTGACCAGACCGGCGATGTCGACAAATGTCATACGGGTGGGGATGATGGATTTAGAGGCTGCGATGGCCGCCAGCTTGTCCAGGCGGTCGTCCGGAACCGCGACCTCGCCCACATTGGGCTCGATTGTGCAAAACGGAAAGTTGGCCGCCTGCGCTGCAGCCGTCTTGGTCAACGCATTGAACAGGGTCGATTTGCCAACATTTGGCAGCCCCACAATTCCCATTTTAAAGCCCATAGCGTCCTCTTTCATCAGGTTGCGCCGCTTCTAACAGGCCCGCTGATAGGTGCAAGACTGTGACACGTCTCAAGTTTTTTGGAATCGTGATTTGGAAGTCCATGAAATGACTCATTAAATCGCAGAACTGCGCTGCCACTTTCGGCGGCACTCACTTCAATATCCATGCAGGAGCAACCGCATGACTCGTATTTGTGTTGCTGTTTTTACATTTGCACTGTCATTTTTTGCAGCTTCATCGACGCAGGCCCAGGAATTAACCGTTGGCGTTGGGACAACGGATTTTGGCGATCAGGGCACGGACAGTGCCGTGTTTGAAGTGGAATACCGCCACACGCCCTTTATCCAAAAGCGGAACATGTCCGTTGCATTCGGGGCAAACGCCGCGGTGTCGGGCGAAGGGGATCTGTTCATCGGGGCCGGTATCTGGTCGCGTTGGCAGTGGGACAGCGGATGGTTCATCGACAACTCGGTGATGCCAGGCCTGTTCGAAGCGGGCACCGCCGGAAACGACCTCGGCTCGGCCTTTGAAATCCGCACCCTGCTTGGCGTCGGGTATCGCTTTGACAATGGAAATGCGCTGTCTGCAGCCATTACTCAT
The DNA here is from genome assembly GCA_039814435.1 of Pseudomonadota bacterium. Taxonomy (GTDB): domain Bacteria; phylum Pseudomonadota; class Alphaproteobacteria; order Rhodobacterales; family Rhodobacteraceae; genus Tateyamaria. The sequence goes on from JBCCBC010000017.1 coordinate 5,139, forward strand.
AGATCGAACGCAAGCCTGGCGACGGACAACCCGGGGATGAACACCTACACGATCCGCTACCACATCTCGTTCTGAGGGCGCTTGCCTTTTGCCCTACTCTGAGGCAGGTCAGGATCGACCTGAACGGAGTGCCCCATGACGACCCGCATTGATGCCAAATTCGCCAGCCTTGCCCAACAGGGGCGCAAGGCATTCGTGTCCTACATCATGGCGGGTGATCCGGATTTTGACCGGTCGCTCGAAGTGGTCAAAGGGCTGCCAGGCGCGGGCGTTGATGTGATTGAACTTGGGCTGCCCTTTACCGATCCCATGGCGGACGGGCCAACGATCCAACTGGCCGGGCAGCGCGCGCTTGAGGCAGGGATGACGCTGGACCGCACCCTTGATCTGGCGCGCGCCTTTCGCGAGGGCGACGATACCACGCCCATCGTTTTGATGGGGTATTACAACCCGATCTATTCGCGCGGCGTCGATACGTTTCTGGCCCAGGCGAAAGAGGCCGGGATTGACGGGCTCATCGTCGTGGATCTGCCACCCGAAGAGGACAGCGAACTGTGCATCCCCGCCCAGGCGGCCGGGCTGAACTTTATCCGCCTTGCAACGCCCACAACCGACAATGCCCGCCTGCCCCGCGTGCTGCAAAACACGTCCGGGTTCGTCTACTATGTCTCGATCACCGGGATCACCGGGGCCGCCGAAGCCGAAGCAGGCGATGTGGGACCCGAAGTGGCCCGGATCAAGGCCGCAACAGACCTGCCCGTCATTGTCGGGTTCGGAATCAACACACCCGAAAAGTCGCGCACGATCGCATCGGTGGCGGATGGGGCCGTTGTCGGGTCGGCCATTGTCAGCCGCATCGCAGCAGGCGACAGCGTCGATGACGTTCTGGCGTTCGTCAAAACCCTCGCTGACGGGGCGCATGCCGCCTGAGGGCGACGCGCAAATTCCCGCTCAAACCATACCCGTATAGCGGGAATGCGCTGTATTTGTTGAATTTTCGATTTCATGTGCGACAGTGCCGCTCGTACGGCAAACGGTATACAATCATATGCAATCCACCCACGAAACGGCAGACGACGTCGCTGAATACTTGTTAGAGAGGACAGGCAACGCACTTTTGGCCGGAAACTTCGACGAATTTTCTGACTGCTTTCGCCTGCCTTACGAATTGGAAACCCTCGAAGGGTTCCGCACGCTGGCCACACCCGGGGATATGCAAACCACCTTTGACGCAGTGCGCGGGCATCTGGTGCAAAAGCAGGTGACGCTTATGGCGCGCCACTGTGTGTCCGCCAGCTACCGCAGCATCAATGAAGTCGCCTCAACCCATGAAACCCGGCTGATCAGCAGGGGCGTGTTGATCCAGCAACCCTACCCGACGTTCTCGATCCTGCGGCGCTGCGATGACGGGCAATGGCGGATCACGTCCTCGTCCTACGTGATCGTGGACTCCGAACCGCTGAACCAGGCGCTGGCAACGCGCAATCAGCCGTCCAAGCGGATCGCAACATAGGCAATCGCCTGCGCGACGGCGGCATCAATCGACAGTGTGGTTGTGTCCAAGATCTTAGCATTGTGGGATGGCTTTAACGGGGCTGCCGCCCGGTCACTGTCGCGCGCATCGCGCGCTTGCACGTCCGCAAGAACCGCCTCAAACGAGGTGTCATCGCCCCTCTCCTGCAACTCTGCCCAGCGTCTTTCGGCGCGCACATGGGCGCTGGCGGTCACAAACATCTGCACCTCGGCTTGCGGGCAGATCACCGTGCAAATGTCACGTCCATCCAGCACCGCACCCCCGGCCCGGCGGGCAAAGGCGCGCTGAAAATCAAACAGGGCCGCGCGCACATCCGCAATCACGGCCACCTTGCTGGCCGCTTGTGCAACTGCAGCGGTGCGCAACGCGGGGTCTTCCAGATCTGCCGGATTTAACGCGCGCGCAGCTTCGCAAGGGTCGGCCCCCCGCAACACCTGCGCGCCCACCGCGCGATACAGCAGGCCAGTGTCCAGATGCGCAAACCCAAACCGCGCCGCGATCGCGCGGGCAATCGTGCCCTTTCCAGCGGCCGCTGGGCCGTCAATCGCCACGGTAAAGGGCTGCGTAGCGTTCATCAGGCGCGGCTCAGGCTGGCACCCAGCGCGCCCATCAACGGCTCGAAAATCGGGAACGACGTGGCAATCGGCCCACCATCATCGACCGACATCGGCTTTTGCGTGGCCATGCCCATCACCAAAAAGGCCATGGCGATGCGGTGGTCAAGATGGCTCTGGCAAAGCGCGCCACCCGGCACATTGCCATGGCCAAGGCCGGTGACAGTCCACCAATCGGGGCCCTCATCCACGCTCACGCCCGCCGCGCGCAGCCCAACGGCCATCGCATCAATGCGGTCGCTTTCCTTGACGCGCAATTCCTTGACCCCCGGCATATGGGTCTGCCCTTGGGCAAAGGACGCCACAACAGACAGAACCGGGTACTCGTCAATCATGCTCGCCGCACGCGCCGCGGGCACCTCGATGCCCTTCAGATCCGGCGAGAACCGCGCGCGCAGGTCAGCCACAGGCTCGCCGCCCTCCTCGCGCTCGTTCTCATAGGTCAGATCGGCGCCCATCTCGCGCAGCGTGGCATACAGCCCCGCGCGCGTCGGGTTCAACCCAATCGTTGGGACCAACACATCCGAGCCGGGCACGATCAATGCCGCACAGACCGGAAAGGCTGCGGAGGACGGATCGCGCGGCACATCGATATGCTGCGGTTTCAGTTCGGGGCGCCCTTTGAGGGTGATGACACGGCCCCCCTCTGTCACGTCGGTGCGCACATCCGCCCCAAAGCCTGCCAGCATGCGCTCGGTGTGATCGCGGGTCGCTTCGGCTTCGATCACCACCGTCTCGCCCGGGGCATTCAAACCGGCCAGCAAGACCGCAGATTTCACCTGCGCTGACGGCACGGGCACGGTGTAATGCGCCGGAACCGGGTCAGCGGCCCCCACAAGGGTCATGGGCAAACGGCCCTCAGAGCGGCCCACAGCCTGACAGCCAAACAGCGCCAGCGGGTCCGTGACACGGGCCATGGGGCGCTTGTTCAGGCTCGCATCACCCGTGAACGTTACCGATATGGGGGACGAGGCCATCGCCCCCATGATCAAGCGCACGCCCGTGCCCGAATTGCCGCAATCAATGACCTGATCGGGCTCTGCAAAGCCACCCACGCCGACGCCATGCACCGACCACGCGCCGCCCCCATGGTTGATGACGTCCGCGCCAAAGGCCTGCATGGCCTTGCCCGTGTCCAACACGTCCTGCCCCTCAAGCAAGCCGGTTATGGTGGTTTCACCCACAGACAGGGCCCCCAGGATCAAAGCGCGATGGGAAATCGACTTGTCGCCCGGCACGCTTGCAGTGCCCGACAAGGGCCCAGATGGGGCAGAGGTCATTGGAATGGGGTCGCCGTGGCTGGACATGGTATCGCTCGCAAAATTCAGATCGGGGCACACCTACCCCGGCGCGCGCACCCCGTCCAGACGACACGCGCCGCCCTGTCCGTTCTCTGTTCCAAAAAAACCAAAGGAGGCCGGGGAACCCCGGGGGCAGAGCCCCCTAAATGCTAGAGGAAACCGGCCAAGGGCCGGGGGCAGAGCCCCCCAATCTTAAAAGAAACCGCCCAATGGCCGGGGGCAAAGCCCCCACTGGCCAACTAGCCAAGCCGCTCGAACGTCAAATAATGCGGCACCCGGCCTTCGCGCAGCGCCTTTTGCTCATAGCGGGTGCTCAACCAGTCATCCCACGGCGTGCGCCAGTCCTCTGGCCCCTCAGCCAGCCACCGAAAACCGGCGCGCGGCACTTCTTCCAACGTTTGGCGCACGTAATCGGGAATGTCCGTGGCCACGCGCAAAAGCGCACCGGGAGCCATCACCCGGGCCAACGGCTCCAAATGCTCGGGCGTGACAAAGCGGCGGCGGTGATGGCGCGCCTTGGGCCATGGATCGGGATAAAGTAAAAATGCACGCGCCACACGGCCCGCGGGCAGCACATCCATCAGATCACGGGCGTCACCGGGGTGCACGGCCAGATTGGACACACCCGCACGGCGGATCTTGCCCAGCAACATGGCGACGCCGTTAATGTAGGGCTCAGCACCAATGATACCGACGTCAGGGTTGGCCGCAGCCTGATGCACCAGATGCTCGCCGCCGCCAAACCCAACCTCCAGCCACAGGGGCTTGCCCCCAAACAGGGTATCAATGTCCAGCGGTGCGCGCTCGGGGTTGTCCTCCCAGGACACAAGGCCGGGGGACAGCGCAGCCAAATCCTCGGCGATATAGCGTTTCTGGCTGTCCTTCAGGGTCTTGCCCTTGAGGCGGCCGTAGAAATTGCGATGGGGGCGATCAGTCATGGCGCGGGCTCTAGCCTACCGCAGAACGCATCGCAATGGGGCCAAGCGGGGCGATCAATCGCGCGCGGCATCCAGAAATTGGCGCAGATCCGTCAAAACCGGCAGGATGGCGCGCAGTTGTTCAACGTCAAACCCCTGCGCCAGCGCGGCAAAATCCGGGCCCAGCCCGGCAATGGCCTGCGCGCGCACATCCCGGCCAGCTTGGGTCAACCACACGCATTTTGATCGGCCATCCTCTGGATTGGCGCGCACCGCGACAAGCATGTGACGCTCAAGCGCCTTGATCGTGTGGGTCATGGATGTCTTGGGCAATTGAAAGGCGCGGGCCATCTCCATCGGGGTGCGCCCGTCACCGCGGACTGTCAGATGGTTCAAAACCGCAAAATGCGGCGCGATCAGTCCGTCAGGCAGCCGCGCCTCAAGAATGGCGCGGCTCAGTTGTTCGATAATGCCGATCTCCTTGAACACATCAAAGAAAACGGCGGGGTCGCGATCATGCATCCAGTATCTTGCTTTCCAGTGGCCAACGCGGGCTGCGCGGCACTGGCGCGCCGTAACCCAATCGGCCCAACATTTGCACGGTTCCGCCCGCAGGCGCCAGCATCTGGTGCATCTCATCGTAAAGCTCGGTCATCTCAGGAAACTCCTGCAAGGCCTGGCTCATCGGCTGCATACCCAAACCAACAGCCGTCGTGGCCAGGTTCAGGCGCAGCCAGTCCTGGCCCACCTTGATCTGATCGGCCCGCGTATTGGTTTGCGTGGTCAGCCAGACATAGGCCATGCCGGTCATCGCGGTCTCCGTAATCTGGGTCAGCCCCTGTTGATAGGACATGCCCTCGCGGTCCATCGCCGCCTCGCGGCTGAACAGGCCAGTCATACGCAACGTCTCGAATATGGGGCCGCTAAAATCGATCCCATCGGGATTTGCATCCACCTCGCGGTGTCCGATGCGGAACAGATCCACGCTTTCCTTGTAGGTGCGCGGCGTCTCGAACTCGATCTCAAAGGCGCGCACCGTCATCAGGCGCAAGGCGGCAACCATATCCGGATCGTTGCTGCTGTCTGCATCTGACCCTCGGGCGACAGACTGGGCGATCGTGTCCAGCGCGGATTGATCGACCGGGCGGGCGATATCAAACGGCTCTTTCAGGGATCGGCGATCCATCGTGTGGGCAAACAGCGGATCCGGGCGCGCACCACCGGGCACCAAGCGGGCAACCGCCACACGGCGCTGATCAAGGGCGGCCTCGTCTGCGCCGTCTGGAAACAGATCCAGTTCCACGCCAAAGCCATCCTCCGCAGCCGCCAGGGTCATCAGCTCCAGAAAACAGCCCAAACCAATGACAATCTGGCGGCTGAACGGGTCCGTATGGGGCAGCAACCGGTTCGTATCCACGCGCAGCGTCACCTCGCCCTCGGTTTGCAGGTCCACCTGCCAGGGTTGGCGGTTGTGCGGGTTGGGGGCCAGGATCGCATAGCTCAGTGCGCGCATCCGCGGCTCACTGTAAGCGCCCGCAGCAGCCCAGGGGGCAAGGGCGGTGCGCGGTTGGCGGGTGACAGAAAACGCGGCTGCGCCACTGGCAGCAACGATGCATCCTCCGCCAAGCAGGGCGAGGGTCTTGCGACGGGACAGGGTCATGTAGAATCTCCATTTGGTGCGACACGGTACTATATGTGAATTATAGTACGATCCTGCACCAAACAAGTGCCATATCGTACTTTATTTTGCCCAAAATTTCCTGATTGATCTGAAAGGGTCATATTGGTAAGCAAACCTTACCAATATGAGGTTGTCGCCATGCCCGTCATCACCAATATCGAAGATCTCAAGCGTATCTACGCCCGCCGCGTGCCGCGCATGTTCTATGACTACTGCGAGTCCGGCAGCTGGACGGAGACGTTCCGCGACAACGCGTCTGATTTTGACGACATCCGCCTGCGCCAGAGGGTTGCGGTGGACATTACCGGCAGGACAACCAAATCGCACATGATCGGCCAAGATGTGGCGATGCCCGTCGCACTTGCCCCCGTCGGCCTGACCGGCATGCAACACGCAGACGGAGAGATGAAGGCCGCCCGCGCCGCCGAAAAATTCGGCGTGCCCTTCACCTTGTCGACAATGTCGATCAACTCAATCGAGGATGTGGCAGGGTTCACCGACGCCCCTTTCTGGTTCCAGCTCTACACCATGAAAGACGAAGATTTCGTCTCCCGCCTGATCCAGCGCGCCAAGGATGCCAACTGCAGCGCCTTGGTGATCACGCTTGATCTGCAAATTCTGGGCCAGCGGCACAAGGACATCAAAAACGGCCTGTCCGCCCCGCCGAAAATGACACCCAAGACCATCGCAAACCTAGCCACCAAGTGGGGCTGGGGGATTGAAATGCTGTCCGCCAAGCGGCGCGAGTTTGGCAACATCGTCGGCCACGTGCACGGCGTATCCGACATGTCGCAACTGGGGGCGTGGACCGCAGAACAGTTCGACCCGTCACTTGATTGGGGCAAGGTCGCCAAGCTGAAAGAGCAATGGGGCGGCAAGGTGATCCTGAAAGGGATCCTCGATGCCGAGGACGCCAAAATGGCGCTCAAGGTCGGGGCCGACGCAATCATCGTGTCCAACCACGGCGGTCGTCAGCTTGACGGCGCGCTCAGCTCAATCCGCGCCTTGCCCGCGATCTTGGATGCTGTCGGCGATCAGGTCGAGGTGCACATAGATGGTGGGATCCGGTCGGGCCAGGACGTGCTCAAGGCCGTCGCGATGGGGGCCAAAGGGACCTATATCGGGCGTGCGTTCATCTATGGGCTTGGGGCCATGGGGCAGCAAGGCGTGACCGAGGCGCTGAACGTGATCCACAAGGAACTCGACACCACTATGGCGCTGTGCGGTGAAACCAACGTGGCCGATCTGGGCAAACACAACCTGCTTGTTCCCAATGGGTTTGAGGGCGACTGGCAAACCTGAACCCCGGGTTTCGCGCCGGCAGCATTGGATGCATATTTTTCAGAACAATGAAGGGCACGCGCAGTGCTGTTCAGGTTCCAAAAAACCACTCAGCTCACGCCGGGCTGGGCACGCGCGGCAAGCATTTTCGCCCAAATCGGCACAAGAACGGCCGCTACAACCAACATAAGCGCGCCAATCACGTAAAAAGACACCCGCAAGCCATACCACTCGGCAACATAGCCCATGACCACCGGGCCAAGGAAGAACGCAGCGTAACCCAAAGCCGCCGCCTGACTGATTGCGGCAAGGCGAAACCTCGCCGGAACCGACTGGCCAACAAGACCCAAGGCCAATGGCCCGACGACCGAAGACCCGAGCCCCCCCAGCAGGAAACCCAGATACGCCACCGACACAGTCGGCGCAAAGCCAGCCAGCGACAGGCCCACGCCTGCCAGGCATGACGCGATGATCATGACCCGCACCGGCGGCCACCCTGCTCCGAACACATGAGTGCCCAACCGTCCAATCGCCATACCCACCGCGAGCAGAGCAGGCCCATTCGCGCCCTGCCCGGGGCTGCCGCCCAATGTGCGCTCAAGGTGCAACGCCGACCACCCTTCGGTGGCGGCCTCACTGAGGAACGCGGCCAGCACCACCAAACCGCCAACCCAGACCAACGCAACGGGGATGCCGGCAGTCGATGTGTCGCTGACCTCGTCAATCGCCCCCCGGTCCGGCAATCGCATCCAGAACATCAGCGCCACAACAGCGACGGCCATCCCGCCAAAGATCGGAACAGGGCCAAATCCAGCCTCGCGTGCGGCCCCCACCACAAACGCGGCGCAGGCATAGGCCAGCGAAAACAGCCCGTGGTTCAGGTTCATCAGCGACCGGCCTGTCTCTGCCTCGGCCTCGCTGACCTCGGCGTTGGCCAGAACATCAGCAACGCCCGACCCGCCCGCCGCCAGAAACAGCGCTATGCCAACCATGATCTGCCCATGCGACGCACCCGTCAGCAAAAACCCCAACAGCATGAAGACGACACCCGCCAGCAAGGCCCACACGCCCAGCACGCGAAACACCAGCGGGGCCAGCCACATCGCCATCACCGCCCCGATGGATCCGATCAGCACAAGGGTGCCCCACCGGCCATCCCCCACACCAACCTGGTCCTTGATCACAGGCATCTGGGCCGAAAAACACGCCCAGCCAAAGCCGATCACGATAAAGCCTGCCAAAGCCCGCCGCGAGGCGTGAAGATCATCCAGTAATTGCATGCCCCAGCGGTGGCACGACGCGCCCATACCGTCCAGCGCAAAGCGCACCGTTTTAGGACTTTTCTTGACCCCGAAACCGGTGTATGCGGCGCACTTCACGCGGGGTGACAGCCTTGGAGGCACCCCGCCCCAACATTCGGAGAAATACTATGGCTGGAGAGATTCCTGATCTCGAAGCCCTGGAACGCACGGGGACAGGCAAGGGCGCCGCTCGTCAGGCCCGCCGCGACGGCATGGTTCCAGGGATTGTTTTTGGTGGTGACGTTGACCCACTGCCAATCAATCTGCCCTTTAACAAACTGTTCAAAATGCTGAAGGCCGGTCGGTTCAAATCGACCCTCTTCAACATGAAAGTTGACGGCCACGACGACGTTCGCGTCATTTGCCGCGACGTTCAGCGCCACGTGGTCAAGGACTTGCCAACGCATGTCGACTTCATGCGCCTCAAGCGGACGACCAAAATCAACCTCTTCATCGGGGTCGACGTGACGGGCGAAGAGACGTCGCCCGGTCTGAAAAAAGGCGGCGTGCTGTCGCTGGTCCGTCCCGAGGTTGAGCTGGTTGTAACTGCCGGTGACATCCCCGAAAGCATCACAATCGACGTGTCCGAAGCCGAAGTTGGCGACAGCATCACCATTTCGTCGGTGACACTGCCCACAGGAGCCAAGACCACAATCGACCGTGACTTTGTGATTGCCACGATCTCTGCCCCATCCGGCTTGCGCTCGTCCGAGAACGAAGACGGCGACAGCGAAGGCGGCGAAGGCGCGGCATCCGAAGAGGGCGGCGAAGAGTAATCTTTACCCCCCACTGGAATGCATCAAGGCCGCTCCGCATGTCGGGGCGGCTTTTTTATGGCAAGGTGCGCTTTTGGCGACCTGTCAAAACGCCTGCCCCAGCAGGCTCACGCTTGTCGCCATCAGCATCAGCAACACACCGATCCGGAACCGTTCGGGGGACAGGTTCTTTTGGATACGCGCGCCAAACCGCAAGCCGAAAAACACGGTGGCGGTGCCAAGGATCGATACCACCAACGCGTCCCACGCAAACAAGCCCAGCTGCGTCAGCCCAATCGCCATCACAATGCTCGACAACGTGAACGAACAGTTGATCGCCTGAATGAACACCTTTCGTTCAAGGCCCAGCATCATCAGAAACGGCACGGACGGCACCACTTGAGACCCGGTGATGCCGTTGACGATGCCGGTCAAAAGACCACTGACCGGGGCAAGCGGGCGCTCTAGATGCGCAGGCACGCGCATTACAGGGTTCGCAAGGGCAAAGCCGCACCAGAGCAAAATGATCACGCCCAGTGCCGCCCCCGCCTGCACCCCGTTGACTTGGGACAACGCCCACAGCCCCAGGATCAACCCAGGCACCGTGGCCAGCAACATCGGCCAGAACCGCTGCAGCGTTTGGCGAATTTGGCCCGCCTGCACCATCACAACCACGTTCGAGGACATCGACGGGATGATCACCAGCGGCAACGCCTCTTTCAGCCCGACCACAAGCGTCAGAAACGGCAGACACGTCGTGGAAAAGCCAAGGCCGGTGATCCCCTTGACCGTCGCAGCAATCAGATAAGTCGCGACAATCGCCGCGACCTGCCACGCGCTGAAGTCAAATTCCATACGGCTTCGTATCCCGCTTTCAGTCGTCGATTACGGGCTCTTGGCGGTCTCGACCAAATGCGCCATGGCCGCCTGCACGCCCCCGGGTGTGTGCGCAACCCCGGCGCGGGCCAGCCCCATTTCGACACCGCACAACGTGCCCATCAGCATCAGATCGTTGAAATCACCCAAATGGCCAATGCGAAAGACCTTGTCAGCGACCTTGTTCAACCCGGTGCCCAGCGACATGTCAAACGTATCCAGCACATCCGCGCGCAGCGCATCCGCCCCTGTTTCGTCCGGCATCAGCACAGCCGTCAGACTGTTGGAACGCTCCGCTGGAGTGTCCGCAAGGATCTGCAACCCCCAGGCCGCTACGGCGACCCGCGTGGCCTCGGCGTGACGGGCATGGCGCGCAAACACCTGCTCCAACCCCTCTTCGGCCAGCATATCCAGCGCCTCGCGCAACCCATAAAGCAGCGTGGTCGCAGGCGTATAGGGAAAGAACCCCTGATCGTTGGGGCCCGCCATATCGCGCCAATCCCAGTATGAGCGTCGATCCCCGCCGGCCTCACACGCGGCCCAGGCCTTGGGCGACACTGCGTTGAACGACAGACCGGGCGGCAACATCAGCCCCTTTTGCGAGCCCGCAACCACCACATCCACACCCCACTCGTCGGTGCGAAAGTCGATGGAGCCGAGGGACGAGATCGTATCAACCATCAACAGTGCCGGGTGCCCGGCAGCATCGATGGCCGCACGCACCGCGGCAATATCAGACGTGATGCCGGTGGCGGTGTCATTGTGAACCACGCAAACCGCCTTGATGCGGTGCGCGCTGTCACGCTCCAGTTGCGCCCCAATCGCGTCCGCATTGGCACCGCGACGCCAATCACCCTGCATGAACACAGGCTCGAACCCCAGCTTTTCGGCCATGTTCTTCCACAGGGTCGCAAACTGCCCCGTTTCATACATCAACACCTGATCGCCGGGGGCCAGAACATTGACCAACGCAGCCTCCCACGCGCCCGTGCCGGATGCAGGATATATCACAATCCGGTTCTTTGTTTTGAACACGGCCTTCAAATCGGCCAAGACACCACGGCCCAGTTCCGCAAATTCAGGGCCACGATGATCCATGACAGCGCGGTGCATGGCCCGCAAAATGCGATCCGGAGTGTTTGTCGGGCCCGGTATCTGCAGAAAATGACGTCCAGATCTCATGTGCCTAGCCTTAAATGATTGCGTACTCTGGCGGCAAAGGTGAGGATGTTGAGGGGGGTAGGTCAAGTCAAAATGCCAGATTATGCACGACTGGAAAATCAGATCGAAGGAGAGGTGCTCGCAACCCCCTTTGATCGTGGCCGGTATGCGACCGATGCGTCGATCTACCAGATGATGCCCCGTGCGGTGGTCCTGCCCAAGACATGGGACGACGTCACCGCCGCTCTCGACTTCTGCAAATCAGAAGGGATCGCGCTGCTGCCGCGTGGCGGTGGCACCTCGCAATCGGGGCAAACGGTCAATGACGCGCTGGTGGTGGATTTCACCAAACATATGAACCGGGTGCTCGACTATGACGCGGATGCAGGCCACGTGCAGGTCGAACCGGGGCTCGTGCTTGATGATCTGAACCGCACCCTGAAACCGGATGGCTGGTGGTTCCCGGTTGATGTCTCGACCGCCTCGCGCGCCACGCTTGGGGGGATGGCGGCCAACAACTCCTGCGGGTCCCGCTCCATCCGCTATGGCAAGATGCGCGACAGCCTGCGCGCGCTTGAGGCGATGACGGCGGACGGCACCCTGCGCGCATTCACGGACACACCCGCCGATGCCGCGCTTGATGCCGACATGATCGCGCTCGCCGCGGGCGAGGCGGGCGAAATCGCAGCACGCTTTCCCGACGTTCAGCGGCGTGTGGGGGGCTACAACATCGACGCGCTTGTGGGTGAAGCACCCCATATGGGCCACCTGCTGGTCGGTTCCGAAGGAACGCTGGCGATCACCAAATCACTCGATCTGACGCTCTCGCCCGTGCTCGGCACCAAAACGCTGGGCGTGTGCCATTTCCCCAGCTTTCGTGCGGCCATGGACGCCGCCCAACACATCGTCAAACTTGGGCCCATCGCGGTCGAGCTGGTCGATCACAACATGATCCGGCTGGGGCGCGACATCCCGCAATTCCGCCCCATCGTCGACGCCTTTGTGCGCGGCTCGCCCGAGGCGCTGCTGCTGGTCGAATTTGCCGAAGATCCGGGCGAAAACCGCCGCCGGCTCACGGCCCTTGGCGATCTGATGGCCGACCTGGGCTTTCGCTGGGGCGATCCGGGCAAACAGGACGGCGGCGTGGTCGAGGCCGAAGACCCCGCATTCCAGGCGCAAATCTGGGGCGTACGGACCCAAGGGCTCAACATCATGATGTCCATGCGCTCAGCCGCCAAACCCGTGTCCTTTGTCGAAGACTGCGCCGTACCGCTGCAACATCTGGCCGACTTCACGGACCGGCTCACAGCCGTCTTTCACAAGCACGGGACCGATGGGACATGGTACGCGCACGCCTCGGTCGGGCTGTTGCATGTGCGCCCGGTGCTGAACCTGCGTCAGGATCTGGGGGTGAAACAGCTGCGCGCCATCGCAGAAGAGGCGTTCGACCTTGTCGCCACCTACAAGGGATCCCATTCCGGCGAGCATGGCGACGGGATTGTGCGGTCCGAATTTCACGAACGCATGTTCGGGGCGCGCATGGTGCGCACATTCGAGACGATCAAGGACCGCTTTGACCCCGACGGGGTGCTGAACCCGGGCAAGATCGTGCGCGCGCCCAAGATGGATGACCGCAGCCTGATGCGCTGGCCCGAAGGGTACGAACAAACCAGCCCCGACACGGTGTTTGACTGGTCCGACTGGCCCGGCGGGCTGCCCGGCGCGGTCGAGATGTGCAACAACAACGGGGCCTGCCGCAAAAGCGCGGGCGGGGTGATGTGCCCCTCGTTCCGGGTCACAGGCAACGAACGCGACCTCACGCGCGGGCGGGCCAACACACTGCGACTGGCGATGACAGGACAGTTGGGGCCGGATGCCTTTGCCTCGGACGATATGGCGGACACGATGGCGCTGTGTGTTGGCTGCAAAGCCTGCAAAAGCGAGTGCCCCATGTCCGTCGATATGGCCAAGATGAAAACCGAAGTTCAGGCCGCGCGCACCGCGAAAAACGGGCTGTCGATACGGGACCGTTTGGTGGCCCACCTGCCAAAATACGCGCCCATTGCGGCGCGCCTGGCCCCGCTGTCCAACATCCCACGCGCGTTTCCGGGCATTCTGGACGCCCTGATCGGCCTCAGCGCCAAGCGCAAGTTTCCGGCGTTCCGCAAACCTTTTGACGCTGCGCGCGACGGCGATGTGCTGCTGTTCGCGGACACGTTTAACCGCCACTTTGACCCCGACACGCTGCACGCCGCCAAACGGGTGATAGAGCGTACAGGCCGCAGCGTCGGCGTCCTCTCTGCCCCCGGGCGTCCTTTGTGCTGCGGGCGCACGTATCTCTCTGCCGGGCTCACCGCACAGGCGGTGGCCGAACTGACGCGCACGACCCAGGCCTTTGAACAGGCACTCATCGCGGGTAAAACCATTGTCGGGCTGGAACCGTCCTGCACACTCATGTTCCGGGACGAGGCCGTGAACCTGATCCCGGGATGGAGCGCGGAGATGGGGGAGCAAATCCTGACCTTTGCAGAATACCTGGCGCAAAATCCGCTGCCCGACATGGCCCCTCACATGGCAAAAGTCCTCGTGCACGGACACTGCCACCAAAAGGCGATGGGCGTGGCCAATGCCACTGTGGACGCACTCAACCACATGGCGGGCGTCACAGCAGAAATGATCGACTCGTCCTGCTGCGGCATGGCGGGGCCGTTCGGATATCAATCCGAAACCGAAGGCACATCGCGCGACATGGCCGAACTCAGCCTCGCCCCTGCCGTGCGCGCCGCACCACCAGACACCGCGATCGTGGCAGACGGGTTCTCCTGTCGCTGCCAGATCGGCGATGTCACCGAACGCACCGCCCAAAGCCTCGCCAAATTCCTCGATCAGGCGACGGCACCGTGACCGAAATCCTATCTGCCCTGCTTC
>JBCCBC010000212.1:0-4786 GCA_039814435.1 Pseudomonadota bacterium
GCACAGCGGACAACGCTCCCACCGCCACTCTGCCTGATGGGCTGGCGATGGCGCGGCGGGGCATACACCCCTACGTTCGGCGCCTGGCGGCGCATCACACCAAAAGAGCGAAAACCGATCTTCACCCTTTCTTAACAAACATCACCGAACGCTCCGTTAACCCGTCCAATCCGGGCAAAAGCGCACTTTTCGGTGCACGCATTGTGCATAGGCTGTGCATGCTTGGTGCATCGCTTGAACGCCTGTTTTTCATGGCGTTAACGTCTCGATTCGCCAAAACCTCAGTCGGGTGTTGCGCGTACGCTCACTCCGCTGCTGTCGCACTCGGGTTGTTGGGGTGCGTCGTCCAGTTCGCATACTCCGGCTCGACCACCTTTTCGGTACGCGGATCGACATCCCCCGGCGCCATCGCTTCCATGGTAATGCAAGCCTCGACCGGGCATACGTTCACACACAGATTGCAGGCCACGCATTCGGCGTCGATCACCTCGAAAACGCGATCTTCCGACATGGAAATCGCCTGATGTGACGTGTCCTCGCAGGCCGCAAAGCAGCGCCCACAGGAAATGCACAAATCCTGATTTATCTTGGCCTTAGCCACGTAGTTGAGGTTCAAATACTGCCAGTCCGTCACGTTGGGCACAGCCCCGCCCTGGAAGTCGGCGATGCTCGTGTGACCCTTTTCGTCCATCCATTCAGACAGGCCGCTGATCATCTCCTGCACGATCTTGAACCCATAGGTCATCGCTGCGGTGCAGACCTGCACATTGCCACAGCCCAGCGTGATGTATTCCGCCGCGTCGCGCCACGTTGTGATCCCGCCGATACCCGAAATCGGGATGCCAGCCGTGTCGGCCCCACGTGCAATTTCGGATACCATCGACAGTGCAATCGGCTTAACGGCCGGGCCACAATAACCACCATGCGAACCCTTGCCGTCAATAGAAGGCTCCGGCGCCAGGGTGTCGAGGTTCACGGACGTGATCGAGTTGATCGTGTTGATCAGGCTCACCGCATCTGCCCCACCTGCGCGCGCGGCGGCAGCAGGTTTGCGGATGTCGGTGATGTTGGGGGTCAGTTTGACGATGACAGGCTTGGAGTAGTATTGCTTGCACCAACGGGTGACCATCTCAATGTATTCAGGTACTTGGCCAACAGCAGCGCCCATGCCGCGCTCGCTCATCCCGTGGGGGCACCCAAAGTTCAGCTCGATCCCGTCCGCACCTGTGTCTTCCACCAGTGGCAGGATCGCTTTCCACGCCTCTTCTTCGCAGGGGACCATGATCGACACGATCATTGCGCGGTCCGGATAGTCAGCTTTGACGCGCTTGATCTCTTCGAGGTTTGTAAACAGGTCCCGGTCGGTGATCAGCTCAATGTTGTTGAGGCCTAGCAAACGGCGATCCGCACCGTAAACTGCCCCGTAGCGGGGCCCATTCACGTTGACCACGGGTGGCCCTTCGGAGCCCAGGGTTTTCCAAACGACCCCGCCCCATCCGGCTTCAAACGCACGACGGACGTTGTATTCTTTGTCCGTGGGCGGGGCCGAAGCGAGCCAGAACGGGTTGGGGGATTTGATACCTACGAAGTCACTTGTCAGATCAGCCATGTTTTCGTCTCCCGTAAGGCGGTGTTTACCCCGCCTCGCTCATCAAATTTGCATGCATATCCATCGCCGCATCGCGCCCTTCGGCCACGGCTGTCACAGTCAGGTCATCACCACCCGCAGCGCAATCGCCACCGGCCCAGACGCCTTCAACGCTGGTGCGACCTGCACCGTTCACCGCGATCTTGCCACTCTCAAGCTCAGGCAGTCCAGCACCTTCCAGCGTCTGCCCAATGGCGCGCAAGACCTGATCAGCAGCCACACGCACCGTCTCGCCCGTTCCGGACATGTTCGGGGTCACATATTCAAACTCAATCTCACGGACGGCACCGTTGCCATGAATGGCCTTTGGGATGACTTGGGTCACGATCCGCACACCTTTTGAGGCGGCGAGATCCTGTTCAAACACGCTGGCATTCATGCGCGCGCGATCCCGGCGGTACGCGAGGGTGACGTTGAGCGCGCCTAGCAACTTGGCCTGCACAGCAGCGTCAACCGCAGTCATGCCCCCTCCAATCACAACTACATCGCGGCCCACTGGCAGGTCCGACATATCAATGGCCTGACGCAAGTCCGCAATGAAATCGACGGCGTCTAACACGCCATCCTTGTCGCCACCATCAACGCTCAGACCGTTCACGCCACCCAGACCGATGCCCAGAAAAACTGCGTCAAAGTCTGCCTTCAGACTCTCCAATGTTACGTCAACGCCCAAGACCGCGCCGTGTTGTAATGTGATGCCGCCAATGCCCATCAACCAGTCGACCTCGGCCTGCGCAAACCCCTCGGGGGTTTTGTAGGCGGCGATCCCGTATTCGTTTAGCCCTCCAGGCTTGGGCCGCGCATCCATCACAACAACATCATGACCCAACATCGCGAGGCGGTGGGCACAGGCCAGTCCGGCAGGACCCGCGCCTACAACGGCGATTGACTTGCCAGTTGGCGCAGCGCGGGTGAAGGGATGCGCGCCTTGTTGTTGCAAATGGTCTGTCGCATAGCGCTGCAATTGACCGATGAGCACAGGCTTGCCCTCCGCCATCTCACGCACGCAAGCTTCTTCGCACAAAGTTTCGGTTGGACAGACGCGGGCACACATGCCACCCATGATGTTCTGTGTCAGAATCGTCTTTGCTGCCGCATCCGGCGTCCCGGTCGCAATCTGACGAATGAACAGTGGGATATCGATATCTGTCGGGCAGGCTGTGATACAAGGCGCATCATGGCAGAAGTAGCACCGATCAGCCGCAACCAACGCCTCATGCGCATCCAGAGGCGCGTGCAAATCAGAAAAATTCGCATCGTACTCCGGCCCGGCCAAACGGCCCGCGGCCACACCCGGCGTGAAAGGAGATTGCGTCATGTCCGCTCCAAAGCAACAACTGTTTCGTTCCAAAACGCTTTCACAGACGATTATTTTTATCAACTGGTAAAATTATAGAATTCACCTCAATTGACCCTGTTGCCTAAAGAAGCGGCAATGTGCCAGAAACAGCAACTTAAGCGAGAAAACCTTGATTTGCAGCCGAAACCGTCCATCTTTGTAAATGCTACATCATCTATCGACCCACTGCTCCTACTGGCTCAGTCACTCGATCTAAATGACAATGCCACGCTGCCGCATGTCGCGGGCAGAACAAACTAGGAGTTACGACGATGGCCAATGGCACCGTCAAATGGTTCAACACAACCAAAGGCTATGGCTTTATTGCGCCCGAAAGCGGCGGCAAAGATATTTTTGTCCATATTTCAGCGGTTGAGCGGTCTGGTCTTACAGGTCTCGCAGACAACCAGAAGGTCACATACGAACTGGAAGCAGGCCGCGATGGACGCGAAAGCGCTGTAAACATCGCGCTGGCCTAAAAGCCTGACGCACATATCTCAGGCCGCGCGCCTCACGGCGCGCCGCCACTCGATCAGGCAGTTTTATAAACCAACGGCGGCGATACCCTAAGTCGTAAGAATATCTAATTTCTTTTGGCTAAAAATACTGTGGGGGAGCCCGAAGGGCGGGGGTGAAACCCCCTAAAAAATGTCGTCGCACAGCTGCCTTTAGATCACGGTCCGTCCCAGTCCACGTTATCCGCTTTCGTGATCGCAAGCCGCCCATCGGGCCACGGCGCCATCAGTGCCTTGGCAGCGTCCAGGTCATCTCCCATCCAGATGTGCAAATCACTGCGTTCAAGCAACACGCCCATTCGGTGGTGAATTGGGGCCACATCCCCATTGGGCGCACAGGTCACCGCCGCCACCTGCGGCACACGCAACCCGCCCGGCGCTGTCCAACTGTCCGTGATGGCGGCGAAGTACAAAAAACCGCCGCCCTTGGGCGCAATCTGCCAAGCCGTTTTCTTGCGCTTTTCTCCAGTCCACTCGTACCATCCGTTGACCGGGATGGCGGCGCGACCGACGCCATCAAAAGCAGACTTGTCAAACACCGTCTCGCTGCGTGCATTTATGATCTGTTCCATCACAGGACGGCCCCGCGCATTCACGCGACCGACTGGCACAATCCCCCAGCGCATCCGCGTGAGCGTACCATCATAGACCACAATCTCTCGGCCCGGCGCGATATTGCGGCGCGCAGGCTCGTTGCCAACCACGCCCGCAGGGACGTCGAGGGCCTCCGACAAGGCGGCCATCGGATCTGTCAGGAAAAACCGACCCGGCACCTCACTCGACCCGGTTCACAAGGTCGAGGACAAAGGGGCCCAACCCTTCGACGATCCGCGCGACGCCATCCGCGTTGGGATGAATGCCATCAGGCTGCATAAACGCGCTGATGGCGGCCGGGTCCGTGCCGGCGCCCCCCAACCCCTCAAAGAAACTTTCGGCATAAAGGGTCCCATAGGCCGCGGAGAGGTCGGGATACATCCGGTCAAATGCTGCTTTGTAGTCAGGGCCATAGTTGCCGGGCGCTTGCATGCCCACCAACAGAACTTCGACGTCGGCACCGGTGGCCGCACTCAGGATGCCCTCCAAATTGGCCCGGCTTACGCCCGGATCGATGCCGCGCAACAGATCGTTCCCGCCAAGGGTCACAATCAGTGCATCGACTTCGGGTGTCAGTGTCCAGTCCACACGGGAAAAGCCGCCTGCCGTCGTATCCCCCGAAACACCGGCATTGATCACGGCAACGTCGCGGCCCTGATCCTGCAACCATTCTTCAAGCTGTGGCACAAA
>JBCCBC010000009.1:0-25945 GCA_039814435.1 Pseudomonadota bacterium
AGGGGGGACCGATGGAACTCATCCTCGTCAATCTGATCGACGGGCTGGTGACGGGACTGCTTCTTTTCATGCTGTCCGCCGGCCTGACGCTAATTTTCTCAATGATGGGCGTTTTGAACTTTGCCCATGCCAGCTTTTACATGCTGGGGGCTTACTTCGCCTTCCAGATCAGCCTGGCCATAGGGTTCTGGATGGGATTGCTTCTTGCGCCGTTGATCGTGGGTGTGCTGGGAGCAGGGGTCGAACGTTATGGACTGCGCCGCGTGCACCAATATGGCCACGTTCCCGAACTGATCTTTACGTTTGGTCTGGCGCTTTTGATCGAAGAGCTGGTGCAGTTCATCTGGGGCAAGAACCAGATGCCCTACGCCGCGCCTGAGATCCTGCAATTCACGGCCTTTTCCATCGCGGGCAATTCAATCCCCGCCTACAAGATCTTTATGATCTTCATCTCTGTCGCGATCTTTATCGGGTTGCTGTGGGCATTGACCCGCACGCGCGTTGGAATGATCATCCAGGCCGCGCTGACCTACCCCAAAACGGTCGAGGCGCTGGGGCACAATGTGCCGCTGATCTTTATGGGTGTGTTTGGTGTTGGAACAGCACTTGCTGGGGTGGCGGGCGTGATCGCGGGCCCGGTGCTCGGGACGTTTCCGGGCATGGCCTTCGTGCTTGGGTCCATCGTCTTTGTCACAATCGTCATCGGTGGTCTGGGCAGCTTGTGGGGCGCGCTTGTCGCCTCGCTCCTGATTGGGTGGATCACGACCTTTTCCAAAGCTTACAACCTGCGTATGGAGGACGTGTTGACGAGCCTGGGCTTTACCAAGCCCGACAACATCTGGGACAGCCCGTGGCGCGATTTATGGAGCATAACCAGTCCGCAAATCGCTGACATTCTGCCCTATATCCTCATGGTGCTGATCCTCATTTTCCGCCCCTATGGCCTCTTTGGAAAGCGTGACGCATGAGTGATCGCGCCGTGACAGTTCCCGCAACACGCAGCTTTGCCTTGCCTTTGGTCCCATGGGCAATCGCAGCCGTTTTGCTATGCATCCTGCCGTTCATTTTTACCGCCAACTCAGCCATCACGATCATGAACCAGATGGCGATCACGATCATCTTTGCGCTGGCCTACAACATGCTGCTGGGGCAGGGGGGGATGCTGTCATTCGGGCACGCCGTCTATGCGGGTGTGGGCGGATTTGCCTGCATGCACATCATCAACGCCAGTGACTTCTTTGCTATGCTGCCTTTGCCCGCTTTGCCGATCTTTGGCGGGCTTTTCGGGATGGGCCTTGCCATGATTGTGGGCGCGTTTTCGACGCGCAAGGCGGGTACAGTCTTTGCCATGATCTCGCTTGGTGTAGGCGAATTGATTGCAGCCTGTTCGGTGATCATCGTTGCCTTTTTCGGCGGTGAAGAGGGGATATCAGGTGACCGCACATACGGGTTGCCCTTTTTCGGGGTCGAATTCCTGCAACAGATCGAAGTCTACTACCTGATTGCGTTCTGGCTGATGATCTCTGCGGCTCTCATGTACCTCTATTCCCGCACGCCGATGGGCCGGATGGCCAATGCGGTGCGCGACAATCCGGAACGGGCCGAGTTCCTCGGCTACTCCGCTCGGTGGGTGCGCTATTACAGCTTTATCGCGTCGGGGTTCTTTGCCGGGGTCGCAGGCGCCCTTTTTGCAATCAACTACGAAATCCTGACCGAAGAAAACCTGAACACGACGCAGTCCGGCATCATTCTGCTTGTCACGTTCCTGGGCGGGGTCGGCTTTTTCTTTGGCCCGATCCTGGGCGCGATTGTGTTCACGCTGGTCCAAACCGTGCTGAGCCTGCAGACCGAGCTGTGGGGCTTTTACCTCGGCATCATTTTTGTAGCCACAGTCATGTTCTTTCCCGGCGGGCTTGCCGGATTGATCATGATGCATGTGCCCGCCTTGCGCCTGGGTAAACTCAGCGTGCTGGGCGTGCCCTACCTCAAGACGCTGGGGGGGGGATTGGTGGGTTGCCTGGGCGGCGCGGCTCTGATCGAAATGATCTTTCATGTGCGCCATGCCTCAACCGGCGATCATGAGATGACCTTGTTCTGGACGACCTTTGACAGCCATGCGGTGTTGCCCTGGGTAATTGCCATCTTTGTAACTGTTGCGGGCTTTGCGCTGGCCAAAGTCACGACACTTGGGTTGATCGAAGCCTGGAACGAAGCCAATTCAGCAGACGAGGGTGCTCAATGACTCCTGCGCTTGAGTTGGAAAACCTCCAAAAATCCTTTGGCAAGACCGAGATCATTCGCGGCGTGGATCTGTCGATTGCCAAAGGTGAACGCCACGCCGTTATCGGTCCAAATGGGGCGGGCAAGTCCACGTTGTTCAACCTGATCACGGGGCGCTTTCCGCAAACCGGGGGCGCAATCCGGCTCCACGGCGCTGACCTCGCGGGCAAAGCCCCGTTTGAGATCAACCGCATGGGCCTGTCGCGCAGCTTTCAGATCACCAACATCTTTCCCAAGATGAGTGTGTTTGAGAACGTGCGTTGCTCGCTTTTGTGGTCGATGGGCTATCGCTATGACTTTTGGTCGATGGTGGGACGCAGCCGCGCCCTGACCCAAGGGGCCGAAGCGATTCTGGAGCAGATCAACCTGACAGCACGGCGCGATTTGCCTGCGGGTGTGTTGAGCTATGCCGAGCAACGCGCACTCGAGATCGGGATCACGATTGCGGGCGGCGCCGATGTGATCATGTTGGACGAGCCGACGGCCGGTATGAGCCATTCTGAAACCGACTACATCGTCGAGTTGATCCGCACTGTGACGGTCGGCAAAACGCTGGTGATGGTCGAGCATGATATGGGCGTGGTTTTTGGCCTGGCTGATCAGATTTCTGTGCTGGTCTATGGTGAGATCATCGCCTCGGGCACACCAGAGGCCGTGCGCGCCAACGCAAGGGTGCAAGAAGCCTACCTTGGCGCCGCACTGGAGGATCATTGATGCTGGATGTGCGCAATTTACACGCCTATTACGGCAAATCGCACATTTTGCAGGGGGTGAACCTGCAGATTGGCGAGGGCGAGATTGTTGCGTTGCTGGGCCGCAACGGCGTTGGGCGATCCACCACCTGCAAGGCTGTAATGGGAGAGGTGGAACCGCACGGCTCTGTCACTTTTCAAGGGGTCGAAATCGCAGGCAAGAAAGCGTTTGAGGTGGCCAATCTGGGCATTGGGTATGTGCCGGAAAACCGTGATATCTTTCCCGGTCTGACCACCCGCCAGAACCTGATCCTGGGGTTGAAGCCGGGGCAAAAGGACGGTGCAGGCCGCTGGTCGATGCAGGACATGTTCGAGATGTTTGAAAACCTGGAACGGCGGGCGGATGTCGAAGCGTCAGTTCTGTCGGGGGGCGAGCAGCAGATGTTGACGATGTGTCGGACTTTGATGGGCGATCCGGATTTGGTGATGATTGATGAGCCGACCGAGGGGTTGAGCCCGCAAATGGTGCAGCGCGTGGCGCAGCTTTTGCAGGAAATCGCGCGGCGCGGGATTGCCACGCTGCTGGTCGAACAAAAGCTGTCCATCGCGTTGGATATTGCGCACAGAGTTTACGTGATGGGGCACGGGCGCGTGGTGTTTGAGGGCACGCCGGCGGCATTGAAGGCGCGCGATGATGTGCGCAAGGAGTGGCTGGAAGTGTGAAACGCCGGAAACCGGCACGGTTTCCGGCGGGTTTCTGACACAGAAACCCATCAGAGAGGGTGGGTGCATTGGAAAGCGCGTCGCTTTCCAGCCGTTTTCCGCATCGGAAAACGTGCCGTCCCGGTTTTCCGTTGCCTACTCATCACCTTTCCTTGCTGCGAGCCAGGTCTTACGCCTCGCTCTTTGGGTCATGCCGGGCGTTTGCTTTGCGATGCCAAGTGCTGATGGCGCGGCCCACCATGCCAGCTGTTCGCCTTTTGGCTTGGCAAGCCATCGAGGCCCAGTATCGTGCATGCATAGAAACACAGGGCCGAATATGACATTCACACTTGATCCCGACCGTTTGGCGCGCATCACCCCTTGGGCTCAGGCCTATGTGGACAACCGCAAGTTTGCAGGCGTTTCTGTTTTGGTCGCACAACACGGGCAAGAGGTGTTTTTTGAGGCCTTTGGTGCCCGTGACATCGAGGCTGGAACTCCGTTTGAGCGATCAACGGTGGCGCGGATCTATTCCATGACCAAGCCCATTACTTCGCTGGTCTTCATGATGCTGCTGGAAGAGGGGCGGGTGCATCTTAACATGCCGCTCTCTGACGTTTTGCCCCAGTTTGCGGAACCCAATGCACTTGTGCACGCCGCCACGCGCATAGATCAGACCGAACCCTGCCCGGTGCCAACACTGCACCAACTGCTGACTCATCGATCTGGTTTCAGCTATCCGTTCAATCCCGGCGTGTTGCCCGCAGCAATGGGCAAACAGGATCTGATGTTCAAACCCCATGGCCCGTCTTTGACTGCGCAATGCGCGGCGCTGGCCCGTCTGCCGCTGGCCTTTTCCCCGGGCGCGCGGTGGGAGTATTCGGTTGGCATTGACGTGATCGGTCGCGTCATCGAAGTGGTCACAGGCCAGCCTTTGGACGTGGTTTTTGCCCAGCGTGTGTTTGATCCACTTGGTATGTCCGATACTGCGTTCCGCGTGCCGGATCACGCGCGCGACAGGTTTGCCGCTCTTTACACACCGTTGGCAGGCGACGCCATGGATCTGGGGTCGGGCGACGTTGGCGCAGACACACTGCGCTGCGTGGACAAGGCGACAGCATCGCCGTTCCTTGATCCGACATGTTTGAGCGGGGGCGGTGGCCTCGTTGGTACACTTGACGACTACATGCGCTTTGCCGAGTGCATGCGCCAGGGCGGGCAGGGGTTGGTGTCGCGCTCCATCGCTGACTTCATGATGTCCAACCATTTGCCCGGCGACATTGCGAGCCTCGGGCCCGCCAGCTTTGCGGAGTTGCCCATGCACGGTGTCGGGTTCGGGGTCGGCGGTGCGGTGAACCTTGATCCGGCGCGCAGCAGCATTCCCGGCTCAGTCGCGGATTTCAGTTGGGGCGGCATGGCGTCCACCTTTTTCTGGATCGACCGGGTGCACGAAATCAGTGCCATTCTGTTCACCCAGCTCAGCCCATCCTCAAGCTATCCGGCGCGCGCAGAACTCAAGGCGCTGGTGCATGGCGCGTTGATGTGACAGGCACATAAGGACACACGCCGGAGCTTGACATGAATGACGCGCATCAGACCCTGCTGGATTTACTGGCTGTAGAGCGGCTGGAGGTCGATCTTTTTCGCGGCACAGGGCAGGGCGGCGAGACGCCCACGCGCATCTTTGGTGGACAGGTCATTGGGCAGGCGCTTGCCTCGGCCTACAAGACGGTTGAGGATCGGCTGTGCCACTCATTGCATGCCTATTTCATCCGCCCGGGGGACCCGTCCATTCCGGTGGTCTATCAGGTGGACCGCGCGCGCGATGGCGGCAGTTTCACCACCCGGCGGGTCGTGGCGATCCAGCACGGCCGCCAGATCCTGAATATGTCGGCCTCTTTCCATGTTAGCGAAGAGGGCTGGG
This sequence comes from Pseudomonadota bacterium, assembly GCA_039814435.1. Classification (GTDB taxonomy): domain Bacteria; phylum Pseudomonadota; class Alphaproteobacteria; order Rhodobacterales; family Rhodobacteraceae; genus Tateyamaria. Next base: position 5,599 of record JBCCBC010000009.1, read on the forward strand.
CCCATCAGCACCCCATGCCCAAGGTCGAAGGACCAGACACCCTCGCGGATCGCGAGGCGCTGCGCCGCGGCGTAGTCGACAAGATTCCGGAAAAGTATCACGAAGAGTTCCTGCGCCCACGCCCGATCGATATTCGCGAAGTCGCGCTGCGCGACTTTTTTGCACCCGCACCGATGGAGGATCAAAGCCATCTGTGGTTCCGCATGTCCGAGGCGCGCGACATCAGCCCGCAATTGCAGCATTGCCTGCTGGCCTATGCATCCGATCTGAACCTGCTTGGCACCGCGTTGCGCCCGCATGGGCAGACCTGGTTTACGGGCCGCGTGATGGCCGCCAGCCTGGATCACGCCATGTGGTTTCACGCACCTGCGGCGTTTTGTGATTGGCATCTTTATACAATGGACAGCCCGTGGTCGGGCGGTGGGCGCGGGTTCAATCGCGGGATGATCTATGACAGCCAAGGCACGTTGGTGGCGTCCGTCGCGCAAGAAGGGTTGATCCGCCCAATCACGCCCAAGACCTGAACACTACTTGGTCCCATACACTCTGTTCAGTTTACGCATACCGCCAATCCAGCGGTCATAATCGGCTGTTTTGTGGCGCATATAGCCCAGCACATCCGGGTGCGGCAGAACAAGGAATGTTTCAGCCCTGATCGCCTCGACACAGGCCTCAGCCGCATCCATTGGTTCGAGCATGCCGTCAATGGCAGCCACGTGATCCTCGTGTCCTTCGATCATCGCCGTGCGCACCGCCTGAGGGCACAGGACCGATACCTTTATCCCGTCATCACCGTGGGTCATGGCAAGCCACTCTGCCAAACCAACTGCTGCGTGTTTGGTCACACCGTAAGGGGCAGAGCCGATTTGGTTCAGCAGGCCCGCAGCTGAGGCAGTGTTGAGCAAATACCCACCACCGCGCGCGATCATGCGAGGCACAAGGTGCCGGGCCGCCCAGACATGGGCCATCACGTTGATGTCCCACAACCGCTGCCAGTCCGCATTTGGCGTTTCGGTGCCACCTTCGATCAAGACGCCGGCATTAGAGCAGAAGAGGTCAATGGGACCCAGTTCGCGCTCAATCTGATCGATGGCATCGGCGATCTGATGCTCTTGCGAAACATCAACTGTGAGGGCAAGGCCATTGATTTCATGTGCAATACTTTGCGCGCCTTCCGTGTCATAGTCGAGGCATGCCATAGCCTTGGCACCATGTGCCGCACAGGCAAGACACAATGCGCGGCCGATGCCACTCGCCGCGCCGGTCACAACGATAATCTTGTTTTTGAGGTCCATGCCTTTGCCTTACTGCACAGTGGCTTTGGTATTCAGGGCCTGACGGTAGGGGCAAAGGACATGTATGCCAAGATGTAGGGCGGACGCGGTTGTGCGTTCTGGTTCGCACGTTTGCAATCTATCGCAACGCAATGGCTATAATGAAAAACATATAATCCACATTATGTAAAATATAGACTTAAGGGAAAACCCGAATAAGTACGCAAATACAGTGATTTGCGAACGTTTCCTAGTTTACCCCAATGCGTACCCTGCGCCGCGCACTGTGCGCACTGGATCGCCACCGCCATGCTGCGTCAACGCCTTGCGCAGTCGTCCGATATGGACGTCGACTGTGCGTGTATCGACATAGATGTCGCGGCCCCAGACACGGTCGAGCAATTGTTCACGGCTCCAGACGCGCCCGGGCTTTTCCATGAATGTGCTGAGCAAGCGAAACTCAGTTGGCCCCAGCTTCAACTCCTCGGGCCCGCGTGTGACCTTGTGGCTTTCCGCGTCGAGCACGATGTCGTCGAACTCAAGCCGTTGACCCACAGTCGCGGGTCTTACGCGGCGCAGCTGGCTGCGCACGCGCGCCATCAACTCGATCACCGAATACGGTTTGACCACATAATCATCCGCTCCGGTCTCAAGGCCACGAACTTTGTCGACCTCTTCGGAGCGCGCAGACAGCATGATCACCGGGATACTGCGCGTCTCGGGTTTTATCTTGAGGCGTCGACACACTTCGATGCCGGACAGGTTCGGCATCATCCAGTCCAGCACAATGATATCCGGCAGGTCTTCGTCCACCAGCAGCAAGGCTTCTTCGCCGTTTTGCGCGCGGCTGACAGCAAAGCCTTCGGCTTCAAGGTTGTAGGCCAGCACTTCGCGTTGCGCTGGCTCGTCTTCGACAACCAGAACGCGGGGTTGGTCGACCGACATGACATGTGCCCCTTTTATCAGACCGGAAGCGAGGTTTTATCGGCTTTCTGCCGCGCCTCGTCGGGAATGGTGCCAGTCACCAGATACACGACTTGTTCGGCAATCGAGGTGACGTGATCGCCCATGCGTTCCACGTTTTTGGCAATGAAATGCAGGTGCATGCAGGCTGTGATGTTGCGGGGATCTTCCATCATAAAGGTGAGGAATTCACGAAACAGTGCATTATACATCTGGTCCACTTCCGCGTCGCGGTCGATCACGTCCTGCGCCAGTTCTGCATCGCGTGCGACGTAGGCGTCCAGCGCGTCCTTTAGCATCCGCTCGACCTCTTTTGCCATGCGGCGCAGTGCCCCTGCACTGTCGTTCACAGGCGCCATCTGGGACAAAACGCTTGTGCGCTTGGCCATGTTTTTCGCATAATCTCCAATGCGTTCCAGGTTGGCGCTCACCTTCATCACCGACAGGACAAGGCGCAAATCGATAGCTGTTGGGGCGCGCAGGGCGATGACCCGTGCGGCCTCTTCGTTGATGGTTTCCTCCAGCGCATCGATCGCCTTGTCGGCTTTGCGTACCTCTTCGGCGCGCTCTTCGTCACGGGTTTCCAGGCTGGTGGCGGCCTCAAGGATCGCGTTTTCGACCAGCCCGCCCATTTTCATGATTTGGGCTTGGATCGCTTCGAGGTCCCGATCAAATGCCGAGGCGATGTGTTGATCTTGCATGGGCTTGCTCCTTAGCCGATCCGGCCAGTGATGTAGCTTTCGGTGCGGGGATCCACAGGATTGGTAAAGATTTGCCCCGTCTCCCCGTATTCTACCAGATTGCCGAGGTGGAAGAACGCTGTTTTCTGGCTGACCCGCGCGGCTTGCTGCATCGAGTGCGTGACGATCACCACCGAATAGTTGGCGCGCAACTCGTCAATCAGTTCTTCGACCTGGGCGGTTGCGATTGGATCAAGTGCCGAGCATGGTTCATCCATCAGCAACACTTCGGGTTCGGTGGCCACGGCACGCGCGATGCACAAACGCTGTTGTTGGCCGCCCGAGAGGCCGGTGCCGGGCGCGTGCAGCCGGTCCTTGACTTCGTTCCAGATGGCGCCGCGGCGCAGCGAGTTTTCTACGATATCGTCCAAGTCTGCCTTGTTCTTGGCCAGCCCATGGATGCGGGGCCCGTACGCGACATTGTCATAGATGGATTTCGGAAACGGATTGGGCTTTTGAAACACCATGCCGACCTTGGCGCGTAACTGCACCGGATCGACGGCCCGATCATAGATATCGTCGCCGTCAATGCGGATATCTCCTTGGACGCGACATACATCAATTGTGTCGTTCATCCTATTGATACATCGCAGGAAAGTGGACTTACCGCACCCCGATGGCCCAATAAAAGCAGTCACAGTCTTGTCTTCGATTTCGACGTCCACATCCTTGATGGCGTGGGTGTCGCCATAATGGACCTGTACGTTCTTAGCCGCGATCTTGACGTCGTTGGTTTCCACGTCTCTCTCCACAATTCTCATGTCATTCATGGCGGCCCCCTACCAGCGGCGTTCAAAGCGACGCCGCAGGATCACGGCGATGGTGTTCATAGTGATCAGGAACAGCAGCAGGATGATGATGCCACCCCACGCCTTTTCGTAAAAGCCCGGATCGGCCCGGCTCGCCCATGTGTAGATTTGCGCAGGCATGGCCGAGTTGGCGTCAGTAAACCCAGCAAGGAACCCGTCTGGGTATTCGCGGGCGACAAAACCCACCATCCCGATCAGCAGCAAGGGCGCCGTTTCGCCCAAGGCCTGTGCGAGGCCGATGATTGTCCCCGTCAGGATGCCCGGCATGGCCAGTGGCAGCACGTGGTGGAACACCGACTGCATTTTGCTGGCCCCTACCCCAAGGGCCGCATCACGGATCGATGGGGGCACAGCGGCGAGTGAGGCGCGTGTCGAGATGATGATGGTGGGCAGCGTCATCAAGGTCAGCACCAGCCCGCCGACCAGCGGCGCAGACTGCGGCAACCCAGCGAACTGAATAAACACGGCCAGTCCAAGGATGCCAAAGACGATGGACGGCACAGCGGCGAGGTTGGAAATATTCACCTCGATCAGGTCAGTCCAGCGGTTCTTGGGGGCAAATTCCTCAAGGTAGATGGACGCGGCAACCCCGATGGGCAGCGACAGGAACAACACGACCAGCATCATAAAGAAGGACCCGATCACCGACGCACCCAGCCCGGCACCGCCGGGGTTGTCCACACCGGAATCTGTGCCTGTGATGAAGTTCCAGTTGAATGCGCCATGAATGATGCCGGCGTCTTCCAGCGCGTCCACAAGGTCCAGATCGGTCAGCATCAGGAACCGGCTGTCGACCAGAGTATCACGTGTGATACGCCCGTTCATGTACCCGTCAACGCGTGATGATGCGGCCAGCTCAAAGCTGACACGTGATCCCACATCGCTTGGGTTGGCCTGGAAATGGCTTCGGATCGTGCCGCCGGTTTTCCCGACGATCCGCTCAATCGCTTTGGCGTCAAAGGCGACGTCCATGCCGCGCTCTTCAAGTTGTTCGGACAGGGCCGCGATAAAGAAGTTCTCGTACGCCTTGGTCTTGAGCATCTTGCTTTCGGCTTCGTCGATCTGAGCTTGGGTCAGCGCGAATTCCACGTCGACCACCGTCTGCGTGAATGCAGGCAGGCCAGAGCGCAGGATTGAGCCAAATAGGAACAGCAAAAACAACAGGCCGATGCTGATTGCGGCGATCCCATAATATTGGAACCGCTTTTCGGCGGCGTTGCGCTTGCGTGTGCGCTCGTCCACGACCGTCAGGCCGCTTTTGGGCGCTGCGGCATTGTCCATGCTTGCATCGGTCATTAGTCGTACTGCTCCCGGTATTTGCGCACAATGTAGAGGGCAAAGACGTTCAGCCCGAGCGTGAGGACAAACAGCGTCATGCCGAGGGCAAAGGCCACCAGCGCTTCGGGCGAGGCAAAGTCGGCATCGCCCGTCAGCTGGCTCACGATCTTGGCTGTGATGGTGGTCATCGCGTCAAAGGGGTTGAGGCTGAGCCGGGCCGCGGCCCCTGCCCCGAGCACGACGATCATCGTCTCGCCAATGGCACGGCTGGCGGCCAGCAGGATGGCCCCAACGATCCCGGGCAGCGCGGCTGGCAGGATCACCTGGCGGATGGTTTCGGATTGTGTCGCGCCAAGCCCATATGAGCCATCGCGCATCGCTTGGGGCACAGCGTTGATAATGTCATCGGACAGCGAGCTGACAAAGGGGATCAACATGATGCCCATGACGAGGCCTGCCGTCATCACGGCCGTCCCGCCCGACATCCAGCCCACCGTGTCTTTGCCAAACATCGATACCAACAGCGGGCCGACTGTCAGCAGCGCAAAAAGGCCGTAAACGATTGTCGGGATCCCGGCGAGGATTTCGATCAGCGGCTTGGCGATCCCGCGCACCCGTGGTGAGGCGTATTCCGACAGGTAAATGGCCGAAAACAGACCAACCGGCACAGCCACCAGCAGCGCAATGATCGAGATATAGAACGTGCCCCAAAGCAGTGGCAGCACGCCCAAGTCCGAGGCCCCGCCGCGCCCCGAAAAACTGGGGGCCCATTTGGTCCCAAAGAAGAAGTCGGTCGCGGGGTAGAGTTTGAAAAATTCGATGGTGTTGAACAGCAGCGCGAACAGGATCCCGATGGTTGTGAGGATCGCGACGGACGCGGCAAACATTAGCAGGGCAAGTATACCCTTCTCCACCACGTTGCGGGCGCGGAAATGACGATCAGAGCGTATGTACGCATAGCCAGCCCCGCCAAAGGCAATCATCAAGGCGAGGATCGACATGGCGGTAGAGCCGGTCGCGTTCAGGCTGCGATACCGCTGTGCACCGCCCAAAACCTCGGGCGTGACATTGGATCCAAGGGCAACGCCAACTTCGGCCAGGCGTTCACGCACATCCGTGGCTTCGGCCTGAATGGCACCGGCCTGCTCGAGCGTCATTGCCCCCTGAACGACGGCCTGATCGAGACCGTCGGCCACGCGTCGCACATCCGACATGACAAGCCCGATCGAGCCGCCTTCGGCAACGGCGCTGTCTGGCAGCATGTCAAGCACGCGCGAATTCACGAAAATCGGCTGGGCAAGAAGCCACACAACGATCAGCGCAAAGGTGGGCACAATGGCCCACATCGCGACATTGGCGCCGTAGTAGCTGGGCAGGGAATGCAGATCGCGGCTGTCACCGCCTGCGCTGGCCAGCGCACGCTTTCGACCCAGCACATAGCCGACCACGGCAACCGCCAGAATGATGAGGACCAGCCACGAGAAAGGCATGTCGGCTCCGATACGCTCGAAAAAGAAAATGAGGGGGCCCTATGGCAGCAGGGCAAGTGGCAGATGGTGGTGTGGGGAGGTGGCGCAGACCGCCACCTCCGGTAAGCGTTGCGCGATCAGCTGCCGCCGCCCATTGTGGCTTCGTTTGCCACGGCGTCTTGCGTTGCGGACAACTCTGGGTCTGCAACCAGACCGTAGGCTGCGAGCGGGCCGTCACCGCCTGCGATTTCATCAGCGACGAAGAACGATGCGTACTCTTTCCGGCCGGGGATGACGCCGATATGCGCTTTCTTCACGTAAAAGAACAAGGGGCGCGACACCGGGTACTCGCCAGTCTAGATCGACTCTGTCGACGGTGCAATGCCGCCCATGGTGGCCACTTTCAGCTTGTCGGTGTTGTTCTCGTAGAACGCCAGACCAAACACGCCGATGCCGTTGGGGTTGGCGTCGATCCGCGCCAGAGTTTCGGTGTAGTCTCCGTCAATGTCGACAGACCCGCCGTCCTGGCGCACGTCGATGCACGCATCTTCTGCGTCATCTTCGGACATGCCCGCTTCGATCATGGCGGCCATGGCACCGGTGGTCTCGCAACCAACCAGCAGCACCTTGTCTTCGAACACTTCGCGTGTGCCGTGCTTGGTGCCGGGGATGAAGGCGACGATATCTGCGGCTGGCAGGTCGCTGTTGAAGTCGGCCCACTGAGCGTGCGGGTTGTCCACAATGGCACCGTCAACCAAGACTTTAGAGCCAAGAGCGTTGAAGATGTCAGCGGGTTGGAATGCCGTGTAGGCAGGGCCGTTGATTTGGCTGGCAAACACGATGCCGTCATAACCGATGCGGACTTCGATAATGTCTGTCACGCCCGCTTCGGCACAGGCTTTGATCTCTTTGTCGCGGATTTTGCGCGATGCGTTGGCAACGTCGATGGTGTTTTCGCCAACGCCTTCACAGAAACGCTTGAGGCCCGAGGACGATCCGCCCGATTCCACAACCGGTGTCGGGAAATCAAAGTTTTCGCCAAAGGCTTCGGCAACGATCGAAGCGTAGGGCAGAACGGTGGACGACCCGGCAACTTGGACCTGGTCGCGCGCCACAGCAGCGGTTGACGCCATGGCGGAAAGAGCCAGCGCTGATGTGGTGAGTTTCACAAAGGACATTGACGTCTCCTGTTTATGCATTTCTTGGTGATCCCCCCATGAGGACCTCGTGGGTCGTCTAGGGCAGCCACGCTATGCTTTTGTGACACTTACGTAACAGTTTTATGACAGCCGGCGATCCAACTGAAAGTCAGGGTAAATTTGTTTGAACAGGCAGGATCACGGTAAATGTGGCCCCCTGCCCCAGCTCACTTTCGACGCGCAAACGGCCCCTGTGACGGTTGATGATATGTTTGACGATGGCAAGGCCCAGTCCAGTGCCGCCAAGCGCCCTGCTGCGGTGATCATCAGCGCGGTAGAATCGCTCGGTCAGGCGGGGCAAATGGACCGGATCAATCCCCGGCCCGTAGTCAATAATTTGCACTCGCACCCCCGGCGCACGTAACGCGGGCTCACGCGCGCTGTGCGTCATGCGCACGGTGACACGGCCCCCGCCCCCGCCATATTTGATCGCGTTCTCGATCAGGTTGGTGAAGACCTGTTTGAGCTGATCGGCATCGCCGTTCATCTCAATCGTGGTGTCGTCAAATTCGCGTTCCAGTGTGACACCAGCCTCGGATGACAGCGACCGCAACGTGCGCAACGTGGAATCAAGCACATCGTTCAGCATGACGGTTGCAGTCGGGCGTACGCGCTCGTCCCCCTCGACCCGATTAAGCGACATGAGGTCTCCGACAAGGCGGTTCATCCGCTCCGCCTCGTCCTGCATGATGTCCAAAAACCGCTCTGCCGCGGCAGGGTCGTTGCGGGCGGGGCCGCGCAGCGTTTCGATGAACCCCATCAGCGCGGTCAATGGCGTGCGCAACTCGTGGCTGACATTTGCGACGAAATCGCGACGCATCTGGCTGGCCTGTTCCACATGCGTGACGTCCTCAAACACCAGCAGTGCAGCGCCCGCAGCGTTCAGGCCCAGCCCCGGCACCGCACGTACGCTGACGCGAAAGGTGGTGTCCTGGGCCCCGTCATTGCCGAGATACCGTGTGGTACGCGGGCGGCTGTCCGAAAGCGTCGCCTCGATTGCGTCCAGCATCGCGGGTTGGCGCAACATGGTCACGTAATTGCGCTGCAGCGCCTGTTGACCGATCAGCGTCAGGGCTTCGGCATTGGCGGCGATGATGCGTTCAGAGGCGTCAATGGCAAGGCATGGTAACGGAACAGCGGACAGCATCGCCTCCAAGGTATCGTCGCCCATCGCCCTGACCTCTATTTGGTGGCAGCCTCGATGGCGGCCGTGAATGTGTCACATAGGGTTGTCGGGTCTTCGAGGCCAACAGAGACGCGGAAAAACCCCTCTGATATGCCAGAGGCGGCGCGGGTTTCCGCACTCATTGCGCGGTGAGAGGACGAGGCAGGATGCGAAATCGTTGTACTGACGTCGCCAAGGGTTGGCGCAAAGCTGAGCCCTTCGGCCCCGCGCGCCAGTGCATTGGCCGCAGCCCGGTCGCCGTCGATCTCGAAGCTGACCATGTTGCAATACTGACCCTTCAACAGGGCTTCGGCCCGGTGATGGTCGGGGTGGTCGTGGCGCGCGGGGTAAATCACCCGTTTCACCCCGGGCAAGGTGGCCAGATGATCCGCCAGCCGCGCGGCACTTGATTGCGTCCGTTCAAACCTGAGATCAAAGCTGAGCATGCCGCGTTCGGCCAGCCAGCAGTCAAAGGGGCTGGGTGTCATCCCCGTTGTGACCGAGAACACGCGCAACTGGTTGTTGATCGCCTCGTCCTTGGCGGCCACGTAACCCAGCATGACATCAGAATGACCCGCAAGCAGCTTGGTGACTGAGTGGATGACGATATCGGCCCCATGATCAAAGGCGCGGAAGGCACGCGGGGTGGTGAACGTGTTGTCAACAACCAAAAGCACGCCGGTTTCGCGCGCCAGCGCCGCAAGACCCAGGATATCTGCCACCCGCAAGGTGGGATTGGACACAACCTCGACCAGGATCAGCTTGGTTTCGGGCCGGATGGCTGCGCGCACGGCCTCTACATCGCCGGGGTCCACCAGTGACGTGGCAATGCCCAGCCGGGGCAAATCATCCGACATCATCCGCAAGGAGCGGCCATAAAGCTGCTGGCCGCCAATCACGTGATCGCCCGCCTTGGTCAGGCCCAACAGCACAGCCGAGACGGCCCCCATCCCCGAGGACGTCAACACGCCCAGGTGCGGGGCCCCTTCCATCTTGTCGATGTTTTGGGCGACGACATCGGCGTTGGGGTGCCCTTCGCGCGTATAGGTGTAGCCATGGATATCGCCGTTATACTGCGCATCCAGCATGTCCGGCGTGTCGGACGCATAGACAACCGATGGGCTCAGTGGCGTTACGACAGGGCGCGATGCGCTTTCGGGCAGTGGGAAGGGCCGCATGATGGACCCGCGATCATTTTTCATTGTCGACCTCTGTCATCTCGTCGCGGAACCGCCGCATGTTGTCTTGATAATGGAGGGCAGAGGCGCGCAAGCCCTGAAGGGCCGCTGCGTCCAGATCCCGCACCACCTTGCCCGGCACACCCATAACCAAAGAGCCGTCCGGGATTGTCTTGCCCTCGGTGATCAGCGCCCCTGCCCCGATCAGACAATTGTTGCCAATCGTGGCACCGTTCAGGATGGTTGCGCCCATGCCGATTAGAGAATTGTCCCCAATTGTGCAGCCGTGCAGCATGACCTTGTGCCCGATCGTGCATCCGGCCCCCACGGTCAGGGGAAAGCCGGCATCGATGTGCATCACGCAGTTTTCCTGCACATTGCTGCCCGCACCGATGCGAATTTCTTCGTGGTCGGCGCGCAAGGTCGCTCCGAACCACACGCTTGCGCCTTCTTCGAGCACGACTTGGCCGATCAAGTTGGCATCCGGTGCCACCCAGGTATCAGCATGAACAATGGGGTGCTTTTCACCCAGTGCATATAAGGTCATTCCAGCTCCTCGAATTGAGTTTGCAGTAGACGGACATGATCGGTGAGGTCGGGCTGTTGCAGGCGGCGCAGGCGCGTCGCCTCGATGATGGTTTTCAGTTGCGCCTCGGTCTGATCCAGATCGTCGTTGACGAGGACAAAGTCATAGCTGTCCCAGCGGCTGATTTCATCCCAGCTTTTGCGCATCCGCTTGTCGATGACATCGTCGCTGTCCTGGCCACGGGAAATCAGGCGGCGATGCAGTTCGGTGATCGAGGGGGGCAGCAGAAAGATGGACAGCGTATGCGCGCCAAGAACCGAATTGCGGATCTGTTGCGCCCCTTGCCAGTCGATATCAAACAGCACATCGCGCCCCGATGTGATTGCCGCCTCAACCGGGCGCAGGGGCGAGCCATAGAAATGGCCAAAGACGTGCGCGTGTTCCAGCATTTCGCCATCGGCGACCATCGCTTTGAAGTCGCTTTCGGACGTGAAATGATAGTGCTGCCCGTCCACTTCGGCGGGCCGTGCGGTGCGCGTGGTGGCGGACACGGAAAAGGCGATGTCGTTGTCCCAGTCCCGCAGCCGCCCGGCAAGCGTGCTTTTTCCGGCGCCCGAAGGGGAGCTGAGGATGATCAAAAGGCCGCGCCGCTGCGCTGTTTGCGTCGCCATATCGTTATTCCACGTTCTGAACTTGTTCGCGCATCTGGTCGATCAGCGCCTTGAGCGCCAGACCAACACGGGTCAATTCCGCGTTCTGCGCCTTTGAGCACAGCGTATTGGCCTCGCGGTTGAACTCTTGCATCAGGAAGTCCAGCTTGCGCCCGACCGCGCCACCTTGGGCCAACAGGTCCTGCGCGGCTTTGACGTGGGCATGCAGGCGGTCAATTTCTTCGGTCACGTCGGCTTTTACAGCCAGCAGCGCCAGTTCCTGCGCCACCCGGTCAGGGTCGGCGCCGTCCGTATTGTCGAGCACCCGGGCAAGGTTGCGTTTCAGAGTGGCGGCCACCTCTTCCTTGCGCGCCTCGGCCAACACTGCGGCGTCCTTTGTGAGGGATGTGACCTGCTCCAACTGTCCACTCAGAACGGCCAGCAGCGCGGCCCCTTCACTTTGACGCATCGCGTCGAATTCCGCGAGAACCGTCGGCACTTCGGCGAGCAGAGCGGCGCGCAGTGGGCCCGGATCATCCTGCGTGACCGCGTGTTCCATCACGCCGCGCATCACGGCGATATCGCTGGCCCGTGACGGGGCGAGTGATAGGCCCTGCTCCATGGCTTCGGCTTCGATATCCAGCAGCCCTTGGACAACCGCCTGCATTTGCGTGGTGTTCAGGGCAAGGGTCGCCACAGCGTCGTCGCGCGACACGCGCAACGACAGCGTGATATTCCCGCGATGCGCGTGGGCGCTGACAAGGGGGCGCAACGCCGCTTCCAGTCCGTCAATCCAGTCTGGCACGCGCAGGCGCAGGTCCAAACCCTTGCCGTTGACACTGCGCACGTCCCAAGACCAGCGAAATGGATCAAGGGCCCCTGCACCTGCGGCAAAGCCCGTCATGGACCGCAATGGGGTCTGCTTTTGTGATTTGCTCATGCCATTGCCTTTAGGCGCTCCGCAATTCTCAGGCAAGCCAAAGCCGGTCGCGGGGATGGGATGCTGAAAGGTTAACCAACTGTTAGGAAACGGGACGCAAGGCGTGGAAAATTTGATACATACGACCACAAGTTGAGGCCCAGATGGGCCGCAAAGGGCGATAATTTCAGTGAGATGTATGAGTGAGAGACGCAAGCGATGGACAAATCAGACCTTAACCCGCACAATATCGTTGCTATGACAGAGTTTCGCGCAGAAGTTGGATATTCCGCTATTTCCCAGGTCGAGGCCTATTGGGAAGGGCTGCGTGGTGCGCGGCTGATGCCCAAACGATCCGAGATCGATCCGCGTGGGATCGAGAGTGCTCTTGAGTACACATTTGTGTTGGAACGGATCGCACCGGGCATGGCGCGCATCCGCATTGCGGGCAGCCACCTGAGCGATCTGATGGGCATGGAAGTGCGCGGGATGCCCCTGACTTCGCTGATCACAGCCCCCTGCCGCCGTCAGGTCAATGATGTGCTCGAAGATGTGTGCCAGCGCCCCGCCGTTTGCGAATTGCGGATGAATGCCGAAGTGACTGTAACCAAACCGCACCTTGATGCGCGATTGCTGCTCCTGCCGCTCAAAAGCGACTTGGGTGATGTGAGCCGCATCCTGGGCTGCCTTGTGGCTCAAGGGGATATTGGCCACACACCGCGCCGCTTTGACGTCGTCGGTGCAAAAATCCGGCCGATCACGGCCCCTTCGACGGTTCCCGCCCAACCAAAAGCCGCGCCAAAGACTGCGCCCCAGACCGGGCGGATCGAAGGGTTTGCAGAACCGGCAGCGGCATTCAAATCACATACGCCGCGGGCTGATGTCCCCTATCTGCGGGTTGTCAAAAGCGACGACTGACGCTGCCACGCGGCATAATCCACAAACAAAAACGCGCCCCGGATCGAGGCGCGTTTTTTTGTCTTTACGGGCGTCTTAGCTGGCGACGCGTGCGCGTCGGTCATTGCGCAGGTTCGACAACTCTTCGGCCACAAGAAACGCCAGTTCAAGCGACTGCGAGGCGTTCAAGCGCGGATCGCAGGCCGTGTGGTAGCGATCGCTCAGGTCCTCGTCCGTAACAGCGCGCACGCCGCCTGTGCACTCGGTCACGTCCTGTCCGGTCATCTCAAAGTGAACGCCACCAGGCACTGTTCCTTCTGCGGCATGCACGCCAAAGAACTCGCGGACTTCGCGCAATACGCTGTCAAAGGGCCGCGTTTTATACCCGGTCGAGGATTTGATCGTGTTGCCATGCATCGCATCACAGACCCAGACGACATTTGCGCCCTCTTCGCGCACGGTGTTGATCAGGCGCGGCAGGTGCTCACCCACTGATCCGGCTCCAAAGCGGGCAATCAAGGTCAGTCGACCCGCTTCGTTTTCTGGGTTCAGCTTGGCCATCAACAGTTTCAGGTCGTCGCTGGTCATTGTGGGTCCGCATTTGAGACCGATGGGGTTCTGTACGCCGCTTGCAAACTCAACATGTGCCCCGTCGGGCTGACGTGTCCGGTCCCCGATCCAGATCATGTGACCAGACCCGGCCAGCCATTTCCCGGAGGTGGAATCAACGCGTGTCAGCGCCTCTTCATACTCCAGCAACAGCGACTCGTGGCTGGTGTAGAACTCAACGGATGAAAACTCATGGGTCGTGTCTGCGTCGATGCCCGCTGCGGCCATGAAGTCGATTGTGTCCTGAATGCGGGCTGCGATCTCGCGATACTTTTCTGCCTCTGCCCCTTCGGTGAAGCCAAGGGTCCAGGAATGCACCATATTCATGTCGGCAAAGCCGCCCGTCGAAAAGGCGCGCAACAGGTTCAAGGTTGCGGCGGCCTGGGTGTAGGCCTGCAACATCTTGGCTGGGTCCGGGATGCGGGCCTTGGGGGTGAACGCAAGCTCGTTGATGATATCACCGCGGTAGCTTGGCAGTTCAACGCCATCAATTGTTTCGGTGGGCGCTGAGCGGGGCTTGGCGAACTGGCCGGCCATGCGGCCCAGTTTGATCACGGGAACCTTGGCCCCGTATGTCAGAACCATCGCCATCTGCAACATCACCTTGAAGGTGTCGCGAATGCTGTCGGCACTGAACTGGTCAAACGCTTCGGCACAATCGCCACCCTGCAACAGGAATGCGTCACCACGGGATGCATCGGCGAGATGTGCTTTTAGCCGCCGCGCCTCGCCTGCAAAAACCAGCGGAGGATACTTTGCAAGCTGCGCCTCAACCGCGTTCAGCGCCGCAGTGTCGGTATAATCGGGCATCTGTATCCGGGGCTTGGCGCGCCAGTCAGATTTTGTCCAATTGCTCATCTTTTCTCTCCGCAAAAATGTTAGCGATCCCATGATCGCGGATCCTCTATACAAAAGCCGATGCCCGGTGACCATATCACAATTTCGCCCTCTTGACGGGAGGATTGACCCGTGGTCATGCTCCGCGTCAGGCTGAAAACATGGATTGTCCACGGGGACAGTCCGCCAGATCAGGAACACTGCCGCGATGTCCACCACGCGCCCGGCGATACAGACCCGCCAAGAGGTCGACAAACCAAAACGATTTGTGTTTGTTCTGCTTGATAACTTCACGCTGCTTTGTTTTGCCGCCGCCCTTGAAAGTTTGCGGATCGCCAACCGGATGGCCGAGCGCGAGCTGTACAGCTGGCGCATCATCGGCGAAGGCGGCGACATCGCCTATTGCTCGGCCGGTACGGGTTTCAAACTGGATGGGGATCTGGACGAGGTCGGGCGTGACGACGTTGTGATGCTGTGTGGCGGGATCGACGTGCAGTCGGCCACGACAAAACGCCTGCTTGGGTGGTTGCGCCGCGAGGCCCGCAAGGGCGTGCCGGTGGCAGGGTTGTGCACAGCCGCCTTCACGATGGCCAAGGCCGGTTTGCTGGACGGCAAACGCGCGACGATCCACTGGGAAAACCAGGACAGCTTTGCCGAAGAGTTTCAGGAGGTCGAACTGACCAAATCCGTCTTTGTCGTGGATGAAAAGCGTCTGACCACGGCGGGCGGCACGTCATCTATCGACCTGATGCTCAAGCTGATCGCAGACGACAACGATGAACAACTTGCCAATGCGGTCGCGGACCAGCTGATCTATTCCTCGATCCGGACTGATCAGGACACGCAGCGCCTGTCCGTTCCGACCCGCATCGGCGTGCGTCATCCGAAACTCAGCCAGGTCATCCAGATCATGGAACAGAACATCGAAGAGCCGATCAGCCCATCGATCCTGGCCAAGGATGTGGGCATGTCCACGCGCCAGCTTGAACGGTTGTTCCGCCGCTATCTGAACCGCAGCCCCAAGCGGTACTACATGGAGTTGCGCCTGCAAAAGGCGCGCAACCTGCTGATGCAGACAGATATGAGTGTGATCAACGTCGCACTGGCTTGCGGTTTCGCGTCTCCATCGCATTTTTCCAAATGCTACCGGGCCCATTACGATACGACCCCGTACCGCGAACGGGGCACGCACGCAGCCCGTCTTTCGATCTGACCCTGCCTGATACTGCCACGCCAGCGCCGAAATCTCGTCATACCGTCGCCGGCGTGGTGCGCTAGGCCCTGGCATCATGACCTGGTTTCAAGGCAATACCCCGCGCCACATGCGCCTGTTTGAACTGATCCGCCAGCAAGAGATTGCGTTGCGGGCCGCACGCCGCAATGACGACCTGCGCGCGCGTCCAAACCAGTGGGATGCCCTGAAAACGCGGGCGCTCACCTCACTCAACCGTTAAAAATGCGGCGATCTTTGTCACGTGTACCAGCATAGCGGGAGGTTGGGTGCATTCGTGCGTAAAGGTGTTGCGCCACTTAAATCGAATTGTCAGAACCTTTTGTGCGGTGCTGCTGTCGCGCCCTGCTCTGCTTATCGTTTGTTTTACCAGTCTGCCGGTACCAGTCGCCATGCGTTCAAATCCCACACTCCCCCCACGCCACAGTCGTGTTTTTGAATTGTTACGTCAGCATGACGTGGCCATTGATACGTCCGCGCAAAAGCCGCGCGTACATCGCTCTGTCTTATCGGCAGAGGATCTGACACGGTTGCAGCAAAACGCCGTGCGCTCGTTCGACCGATCAGGCGTCGTCGACGTCGGCCCGGAACCCCGTCGCGACTACAAATTTTTCTGAACTGTCTGCGCGCGACGCGGGCGGTTTGACATTTGCCACCTTGTCGAAACGCTGTTTGAGCAGTTTTTGAAGACTGCCCTCTGCCCCACCGGCCAGGACTTTGGCGACGAACGTGCCACCGTCATCCAATACATCAAACGCGAAATAGGCCGCCGCCTCGCATAGCGAGATGATGCGCAAGTGGTCTGTCTGTTTATGTCCGGACGAGGACGCTGCCATATCCGACATGACCACATCGGCTTTGCCACCCAGCCAGTTTTTGACTTGGATATCGGCGTCATCTTCCATGAAATCCAGCTGGTGCAATTCGCACCCGGCGATGGGTTCCATCTCTTGCAGGTCGATGCCCAAAATGGTGCCCACAGCCTTGCCAGATCGCTCGTTCAGGGCATTCACCCGTTTGACCGCCACCTGGCACCACCCCCCCGGCGCGGCACCCAGATCAACGACGCGGGCCCCGGGCACCAGAAACCGGTACTTTTCGTCCAATTCCAGAATTTTGTAGGCGGCGCGCCCGCGATACCCTTCGGCCTGCGCACGCTTGACGTAAGGGTCATTCAACTGGCGCTGCAACCACCTGGTCGATGACAGTTTGCGCCCGCGTGCGCTCTTGACCTTGACCTTGAGGTCGCGCTGCCCGCGCCCGGATGTATTTTTACCTGTTGGAGTCTTGGCCACGTCTGCCGCCTTTCATGTGAACCGTCCCGTTACAGCGCCCGGTTGCGCGCAGCAAGGCGGGTTGTGTCAGGCGGACTGGTCCTCAATCACGCCGTCCGCACTCATCTGAGCATAAAGCAGCCCTTCGCGCAGTCCCCGATCAGCAACCGACAGCCGATCTGTCGGCCAACATCGCATCAACGCCTGCAAGATCGCAGCCCCCGACATGATCAGCGCATGGCGATCCGACCCAATGCGCGGGTCTGCCCGCCGTCCTCCGGGCCCCATCGTCAGGTAGGACCGGATTACCGCATCGATCTGCTGCGAACTCATCCGCAACCCATCCACTTTGGTGCGATCATAGCGTTTCAGACCAAGGTGAGACGCCGCGACCGTTGTCACGGTGCCGGATGTGCCAACAATCTGAAACCGCTCGGTCTGTTCTGTGGCGTGATAGGGTGAAAAGTCAGCCAGGTTTTCCTCAAAATACCAACTCATCAACGCAAAACGCGCGGCATCGTCTTCGACATCGTTGAACTGCTCGCGCAGTGTCGCCACGCCCAGGGGGACGCTGATCCAGTCAACGACCCGTGCTTCGGGCACGTCAGAGACGGCCTGAACAAAGCCTGAATGCAACCGCATGATCGCCTGCGGGCGGTCGGCACCCGGAACGCGCGACAGATCGATCCACACCAGCTCGGTCGATCCGCCACCAATGTCCACAACCAACAGGTTTTCGGTTTTGGGGCTGACAAGCGGCGCGCAGGAGATCACCGCAAGGCGGGCTTCTTCCTCGGTCTCGATAATGTCGAGCAACAGGCCCGTTTCGCGGTGCACGCGGTTGATGAATTCGCGCGCGTTCGCGGCCCGCCGGCACGCTTCGGTCGCAACCAGCCGCATGCGGCGGACTTTGTGGCGCTTCAGCTTTTGTTGACAGATGCGCAAGGCCTGCACGGTCCGCGTCATTGATCCACGCGACAACAGTCCGGACCGTTCAAGGCCCAGCCCAAGCTGCACGGACTTTGAGAAACTGTCGACAACGTGAAACCCCGCGCCTCGCGGCTCGGCAATCAGCATTCGACAACTGTTCGTACCCAGATCCAGCGCGGCATAAAGCTCGGGCGATCCTGGGGCACGCGGCACGGGTTGGAACCCCTTTTGGGGGTCCCGCTTTTTGAGCGCGCCCGCACCGTGGGGACGCTTTGGCGCCATCTTGTTGCGCCTTTCATATCGAGTTGGTTTGACGATATGCCCTGTCGCGTCACCGCGCAAGTGGCAAGGCGCGCGTTAGGCTGCCATGGAAAACAAACGCCGTCCAAACGGATTTTCGAAATAGTCTTCGAGATGCGCATACTCGTGGCAAAGCCGCGTCCTCAGCGCCGATAGAGTGTCTGGTTTCAGATCGCTCAACGACAAGGGTGTGTCGCTTGAGTTGAAATGCGGCACGATCACATCGCGGGCGATGATCGCGGACAAGTCTTGGGCCAACTCCGGGATGTCCGACGTGCGATAAACGCGCGAATATCGCGTCAGATCCGACCCGGTAAAGACCACCGTCGGCAATGCGTGATGCTTGATCGCAGAAGAGATGGAGGCATAAGCGCTGAGGTTTTGAAAGAAAAAGTCCGGATCAGGGTCCGCAGGCAGACTGACCTGACCGCGTTTGATCTTGCGACAGTTGTGCAGTTCACGCAGGCCGACGACCCGGTTGCTGTAAACGGCAAGCAGCCGCGTCAATGGATCACGCACAACGGTAAATCGAAAATACTCCTGCAAGCGGTCCCACCGATGCATCCGGAACCGCTGTGTCGGGTAAAGGCCATGCACCTGCTTTTGCCCAAACCCGTGCGCGTTCTCGGCCGCCAACCCGGCATCTATTGTCGCCAGCGTGGCCTTGACCGACGAACACGCTGCTTTTGGCACCGCCATATAGGCGAGCTTGTGGGGATCCACCCGAATAACCATTATGTCCTGCCCGACGTTTTTTTATGAATTATTTGAAGTTTACCGCATCTCGCTTGTGCGCGAAGAGAGGGGGAGCTGAATTTTGACACCTGTTGCACAAGCGACTCACGTCACGCGTGTAGGTCGCAACCGCCTGTGGTTTTGTCGAAAACAAGCCGTGTCGCAAAGACCTTGTGCCGTATTCAAGGTCAACTGAAGTGGAGGAATCAGATGCCTGACGTCACCATCGTTTACTGGCGGGATATCCCGGCCCAAGTGATTGTGGGCAAAGGGCGGCGTGGCTCAAAACGCCAGCTGCCTGAACGCTTTGAGCAGGCCATCGATCGCGCCGCAATGAAGGTCAACGCAAAGGACGCCGATGCCTATCTGGCAGAGTGGCGCAAGGCCGATCCATATGCTGTGGACGGCGACCCCGATAGCGTGGCCGACGCCGAAGCGTCACGTCTGGAAACTGAATACGACACCGCGCGCATCAAGGCGCTGATCGACAACGAAGGCTGGGCGTAACGCGCCACCCCCAAACCCCCGAAAGGTGCTGCAATGGCATTGCTGAATTTCAAAAAGGACGCCAATTCGGGCCCGGTGCCCGGGTCACTCAGCCCCGAGGTTGAAGCATTTCTGGATGGCTATTCCATCGAAGTGATGCCGCGCACTGCCGAAAAGGTCGACGACTTTCGCGCCATCCTGCCCGCCGGGACCCGCGTCTACATCGCCCATATCGAAGGGACGCCGATCGCTGACATGGTTGCCACCGCCAAACGGCTGAACGCTGACGGCTTTCCTGTCATGCCCCATTTTCCAGCGCGCATCATCAAGGACACAGCCACGTTGACCGACTGGATCGCCCGCTACCAAGGCGAAGCGGGGGTGGATCAGGCCTTGCTGCTGGCGGGCGGAGTGGACACGCCGCATGGCGATTTCCACAGCTCAATGCAGCTGATGGAAACCGGCGCTTTTGACAAAGCCGGGTTCAAGCATTTGCACGTGGCCGGCCACCCCGAGGGGAACAAGGACATTGATCCCAAGGGTGGAACTCAAAATGTGGATGACGCCTTGCGTTGGAAACAGGATTTCGCCAATCGCAGCGATGCGCAGATGGCGCTCGCCACCCAATTCGCGTTCGAGGCTGGCCCGATTATCGAGTGGGCCGACAGCCTCAAGGCTGCCGGGATCGACATCCCCGTCCATATCGGTATCGCGGGCCCCGCCAAGCTGCAGACCATGATCAAATTCGCCATCGCGTGTGGTGTCGGTGCCTCGCTCAAGGTGCTGCAAAAACGGGCCAAGGACGTCACCAAGCTGCTCCTCCCGTTCGAGCCAACCGAAGTGATCAGCCAACTGGCCGCCCACAAAGCGGCGCACCC
>JBCCBC010000179.1:0-6228 GCA_039814435.1 Pseudomonadota bacterium
GGCCTTGTCCGTTCCAAGAACGTGACAATGCAGATGACCAAGAACATCGCGTTGTTCTCGATCGCGGCCATCATGTACTGGATGGTCGGTTTCAACACGATGTATCCCGGCGACTTCAACGGCTACTTTGCCATTGGTGGTTTGACCGTTCTGGACGCCGTTGGTGTGTCCGCAGCCGATGCGGCACTTGATTATGCCTCTGTCGGGTCGGACTTCTTCTTTCAGTTGGTGTTTGTTGCGGCAACCGCGTCCATCGTGTCCGGTGCTGTGGCTGAGCGCATCAAGCTGTGGCCCTTCCTGATATTCGTCATCGTTCTGACAGGCTTTATGTACCCCATCTCCGGCTCCTGGCAGTGGGGCGGCGGCTGGTTGTCCGAAGCTGGCTTCTCTGACTTTGCCGGTTCGACCGTTGTACACTCTGTCGGTGGCTGGGCTGCTTTGGCTGGCTGTATCGTGCTTGGCCCACGTCTGGGCAAATACAAGGACGGTTCCGTCAACCCAATGCCTGGTTCGAACCTGGCACTTGCCACACTGGGTACATTCATCCTGTGGCTGGGTTGGTTCGGCTTTAACGGTGGTTCGCAGCTGGCGATGGGCACTGTGGGCGACGTGTCTGACGTGTCGCGCATCTTTGCCAACACCAACATGGCGGCGGCTGCCGGTGCAGTATCTGCTCTGATCCTGACGCAGATTTTGTACAAAAAGCCTGACCTCACCATGGTTTTGAACGGCGCACTTGCCGGTCTGGTATCCATCACGGCCGAGCCGCTGGCACCGTCCCTGCTGGGCGCGTTGCTGATCGGTTCCGTCGGTGGTCTGATCGTTGTGCTGACAGTGCCACTGCTCGACAAGCTGAAGATCGATGACGTTGTCGGTGCCATCCCGGTCCACCTGTTCGCAGGCATCTGGGGCACCCTGGCCGTTGTGTTCAGCGGCAGCGCGACACTGGGCGCACAGATCACAGGTATCGTTGCCTACGGTGTGTTCACCTTCGTTGCATCGCTGATCGTGTGGTTCATCCTCAAGGCCGTCATGGGTATCCGTGTCAGCGAAGAGGACGAGATCAACGGTCTCGATATGTCCGAGTTGGGCATGGAAGCCTATCCCGAGTTCTCCAAAGGCTGATCTCCTTCCTACCAGTCTTGAGAAATCACCTGACCGGGCGTTCGCGCCCGGTCTTTTTTTGTGCCGCTTACGGGCCTGCCGATATCCACAACAAAAAAGCCCGGCGCGCATGGTGCGGACCGGGCTTTTGCATATTTGAAGAACAATGAAGGGTTAGATACCCGCCTTGACGATCGCCTCGGCCAGGCGCGGGACGGTTTCGCCATTCAGTCCAGCGATGTTCATCCGACTGTCACCGACCATGTAGATCCCGTGATCTTCGCGCAATTTCACCACCATCTCGGGCGTTGTGCCAAGCCGCGAAAACATGCCCCGGTGTTGTGCGAGAAAGCCGAACCGGTTGGACCCGGACTGTGCCGTCAGTTCCCGCGCAAGCTGTTCGCGCAAGCCCAGCATCGACAGCCGCACCTCTTCGAGTTCGGCTTGCCAATCGGCGCGCAGTGCGTCGTCGTTGAGGATCATCGTCACCAACCGCGCCCCGTGGTCGGGCGGGAAGGAATAGTTTTGCCGGTTGAGGAACGCCAGCGTGCCTTGTGCCACGCCCGTGTCCGTGTCGTTTGCCACCATCATCAGGATGCCTGTCCGTTCCCGGTAGATCCCGAAGTTTTTCGAGCAGCTGGCCGCAATCAGGCATTCCGGCACCGATGCCGCAACCTTGCGCGTTGCTGCGGCATCCGCATCCAGCCCGTCGCCAAAGCCCTGATATGCAATGTCGATCATGGGCGTTGCGCCCGTGTCCTGCAGCACTGCGATCACGGCATCCCATTGCACATCCGAAAGGTTCGCGCCCGTTGGGTTGTGGCAGCAGCCATGCAGCAGCACCACGTCACCTTTTTTGGCGGTCTTGAGGTCGGCCAGCATCCCGTCAAAGTCCACGCCGCGCGTGTCATCATCAAAATAGCGGTAAAGCACCGTTTCCATGCCAAGATAGCTGAGGATCGACAGGTGGTTGGGCCATGTGGGGTTAGACACAAACACCCGGGCGTCGGGATTGCCAAGCTTGATCAGCTCAAACGCCTGGCGCACCGCCCCGGTCCCCCCGGGCGTGGCTGCGGCCGAGACCTGGTTGCGCGCCACCGCGTCCCCCAGCACCAGCTGGATCATCGCATCGCTGAAGCCTGGATCGCCTGTCAGGGCCACATATGACTTGGTCGTCTCGCGCGACCAAAGCTGCTGTTCTGCCGCCTTGATCGCCCGCATCACGGGCGTGTTGCCGCTGGCGTCTTTGTACACCCCGACCCCAAGGTCAATTTTGTCTGCCCGCGTGTCATCGCGAAACATTTGCACCAGTTGCAGGATCGCGTCTGGTTTTTGCGGGCTCAGGTCTTCGAACATTATGCGTCTCCTGTGGCGACGGGTACGGTGGGGAACATTCCCCATTCTGCCCAACTGCCATCATAGAGCGACCAGTGGTCGTGCCCCATCCGCTCAAGCGCGAGGCCGAGGATGGCAGCCGTCACACCCGAGCCGCAGCTGGTGATTATAGGGCGGGACAGATCAACGCCTGCGCTTTCGAAAATAGCGCGGGTGGCGTCGGGGGATTTCATTGTCTGGTCATCGTTCAGCAGCGTGGCGTAGGGCACGTTGCGCGCGCCCGGAATGTGCCCCGCCCGCAGCCCTTCGCGCGGCTCTGGGGCCTCTCCTCGAAACCGGGGGGCTGCGCGGGCATCTACGATTTGCGTGGCCCCAAGCTTGCTAGCCTGGCTGACTTGGGTGACGTCGCGCACAAGCTGGTTTTGAAACCGCACGGTCAGGTGGCGGTCTTTGACCACAGGTGCGAGGTCTTCGACCGCGCGCCCTTCGGCGTGCCATTTGGGCAAGCCACCATCGAGCACGGCCACATCGCGGTGCCCCATCAGCTTGAACAGCCACCACACGCGGGCTGCACTGAACAGCCCGGCCCCGTCATAGACCACAATCTGGTGCCCATCCCCCACACCCATTGCCCGCATGCGCGACATGAACTTTTCCACAGGCGGGGCCATGTGCGGCAAATCGGACCGCGCATCGCTGATCTCGTCGATGTCAAAGAACCGCGCGCCGGGGATATGGCCGGCGTCATATTCAGCGCGCCCATCCCGCCCTGCATCCGGCAGGTACATCGACGCATCCAGCACCCGCATATCCGGGTCCTTCAGGTGGTCGGCCAGCCAAGCGGTGGACACAAGAGTCTTGGGATCGTCTGACATGGGGTTCACTCCCTTTGGGCGCCGTCAAAAACGCCCTTGGGTAACGCCGTGCACGCGGCGTGGCAAGGGTTAGCCCTGTTTCAGCAACCGCTGTTTCTGGCGACCCCAGTCGCGTTTGGCAGAGGTGTCGCGCTTGTCGTGCAGCTTTTTGCCCTTGGCGATCCCCAGCTTGAGCTTGGCCATCCCCTTGTGGTTGAAATAGAGCACGATAGGCACGAGCGTCATGCCCTTGCGCTGCGTTTCGTTCCACAGCTTGGACAGCTCCTTGCGGCTGACCAGCAGTTTGCGCCGCCGCCGTTCCTCGTGTTTGAAGGATTTGGCCTGCAGGTAGGGCGCGATGTACGAGTTGACGAGCCACAGCTCGCCATCTTCGACCGCCGCATAGCTTTCTGCGATGTTCGCTCCACCCTGACGGAGGGATTTGACCTCGGACCCTTCGAGGATCAGACCACATTCGATGTCGTCCTCAATGGCATAGTCAAACCGCGCCCGCCGGTTTTCGGCAGCGACTTTGTAGTTGGGGTCTGATTTACCTTGGGCCATGGAGGTGGGATGTAGGCGGTGCCACCTGTCCGCGCAAGAGGTATGCACGCCTTCATCAATTTGCAGGATGTGTGGGTCAAGGTGGCAGGCATGAGCTGCACAAAGGGATGATGATGCGAATTTGGCTGAGCGTTCTGGCGCTGTTCTGGGTGGTGGGCTGCACCGAAGCGGTGCCGACAAATGGCGGCGCGCGTCTGCTGGCCATGGGCGACAGCATGTTTGCGGTCAACGCAGGGGCGCGCAAGTCCGTCGCGGATCAGCTGGAGGGGCGGCTGAACCAGCCCGTTGTCGATCGATCCGTGGTGGGGGCGCAGTATCTGTACCCGCTGCCCATCACTGGCAGTCTTGGATTGCGGATCGGGGCGCAATACGTGGCCTCGGATTGGGATTGGGTGATCCTGAACGGGGGCGGCAACGATCTGTGGCTGGCCTGCGGGTGTCGCCGGTGCAATGCGCAACTGGATCGGCTGGTGGCACCGGATGGCAGCGCCGGTGTGATTGTGGATGTTGTGGCCCGCGCGCGTGCCAGCGGGGCGCGGGTGATCTATGTGGGCTATTTGCGCACGCCGGGTGTGCCCTCTGCGATCGATCATTGTGCGGCCTATGGCAACGCCCTCGAAGCGCGGCTGACCCGCATGGCCGCACGGGATGGCGGGGTAACCTACGTGTCACTGGCCGATGTGGTCCCGTCCGGCGATACCAGCTTTCACAGTGCTGACCTGATCCATCCATCGTACAAGGGCAGTGCGGCCATCGCGGCGCGGATTGCGGATGTCATTGCGGTTGCCCGGTAAGGCGCAGCTTGGCTGCGCTACTCTCGGTTTGCTGGGATGCGTGCGAGGATGGCCCGCGTTCAAAGCAAGCGGCAAGAGGGTCTAAGTAAGGCGCACGTGCCGTGCGCCCGCGTCAATCACCAAGCTTTTTGTGGACCTCGTCCAGATCGATTTCGGCCACGGGCATCTTATTCCCGGGATTCTCGAAGTCATATTTGAACAGATCAAAGTCGCGCTTGTAGATCTCGTAGACCAGGTGCATCGACAAATCGTCAAAGTAATCCTCGACCGGATGGGCGCGCTTGGGCCCGTGCCCTTCGGATTCGTTGAATCGCGGGATCTCGGTGATGTTCACGTCATGCGGTGAAGATACCGCCTGCATCACCTCTTCCATGCCCTCGTTGAACTTTTCGGTCCAAATGATCTTGTCATACGTCCCGCCGTTCACAATGAAGGTCGACACATGCCCTGACATGCCCGACCAGTGAATGTCCGGCTCCATTGGGCGGCGCCAGCGGATGGTGTCGCGCGCAAACAGCAAAAAGCGGCGGAAGGACTGGATCTGGTCAAACTCCTGCTTGCCATCATCACCGCCCACTTCAATACCGTATTTCTGGATCAACAGCGGAACGAGGTTGCCGCGATACCGCTTGCCGTTGCGCTGGATGCCGCAGATCTTGTCAAAGAACGAGGACAGAATGCGCGTGTAGGGGTTGCGCACGCAGGTAAATGCGTAGCTGCCATGTGATTTCACGTTCTGGGTGATCAGCGGTTGGCTGGGTTCCAGCGCCCACTTGTGCATGCCGCCTTGGGCGTCGTGGATGTCGCCGTCAAAGAAACTGCCATGGTCGGAATAGAACATAATCTGACCGATGGTTGAGCAGGCGCATTTTGGCACCACTCGGTACACAACGCTTTCACTTTCCGTCATCCATGTGCCGGGAAATCCCATACTGCTCGTCCCTCATACCTTGCTGCATTCTTGTGCAACTTCACAGGTTTCCAAAAAACCAAAGAAATCTTGTTTATTCAATCTCTCCTTAGCTTTATCTACGTAAACAATCTGAGGTAAAGAGGCAGTTAAGTTTCCAAAATGGCAAAAATCGCCTACATTCTGCTGTGTCACAAGGACCCGGATGCCATCATCAAGCAGGCGGAACGGCTGACCGCCGCCGGGGACTACATGTCGATTCACTTCGACGCGCGCGCCAACCCGGCGCATTTCGCCCAGATTCGCAAAGCCCTGAACGACAACCCCAATGTCACCTTTGCCTATCGCAGGATCCGCTGCGGGTGGGGAGAGTGGAGCCTTGTTCAGGCGACCCTGTACGCTGTGGAGAGTGCGGTGAATGCCTTTCCGCGCGCGACCCATTTTTACATGCTGTCGGGTGACTGCATGGCCATCAAGTCCGCCGAATACACGCACCGCTTCCTTGATGACAACGACGCCGACTTTATCGAGAGCTTTGACTATTTTGAGAGTGACTGGATCAAGACCGGCATGAAGGAAGAGCGGCTGATTTACCGCCACTTCTTCAACGAACGCACCCAAAAACGCCGATTCTACGCCAGTTTCAACGCCCAGCGCCGCTTTGGCA
>JBCCBC010000083.1:0-10810 GCA_039814435.1 Pseudomonadota bacterium
CCGTCAATAGTGATGTCCAGCCACTTGGCTTCATCAAGGCTGATCACCTCAATACCAACCTCCCGAGCCAGATCCGCCGTGCGGGTGGATGTGGGTACCCCTTTAAACCGCAAACCCCCCTCACGTACCTGCTCTCCCAAACAGCGCACAAGCCACGCAGCCGTAGACCCCGTGCCTAGCCCGACGCGCATGCCATCCTCTACATAGTCAGCGGCACGCTTGGCAGCGACAAATTTGGCCTTGTCGATGGGCGACAGCTCTCCGGACATAATGTGACGACTCCCCAAATGTTGCAGGCGTTATAATGACAGGTCTGCGCCGTTGCGACCCCCACAGGTCGACAAAAGGCCCGCCAAAACGCGACATTTGGCGAAAATCGCCAGACAGATGGTGCAAAGCGTTTTCATCAAAAGACATTTGCCGTGCGCCCGACCTTTTTGACACTGTCATCCCGTGGCAAGTCCAGCAGGCATTCGGCAATGTCGGAATAACCAGATCAGATAAGGCCGCAAGCCATCCAAGTTTCCAAGTTCGCACTAAAAACGGAAACCCAATTTTCGCTGCAACCGCGCGGTCCTAACGTTTCGTCGATCCAATCGATCGGGGCATCAACAATCGCCCATAACCCAAACACCACATGGGTTTTGACACGCTTCACTGGTGGCATCGCGCCAATCCAGAATCGCGTGCGCCGCAGGCGCGCCTTTGGATCACGCGACACTGCACAGGGCGCACTACGCGGCAAGGATCACGCAGGGGGCCGCAACACGTCCATCGCATCCAGCACCTCATTCATGTGCACGCGCCCGTCCCCGCTCAGGTCAAACACCATCATCGCCCGCATCGCCGCACGAGCTTGCGCGCTTAGGCCTGCTTCGGCCACTGCACGGGCATGGGCCCGGATCTCCGTCCAACTTGCCGTCCCATCCCTGTTCAAATCACTGGCGCGGTGCCACACCATCAACCGCCCGCGCATCGTCGCACTTGCCGCCCCGACCAGAACATCCAATTCCTCCGCTGAGACCGACAAATCACCGTTCAGATCCGCATCCAGCAATCGACGCAACTCGCGTGCGCGCAAGCGGGCCAGCTCGGCGGCAATGGCCGTCTCGACGTCTTCAGCGCTCAACCCGTCGGAACCGCCATATCCCAGGATCAACCCCGCCGCTTCCTGCACAAAGGCCTCAGGTCGGTCTCGCATTCGGTTCAGGGTAACACCAGGCGTCCGCTCAATCAGCGCATCTAGCAGCGTAACCGCAGAGACATCTTCGGCCAGAACCGCGCGCCACGGCATGAGGCAGGCAAGCAACGACATTAGGGCAATGATCCAACGCATCAGGCAATCCTCCTGCGGTCATCCAATGCCAACTTGGTTAAACCAAGGTTAAGCCTCACACGCAGATCGTTCACAGGCACATACGCAGGCTGCCCGAAACCCATCGCAAAAGGTCGCATTACGACCACGCATTGCACCACTATTCGGCTATCCCAGCACCATGACTTATGTGCTCCACTATGCCCCGGACAACGCCTCGCTGATCGTGCGGCTTGCCCTGTCTGACCCACGTGTCGACTTCGAAACCCGGCTCGTCGACCGCAGCACCAACGCACAAAGCGATCCAGACTACCTCGCAATCAACCCCAACGGGCTGATCCCGACACTTGAAACCCCCGACGGCCCGATCTTTGAAACCACCGCGATCCTGCTATACCTGTCCGAGCGTCATGGCGGGTTGCTTCCCGACGCAGGTGCGGCGCGTGCCTCTGCACTCAAATGGCTGGTTTGGCTTGGCAACAGTCTGCACCCCAGCCAGCGCATGCTGTTCTACCCACACCTTTATACGAACGGCGATATTGAAGAGCTGCGCGTGCCGACCCGGGCGCGGATCACGCGACTTTTGACACTGCTGGCCGATGCACCCGACACGGATTGGCTGGAGGCCGGAACAGACAGCACAGCCAGCGCAATGGCCTGCTACCTCGGGCCATTGCTGCGCTGGTGCGCACTTTATGGCGGCCCCCGCTGGTTTTCGCTTGCCCATCACCCCAGACTGCTTGCCTTTGCCACCCGGTTCGAACAGTCACAGACCGTGCAAAGCGCAATCATAGCCGAAGGGCTGGGGGATACCCCGTTCAGCGCCCCGCGCCCACCAAACCCACCAGAAGGATCCGCACTTTAATGTTCCTCTCCGTTTTCGAGATGTTCAAGGTCGGGATCGGCCCCTCCTCATCGCACACGATGGGGCCGATGGTCGCCGCCGCGCGGTTTCTGGACGTGATGCGTGCCTCCCCCTTCCAATTTGCCGGGCTCAAGGCCTCCCTGCACGGCAGCCTAGCCTTCACCGGGGTCGGGCACGCCACAGACCGGGCCACCGTACTCGGCTTGGCTGGGTTTACTCCTGATACCTACAATCACGCGCATGCCGAAACAACACTCATCACTCTTGCAGAAACAGGCATGCTGCACCCGGACGGACTGCCCGCCTTGCGCTTTGATCCCAAAACCGACCTGCTCTTTGACTATGACACGGTGCTCACCGGGCACGCCAACGGGATGATCCTGATGGCGACCGACGCCCAAGGGGACGTCACGCTGCGCCAGGTGTTCTACTCCATCGGCGGGGGGTTCGTGATGACCGAGCAGGAACTGGCCGCGGGCAAAGACACCGACGAAGGCGCGCCCGTGCCCTACCCGTTCAAAACGGCCGCAGAGATGCTCGACATGGCGCGGGCGTCGGGGTCGTCGATCGCCGACATGAAGCGCAAGAACGAGGAAGCGCGCGGCGGCGCGGACAATCTCAAATCCGGAACCAAACGGCTCTGGCAAGTGATGAACGACTGCATCACGCGCGGCCTTGAAACCGATGGCACCCTGCCTGGCGGGCTCCACGTCAAACGACGGGCCAAGGGAATCCATGACGCCTTGCAAGCGGAACGCGGGATGAACTTGCAAGCGCCGCACACGATCAATGACTGGATGAGTGTTTACGCCATGGCCGTGAACGAGGAAAACGCCGCTGGTGGCCAAGTCGTAACCGCACCCACAAACGGGGCAGCAGGTGTGTTGCCCGCGACGCTGCGCTACTACCTCGACCACGTACCCGGCGCGTCCGAAACCCATGTTGAGGATTTCCTACTGACAGCAGCCGCCATTGGCGGGCTGGTCAAATTCAACGCGTCGATCTCTGGGGCTGAGGCGGGCTGTCAGGCAGAAGTGGGCAGCGCCGCTGCCATGGCGGCCGCCGGGCTGTGCGCCGTGATGGGGGGCAGCCCGGAACAGATCGAAAACGCAGCAGAAATCGCACTTGAACACCACCTCGGAATGACATGCGATCCGGTGCGTGGGCTGGTGCAGGTGCCGTGCATCGAACGCAACGGGCTTGGCGCAATCAAGGCTGTGTCGGCCGCCTCCCTCGCGCTGCGGGGCGATGGCACACATCTGGTGCCCTTAGATGCCTGCATCGAAACGATGCGGCAAACCGGTGTCGACATGAGTGACAAGTACAAAGAAACATCGCTTGGCGGACTGGCCGTGAACGTCCCGAACTGCTGAACGCGCACGCCGTGCAGGGGTCGGTGGGTGGGCGCCTTTCGCGCCATGCGCGGAACAGTCCAGCACCCGACCTCGCACACGATTGCCACCTGACGCCAAAGCGCATCACCCCGGTCGCAAAACCAAAGTTGTGTTTCGCGCCTCCCCTGCTAGCGTGCGGCCATGACGCATGACCGACCACTCCTCGGCATCCTTCTCATGCTTGGCTTTTGCATCGTTGCCCCGATGGGGGACGCGGTGGCCAAACTATTGGGGCAGTCTGTCCCTTTGGGGCAGCTGCTCTTTGTGCGCTTTGCCATCCAGGCGATGATCCTGCTGCCGATTGTCTGGCTGGGGCGACGGGCGTGGAGAATGCGGGGGCGGATCTTGGGGCTGACAGCATTGCGCACCGCGCTGCACATCTTTGGGATCGGGGCGATGTTTATGGCGTTGCGATACCTGCCCCTGGCCGACGCGGTGGCAATTGCCTTTGTGATGCCGTTCCTGATGCTGCTGTTGGGCAAATATGTTCTGGGCGAAGTAGTGGGCAGCCGACGGCTTTATGCCTGCATCGTGGGCTTTGTGGGCACACTGCTTGTGGTTCAACCCAGCTTTGCCGAAGTCGGCTGGCCCGCTTTCCTGCCGCTGATTGTGGCTGTGAATTTCTCGATCTTCATGCTGGTCACGCGGCAGATTGCCAAGGAAACAGACCCTATCGGGCTGCAAGCGGTCAGCGGCATCATGGCCATTGTGATCATGGGCCCATTACTCTGGGCCAGCCAAACCTCGTCAATCGCACCGCTGGTGATGATTGCACCGGACTCGACAGAATGGGCACTCTTGGCTGCCATCGGGATCCTTGGCACGCTTGCGCATCTGCTGATGACATGGTCGCTGCGCTATGCACCTTCGGCCACGCTTGCGCCTATGCAATACCTGGAAATCCCTGTGGCAACCGTCATCGGCTTGCTGATCTTTCGCGACCTGCCCAACGGCCTGGCCTCGGTGGGCATCTGCATCACGATTGGGGCGGGGCTGTATATTGTCCTGCGCGAACGGTCCATCGCGCGCCAGGAGGCTGAGACGCCAGCGCCTGCGTAACCACCCCCAGATAGGCGCGGGGCAGAATGACGATCATCGCAGGGTCGTTCATGGTTAACGTCACCGGCCCGATCGCTTCATTCGATGTGCCGATAAAACGGGCCGGATCAAAGGCGAGACCGTCAATCGGCCATTTCAACCCTTCTGAGGCACCGCTGACTGCCGCCAAAGGAAACAGAGACACAACATCGCCCGCACTGGTCGGCAGGCTGATCTGCCTGGGGCACAAAAACACGATCTCTTCCGCGCCCAGCACGACACAAGGGGTGTCGGCGCAGGCAACAAGCACATGCAAAACAGCCAGCTGATGATCAATGCGCCCACCCGTAAACCCCACAGCCACAACCGCCGGAGCCGCAATATGGCGCAAGGCCTTTTCGAAATCCGTGCTGTCTTGCTCCGCGACATGAATGCGCGCCGCGTCCGGCAAGGCGGACAGGGTCTCGGCGCTGATACTGTCGAAATCGCCCACAGCCGCCTCGAGCAGGACATTGTGGCGACGCGCAAAATCTGCGCCCCCATCCGCAGCCACGCAAGTCGGGGCAAGAGCGCGAGCCGCATCCACATCGGCACGCGACGCTTCGCCACCGCCGATCAGGGTGATAGGGTTAAAACTGTGAACAATCCGCGTGGTCATGGGTTTTTAATGCAATTTTCGGAAACAGATCACAATGTCGCCCTGAAATGATACCCTCCATGGCACAGATTCGGGCCGCTTTGGTCCGGCATTGCGTCTTTAACAGACCTCCGCATATCGGCAGAGGACGAGCATCCGATGATGAGTAACAATAAAATTTTGACAGTATCCTATGGTACGTTTTCGTGCACGTTGGAAGGATTTGATGACAGCTTTGGCACGATGAAGGCGATTGCGGAGTATTTTCGCGATCTCGCCTCTGATGACAGGTATTTCGGGGCAGAACCCCCGCAACCAGATGCCGAAATGCTGACACGCATCGCCGAGCGAGAGATTTCGCGCCGGGTCGAAGCACGCGAGCATCAAGGACGCATCGTGCTCAGCGCACATGACGCCGACCCCGAAGCAGATCCGGCAGAAAATGCCGCACTCGACGCTCCACAAGAGACCGCAACCGCGGTGCCCAGCGTTGCAGCGCCTGCCCTGATCGTGCCAGACGCACCAGCCACATCGGTTGCTGACGTCGAGATTGCACCTGATGCAGCCGCAGAAGATGCCACTCCGGAACACCTCATCGCAGATGAGACCGAAGCGCATGTAAACACGCCAGCAGAAGAAGCTGCTGAAACGGACGATATCACCCCCGAAGTTGTCGAAGACGTGCAGGACGATGACATGATCCTCGACGTGGTCAGTGCACACACTGACGCTCCCTTGACGGTCGAAGACCAAGACGACGCGCATTCCGATCCGGTGATCGATGCCGACATGTCCGACGCGACAGAGGCGGAGGCCGAAGCATTCTTTGCCGAAACCGACAGCGACACCGGCACCGGCACCGACGGTGATGACGACATGTTCGAAGACGCTATCGAGGACGCGGCAAAAGACGACGCGGAACAGATCGCTGCACAGGTGGTCGAACCCGCACCCGTCGCCGCACCCGACAGCATCGCCGCCAAGTTGCAGCGCATCCGCGCTGTCGTCTCCAAAAGCCAGGAAGAGGCCGCAGATGACGACATGTTCGAAGACGAGCATGCCGAAGACGTCACCTCGATCGCTGATCGGAGCGACATCACTGATTCCGACGCCACGCCCCAGTCCGTGATGGACGAGGCCGCGAAAGAGATCGAAGACAGCCAAAACGCGCAAGACGCAGATGACGCCGCCACAGATGATGACGACGATATCGCAGCCATCCTTGCCCGTTTCGACACTCCCTCCGAAACGGAGAGCCCCGCAGCAGTTGTGCAGGACGTGCCAGAAGACGTGCAAAAGGCGACCACAGACGAGGATGAAAACCTCGGCCTCGACTCCCTTGCCGCACTGATGGCTGAAGATGAGGCCAGCGACGACAGCCACGCCGACGGCACCGGCGAGAACCTCTTTGACGATGCAGACGCAGCGGCGGACACAGGCGAACAGGACGAAGCACAGCCGGACACGAATGACGCGGAGGCAACCCCTCGCCGCGCCCGCATCATCAAGGTCAAGCGCGCCGATATCGATGCAGCCGTTGCCAGCGGCCAGATCGAGGAGGTCAACGACGACGCAGAAGACGCGCCCGAATCCTCGCTGTCCCTCGAGGACGAGGCAGAACTGATGGCCGAACTCGGTGAAGTCGAAGCCGAGCTAGCCCAATCAACGAATGACGGTGCGGACGAAGTTCAGGACACCGCAGCCGAAGTCGTTGCGGAGGCACAAGCCAAAGAGCAAGAGGTCAAAGACGATGACGTCTCGCGCCTGATGGCCGAAGCCGACAACCAGATGGAGGAACCCGAAGGCTCGCGGCGCCGCAACGCATTCGCGCACCTCAAGGCCGCCGTCATGGCGAAAAAGGCGGATGACGGCATCGGCAAAACCGACGAAGAGGACGAAGGAGCGTTCCGCTCTGACCTCGCCTCGGTTGTGAAACCACGCCGCCCTGCCGCACGTGGCAAAGGGGCTGAGCGGCCCGAAACCAACCGGCCCGCCCCGCTCAAACTCGTCGCCGAACAGCGCGTCGATGTCGAAGCCGCACCAAAAGGCCCCGTGCGCCCCCGCCGCGTGGCGGCCATCGAAGACGCAGCACCTGCGCCCGAAGATGCCGGTAGCTTTGCTGACTACGCCACGGACATGGGGGCACACAACCTGCCCGAACTGCTTGAAGCGGCAGCAAGCTATCTCAGCTTTGTCGAAGGACGCGATCAATTCTCGCGCCCACAGCTGATGACCAAAGTGCGCCAAGTCGAACAGGGTGATTTCAGCCGCGAAGACGGGCTGCGCTCGTTCGGCCAACTGCTGCGCGCCGGCAAGATCGAAAAGATCAAAGGCGGACGTTTTGCCGTGACCGGCGATATCGGCTACCGCCCGGATGAACGCGCTGCAGGATAACCCGCACGCTTCGGCCCAAACACCAAAGGCACCCTTGCGAGGGTGCCTTTTTTTATGCTCACCTCAGCACATGGAATTTGACGCACAACCGTATCTGCACAGTGACATGCTGACCCTTAGGCCACTGCGGGCTGATGATCGCGACGCGCTGGCCGATGCTGCAAGCGATCTGGCCATCTGGGCGGGGCACCCGGCCCGTCACAGGTACAAAAGGTCGGTGTTTGACCCCTATTTCGACGCACTCTTGGCGTCCCGAGGCACGCTTGTCGCGCAAGTTCCGACCAGCGCGCAAATCATTGGATGCTCGCGTTACTACCCAGCACCCGAAGGGCCGGACGACATCGGGATCGGATTCACGTTTCTGACCAGACCGCATTGGGGCGGCCCCATGAACCGCGAGATGAAAACACTCATGCTCGAACACGCCTTTTTACAGCGCGATCAGGTCTGGTTCCATATCGACCCAACCAACATCCGCTCGCAAAAAGCGACGCTCAAAATCGGTGCAAGATGCGTGGAAACGGGCGAAAAACAGGTGGGCGGAAGTACGGCTCTTTGGCAGTGCTACGTCATCACCCGTACAAAGTGGCAGACGCTCAGGCGTCAGGATCAGGCTGACCAATCCCCTTGAACACAAATTTCAGCGGGAAAGCCCAGATGACACCAAGCCCGACATATATCAGCAACTCGACAAGGATACTCGGGCGTTCAAACAGGCCGACCAGATTGACTGCCACAATGATATAGAGCGGCAACCCCACAACCAGGATCAGCAACGACAACCGCTTTCTTGTCTTGTAGCTCAACGCCATAAAAGGCCCCTCAATCAGCAAATGGGTCGCGGACCAGGATGGTGTCCTCCCGCTCGGGTGAGGTGGAAAGTAGGGCCACAGGGCAATCAATCAACTCTTCGACCCGGCGCACATATTTGATGGCATTGGCCGGCAAGTCCGCCCAACTGCGCGCACCTTCTGTGGAATCAGACCAGCCGGGCATTTCCTCGTAAATGGGCGTGCAGCGGGCCTGTTGATCCGCAGCCGTCGGCAGGTAGTCCATGCGCACGCCGTCCAGTTCGTACCCGACACAAATTTTCAGGGTCTCGAACCCGTCCAGCACGTCCAGCTTGGTCAGCGAAATACCATTCACGCCACTGGTGGCGCAGGTCTGGCGCACAAGGCACGCATCAAACCAACCGCAACGGCGCTTGCGCCCTGTGGTGGTACCAAACTCATGGCCCCGCTCGCCCAGCCGCTGGCCATCCGCATCCTCAAGCTCAGTGGGAAAC
The DNA here is from genome assembly GCA_039814435.1 of Pseudomonadota bacterium. GTDB lineage: Bacteria > Pseudomonadota > Alphaproteobacteria > Rhodobacterales > Rhodobacteraceae > Tateyamaria. The sequence continues at coordinate 8,929 of JBCCBC010000083.1, forward strand.
GGCCCCTCGCCCACACGGGTGGTGTAGGCTTTGACAATACCCAGCACAAAATCGATGGCACCCGGGCCGACCCCAACGCCCGTAGCGGCCTGACCAGCAATGACATTGGAGGATGTGACAAAAGGATAGGTGCCAAAGTCGATATCCAGCAGTGCGCCTTGCGCGCCTTCAAACAAGATACGCTTTCCAGCTTTGCGGGCCTCGGTCATCACCTTCCAGACCGGTGCGGCATATTCCAGAATGGCCGGAGCGACCTCGTTCAGTTTGGCCAGCAAACCATCGCGATCCACGGGGTCCAGGCCCAACCCGCGCCGCAGCGCGTCATGGTGGATCAGCGCGCGATCCACACGCAATTCCAACGTCTTGGCATCCGCCAGATCCGCAACACGCACCACGCGGCGACCTACCTTATCCTCATAGGCCGGGCCAATGCCGCGGCCCGTCGTGCCAATCTTGGCAACCGAGTTTTGGGATTCGCGGGCGCGGTCCAACTCCCCGTGGATAGGCAGGATCAGCGGCGTGTTTTCGGCAATCATCAACGTCTCGGGGGTGATGGTGACACCCTGTCCGCGCAAGGTCTCGATCTCGCTGATCAAATGCCAGGGATCGAGGACAACGCCATTGCCAATCACGCTCAGCTTGCCGCCGCGCACAACGCCAGAAGGCAAAGCATGGAGCTTATAGACAGCGCCATCAATAACCAGCGTATGACCTGCGTTGTGGCCCCCCTGAAAGCGGGCAATGACATCGGCCCGCTCGCTGAGCCAATCGACGATCTTACCCTTGCCCTCATCGCCCCACTGCGCGCCGACAACCACCACATTGGCCATGCTGATCCCTTTCATGCAAACCCGCGCCCGTATAGCGACGCGTGCGCCATTGGCAAACCGCATTCTACATTTCTTCCAGCCTAAAATATCCCCGCCGGAGGCATCCCAGCGTTGCAACACCTGCGCGTTCACGGCATCAACACGGCCACAGCAACATAACGGACACCATCCATGGGCTTTCTCTTGCGCTGGCTTTTCGCCTTTGGCCTCCTTGCCGCCACCTACAATCCGACGCCCTACAACTACGCGGCCTGGGTGACGCAGTACGGCGGACAAAACCTGTCCATTGCTGTCCTGCTCGGGCTGATCCTGACAGTTGGCTACATCATCTACCTGCGCGCCACGCTGCGCTCGATTGGCGGGTTTGGCATGGCGCTGGTGCTCGCACTGGTCGGCACCGGGCTGTGGGTGCTCTATGATCTGGGCCTGCTGACGCTCGACAACGCCAACCTCAACACGTGGCTGGGGCTGCTGGCGCTGTCGGTCGTGCTGGGCATCGGGCTCAGTTGGAGCCATGTGCGCCGCTACCTGTCGGGCCAGTCGGACATGGATGATGTAGACGAATAGCTGCAACACATAGCGACAAGGCCTTGGGACGGTGGGCGGGGCGAATTTGCGTAAGCAAAGAGCGTCCGACCTCGTCCCCACGGCTGCAGTTCAGGGCCAGCCCGCGTCGCTGACGCGGCACCCCCGCGATCTTTTCGACCAGAGAAGCCTTTAGGACAGTGCTACAACATCGCCATGGGGCGTACGCAGATAGGCGGCCTCCCAGGCTGCGCGTGTTGATGATTTTGAGCTAGAAGACAGTACTTTCACAATCACTACTTTGCCAAATAATCAATTTAAAATTGATTTGAAAACTTTGTATTCTGGTCCTCTTACATTTAAACTATTCAATATGCTAGGTCAACAAATCGTGTTTAATAATATTTCAAAACAAGGTGATTTATACACTTATGACCTAGATATGAGCTATGCCTCTAGTGGCATATACATTGTTAAGTTAGGTACGGACAATAGTTTTAAAACAGGTAGGATTATTGTGAAATAAG
>JBCCBC010000182.1:0-6097 GCA_039814435.1 Pseudomonadota bacterium
CGAAGCGCTGCCGCCATCGCACAGGCAACAAACCCCTTCATGTCGGCCGTGCCACGGCCAAAAAACTTGCCGTCCGTTTCCGTCAACTCAAACGGCGGGACGGTCCAGCGTTGCCCGGCCACAGGAACGACATCCGTGTGCCCTGACAGCAGAACCCCGGGGCGATCTTTTGGGCCGATGGTGGCATAGAGGTTGGCCTTTGCGGCAGTGTCATCTTCGATCACCGTGACCTCGGCTCCGACGTGCCGCAACACATCAGCGCAAAAGGTGATCAGGGCGAGGTTCGGCTCGCAACTCACCGTCGGAAACGCGATGAGATGGCGCAAGAGGTCTTCGGTCTGCATCCTCAGCGCTCACGGGAGATGGAGATGTGGTCCGCCAGATACTTTGCGTCCTCCCAAACGCCCCAGATAAAGGACGAGCCCCGCATCGACAGCCAGGGCAGACCCAGAAAGTACACGCCCGGCACCACGGACACGCCGCGATCATGCTGCGGCGTGCCTTGGTCATCAAAGGCGTCCACTTTGAGCCAGTCAAAGTCCTGGCGAAAACCGGTCGCCCAAATGATCGTGCGCACGCCCGCCTGCGCCAGATCAAGTTGCAGGACCGGCTCTGTCAGGCAAGCGGGGTCTGGGCGGATGATCCGGGCCTCAGGCTCGGGCGGCATATCGAGCCCTTGGGCCGTGATATAGGCGTCTGCCTCGTCCAGAACCGAGAGGTAGTTGGCATCCCCCCGTGCGATGTTGCGGCCAAGATCGTTGGCAAAGTGCAGAATGCCATCTGAGAACCGGTCCGTCATGCCAAGCAAGGTCATGCCATTGGAAGCAAGCCGCCGGAAGTCGATGGTTTGGCCGCCGTTTGCACCGCTGACGGCGATGGTCACATGCTCGGCCCCTTCCGCCGGGCGACGCATTTGCCACTTCCCCAAAGCGCCCAGCCACCAGACAAAGTCGCGTCCGCGATAACGGCGGGGTGGGCGGTCATGCGGGCCGACAGACAGGTAAACCTCACGCCCGCTCGCGAGGATCTCTTCTGCGATTTGGCATCCGGATGAGCCCGCGCCGACCACCAAAACGGCGCCTTCCGTTAGCGCACCCGGGTTCCGGTAGGCGGTGGAGTGCATCTGTGTGACCCCCGCCAATTCGGGCACGACCGGCGGTATCGCCGGGTTCTGGAACGGTCCCGTTGCGGCGACAACATTGCGGGCTTTGATCGGCCCCTGAGACGTTCGCGCCATATAGCCAGCCCCGTCGGGCGCTGGTTCGACCAAAGTAACATCGACCCCACATCGGATGGGTACGTTCATCTTTGTGGCGAACTCTTCGAAATATCGGATGACGCTGTGTTTGGACGCAAACCCGTCAGGTCCGACATCGGAAAACTCCATGCTGGCAAAGCGGTCATGCCAAGCCGGTCCGTTGGCCACGAGGCTATCCCAGCGTTCGCTGCGCCACCGCTGCGCGATCTCTCCGCGCTCTAGAACCACATGCGCAACGCCCTTTGCGCTCAAATGCTCACTGATGGCGAGGCCGGCTTGCCCACCACCGACGACAAGCGTGTCTGTGTTTTCGATGTCTTCGGTCGGAGCATGCGAAAGTGTCAAAAGAGGTGTCCTTTTTCGGGCGGGTCGCACCTGAGTTGGTCGTCGGCTTTGTTTGGCGCCATCAAAGATGTCCCATGGTATTATGCGACCCCTTTCCAGCGATGCAAGTGCCTCAGAACCAGAACAAAAAACCACATTAAGTGTCGTTTCGCCCGTATACGATTCTTAGTGAATGTTTGGGCTGTTGCAGCTCGACCCACCTACCAAATCTAGATGAATTGCCCACCTGTTCCACTTTGCAGATTGGATAGGTTCGCTGCATGGTAAACCAACCTAACGCGTTCAAAACAGGCGGAGACTGAAATTGCCCAACATAGACCTTGTCATCCGTGAAGGCCGCGTCGTGACGCCTGAAGGGATCATCGAAGGCGATCTGGCAATCGCCAAAGGAGAAATTGTGTCTGTGGGCAGGCCGATTGCGGACGCCCAGTCTGAAGTCTACGCAAAAGGCAAATGGGTGATGCCCGGCGGTGTTGATCCGCATGCCCATATTGAACAGATGTCCGGCATGGGCCAGTGGAACGCCGATACGTTTGAAATCGCGACTCTGTCGGCCGCGATGGGCGGCACAACCAGCGTGATATCTTTTGCCGCACAAAACAGCGGGCAAACTTTGGCGGACACAGTTGCGGACTACGCTGCCCGGGCCGCCCGAGGTGCAATGATCGATTATGCCTTTCACATGACGCTGACAGATACGGGCGTTGCAGGCTTTGAGCACGACCTTGGAACGCTGATCGGGCGTGGCCACCGCTCGCTCAAGGTCTTTACGACCTACAATATTCAACTCAATGATGCAGAACTGTTGCGGATTTTCGCGCTGGCACGCCAGAACGGTGCTTTGGTCTGTGTTCACGCGGAAAATGACGCAATCATCGCCCAAGCCAAAGAGGCGTTGATCCGTGCAGGCCACACCAGCCCCAGCGACCATGCCAAATCCCGCCCCAGAACGGCTGAGATCGAGGCGGTTGAGCGGATTTGCCACTTTGCCGAATATCTCGATCAGCCCGTAATGCTGTTTCACATTTCGACCCACGAGGGTGCTGCCGCCATCAAGCAAGCGCAAGCGCGCGGCGCGCCTGTCTGGGCTGAAACCTGCCCGCATTATTTGTTCATGACCGCTGACGTGTTGAACAAGCCCGGTCTTGAGGGCGCGAAATGGATGTGCTCTCCGCCCCAGCGCACAGCATCGGATCAAGAGGCCCTGTGGTGTGCTTTGGAGGACGAGACGATCAGCCTCGTGTCATCGGATCATGCACCATATCGCTTTGATGAGACCGGTAAACTGGCGGCAGGTCCGGATGCTGGATTTCATCAAATTGCAAACGGCTTGCCCGGCCTTGAGACGCGGCTGCCGCTGATGTTTGACGCAACGATATCCAAGGGGCGTGGGGGCGCAGAGGCCTTTGCAAAACTGACCTCTGGCGTGCCGGCTCGACTTTACGGGCTAGAGCGAAAGGGCGCTTTAGCGGTCGGGATGGATGCAGATGTTGTCATTTGGGACCCGGAAAAGGAAGTCACCTATGGCGCGGATGATTTGCACGATAACGTCGGCTACAACCCGTGGGAGGGGTACCGAGTCAAAGGCTGGCCAGAGCATGTGATCCTGCGGGGTCAGACCCTTGTGAAGGACGGCGCAGTCTTTGGAAAGGCTGGCAATGGTCAGTGGATCGACCGCCCGTATTTGGCCACCAAACCGACAGGCAACTCCTCAGGGACGGAGGCGACATGAACAGACCCGATGCGGCCAACGAACTGGCAATCACCTTCTTTTACTATCGCGATCTTCCGGCTGCGATGCGCTTCTATGAAGACGTTTTGGGCCTGCCGCTGGCCATTGATCAGGGGTGGTGCAAAATCTACCGGATATGTCCCGGGGCACATGTCGGGTTGGTGGATGAGACGAAGGGGATGAACAAATGGGCGCCGGTGAAGCCGGTGCAGCTGTGCATCCGTGTGCCAAGCGTCGATGACTGGTACGCCTACGCGCAAGCTAAGGACTTCGACGACTTGTCAGATATCTTCGTGAATGACGCACTCGGTATCCGCGCCTTCGTCTTCAATGATCCCGAAGGGTATCAAATTGAGGTGCAAACCGCGACGCGGCCCGGCGCATGAACACGCTGATTGTGATCAACCCAAACGCGTCCCAAGCGGTCACGGATGGCATCGATGCGGCTGTTGATCCCTTGCGGAGCTTTGGCATTCCAATCCGCTGCATGACCTTGTCCGAAGGCCCGCCAGGCATTGAAAGCCAGCGTCAGGCCGATCTGACCATCGCGCCGATGCTGGCGCTCGCCGCGGCTCAGCAGGATGCGGCAGGATATGTGATTGCGTGTTTCGGTGATCCGGGTCTATTCGCGCTGCGTGATCAGACAGCGCTGCCCGTCGTCGGCATTCAGGAGGCGTCAGTGATGACGGCCTTGACGCTTGGCCACAGGTTCGGTGTGATGTCGATCCTGCCACCGTCCATTCCACGACACTTGCGTGGCTTTGGGGCTATGGGCGTCCTTGATCGGCTTGCAGGCGACCGCGCTCTGGGACTTGGCGTGGCTGATCTGGCGGACGAGACCAAAAGCGTCGCGGCCATGATCGCCACCGGTAAGGCATTGCGCGATCAGGACGGCGCAGATGTCCTGATCATGGGGTGTGCGGGCATGGCGCGCTACCGCGCCCCGCTCGAAGACGCGATCGGCTTGCCCGTGGTCGAACCCACGCAAGTGGCAGTGAGTTCGGCATTGGGCCAAATCCGTTTGTCGCTTTCACATAGAATGCAAAGAGCCAATCATGCTGAATGAAACCACCAAGGGCGTGTTCACCATCGCCGCCACGCCCTTCTTGCCGGATGGAGCGCTGGACTTTGACAGCATTGATCGCATGGTCGATGCCTACATCGAAAAAGGTGCCGATGGGCTGACAATATTGGGCATGATGGGAGAGGCGGGGAAACTCTCGGCTGAAGAGTCCATCGCCGTTATGCGGCGCGTGACGTCCCGCTGTCCGGTCCCTGTGATCGTCGGTGTTTCAGCGCCCGGCTTTGCGGGCATGACTGCGCTGAGCAAAGAGGCAATGGATGTTGGTGCCGCGGGTGTCATGGTCGCGCCCCCGATGGGCCTGCGAACAGATGCGCAAATCCTCACTTACTTTCAGAATGCAGCGGATGCCTTGGGTGATACACCTTTTGTTTTGCAGGACTTTCCACTGGCCACGGGAGTGCAAATCTCGACCTCAGTGGTGCTTGAGATCGTCGCCACGTGCCCAACCTGTGTCATGCTCAAGCACGAGGATTGGCCCGGGCTCGAAAAGATCAGCGCGTTGCGCGCCGCCTCGGATGCCGGGGCGCGGCGCATTTCGATCCTGTGTGGCAATGGCGGGATGTACTTGGTCGAGGAAATGCTGCGCGGTGCGGATGGCGCCATGACCGGTTTTGGCTACCCGCAAATGATGCGACAGGTTGTCGATGCAATGCGATCTGGCGAAACCGAACGCGCCCGAGACATCTTTGACGCTTACATGCCGATGATCCGATACGAGGCACAGCCCGGCCTGGGGCTTGCGATCCGAAAGTACACGCTTGCCAAACAGGGGATCATTGCGCATGCGACCTTGCGCAAGCCGGGGACTGGGCTGACGCAAACGGCGATTTCCGAGGTTGAGGCCTTGGCCGACCGGCAGGACAGGCGTTTGCGCGACCTTGGGCTTTAAGAGCCGGGCGAATGAAATGGGGGCCCTCAGCCAACTCGGTACGCGCGCGAAAGGGAGGGGGCTTTCTTAGTCCCAATCCGGCTCCGCTACTGTGGGCAGCGCCGTCGTGCGTTCAAGATCAAAACCGGCGGCGAACAGGATGTCTTCGCGGTAGCGCGACGCAATAAGTTGAACGCCGAATGGATGCCCATCCGTTTCCCCGGTCGCCACTGTCAGCGAGGGGACACTAAGGGTCGGAACGCCCCTTTGGACCAACTGCGCCTCATAGATTGCGTCAAAAGCCTCTGGCGAACTGACGTCTTGTTGTTGGGGAAAGGGCAAGGCCCCAGACACCGGGCACATAACAACCGGGTAGTCTTGCAAAAACACCTCCCAGTCCCGCACAAGCGCTGCACGGGCTTGCAGCGCTGACATCAGATCGCTCAGGCCAACTTCACCTGCAAGCCTGGACATCTGTTCAAACACGAATTGAGAGTCAGGCTCCGCTTCGCGCTCTATCAGGTCTTGGGCCGCGATCTGCGTCTCCGCCATCCACAGGCAGGCATTTATGTCCGCGGCGCGGCGCATTGATGGGATTGCGACCTCGTCGACCGTCCATCCAGCGCCCCTGAGTGTGTCCGCAGCCGTTGCCAAAGCAGCGCGCACCTCATCCGCGACAGACATGCCATCTGGTGCAACGCAAAGGGCGACCCGTTTGGGAAAGCCCCGACCCTCTAGCGGGGCTGGCACATACCACGGGTCCCGTGGGTCGGGCGCTGCCATTGCGGCCAGCGATAGTTTCACATCCGC